>NZ_RCHM01000008.1:0-1287 GCF_003671475.1 Ketobacter sp. GenoA1 | reverse complement strand
CACCACCCAAGTGCAGACTCGATATTTCCGAGTGGTAGAGCCAGGGCAAACTGAAAAAACTAGCCCGCGCTTCATTTTATATTGCCACTGCCAAAGATCTATCAGGCGAAGCCAAATCCAAATTTAGTTATCAAAACCAACCGCGATTTTAACGCTGAGGTAACCGGCCCAGCTGCGTTGTGCCAACATGTGGTAAAAAGCGAAGCGACCACATGTTGGTGCGGCGTAGATGGGTCCGCGTTGACCGGATAGTTAAAACGGTGCCGGTACCAACTCACCGACAACCTCGTTGTGGCGCGAGCGCGCCACCCTAAACTCAACGAACATGACAATTAGAATACCGTAATTGCAACCACCAATACACCCCACTACAACCACGAAGAACGTACAGTTTGATGGTCGACCGTCAACAGCCTGCTAAACCTATTTAAAACTATCAATTCTACGCTTTAGACCTGCTGGGATAATACGATTGCGATAACCAATGCTAGTAGTGTTCGACGAACATAATCACTAGAAGCAACCCAGATTTGCAATACCACTACCCAACCTTAAAGCGATCCGGCGAAGCCGAATATCTCTTAAAAAGAATCAAACTACAGGGCGCCATTTAACGCTGAGGTAACCGGCCCAGCTGCGTTGTGCCAACATGTGGTAGAAGCGAAGCGACCACATGTTGGTGCGGCGTAGCTGGGTCCGCGTTGACCGGATAGTTAAAACGGTGCTGGAACCAACCTGCCAACAACCGCGTTGTGGCGCGAGCGCGCCACCCTAAACTCAACGAACATGACAATTAGAATACCGTAATTGCCCCCACCAATGCACCTGCTACAGCCACGAAGAACGAACAGTAAATTAGGCGACCTTCAACTCCACATTAAACCTTTTAGAAACCACGCAATCTACGCAGCCGATAAATCAGAATAAAGCGCTTACGATACTCAAGACTGGTAAAGCCAGACAACTTGGACTCACTACCCGCTTCCACAAACTTTATTGCCACCGCCCATCCATAACACTATCCGGCAAAACCGAATACCTATTCAAAAAAATCAAACTACGTAGCACCATTTAACGCCTTGCTTACCGGCCCAACGGAGCAGAGCAAGCTTGTGGTAAAGTTTGCGCAGCAAACCACAAGTTTGCGGCGCGTAGTTGGGGAAACCTCACCCACTTTTGCGCACACCGCTTTGTTAAATCAAATACTACACTCATATTCCACTGGTGATAAATACCCAATGGACGAATGTGACCGAATTTCGTTGTACCACTTCATGTAAAGCTGAA
>NZ_RCHM01000007.1:0-282931 GCF_003671475.1 Ketobacter sp. GenoA1 | reverse complement strand
AAGTGCAACATATGCATAACAAAAAAATGCACGTGGACACAGTTACGCTCCGCAATTTTTATGGTGTCGCTTCGCTCTTATACCATAAAAATTTCTCCGCTCCACTGTGCCAGTGATTTTGGCGTTATGCACGGCAGTGCTCATTTAGAAAAGTAAATTTTAATTAAGAAGAATTATGCGAACTGTTATTCTGTTTTTTACTCTGATTTTTTCTGGTTGCGATATATTGTTGGATGAGGCTTTTGATTGTATTGACAATGATAAACCTGAATTTGATATCAAATCGCTACCTATAGCTTATTTGAATGAGGTTTATTCACAGGAGATTAAGGTCAGTATAGTCCGTGAATCTAATGACTCCTGGTATCAGTATGATTTTGATATATCAGGGGTTCTTCCTGTCGGATTGGAGCTTCGGACGGATCAATTTTCTAGGGTCGCTGAATTATATGGCGTACCCGTGGAGTTGGGCGAATATAGTTTTAATTTAAGAGTTATGGTTACTGAACCTGAAGGTTATGAAGAAACGGATGAAAACTACGATGACGGTGATGATTTGTGCCACAATGAAGCGGATCGTAATTACGTTATTAACGTAGTCGTTCCAGATTAGCTTAATATCAACTAAAAATTAGGTGAATGCATAACAATCCAATGCACGCGGAGCCAGCTACGTTGCGCAATTGTTTGTGGTGTCGCTTCGCTCCTTTATACCACAAAAATCGCTCCACTCCGCTGGCCCGGTGATTGGGGCGTTGAGGCTGTAGAAAAACTCTGAAAAATGGCGGTTTTTTGATAAAATGAGCTACCTCTTCAGGAGCAAGCGCCATGGCTAAATTCAAGTCCTATGATTACAACCAGACGTCTATGGTTGTGATCAATTTCGAAGAACAGTTACAACCCGGAACCTTCGAACACGCGATACATTATCTGATTGATGAGCGCTTGGATCTTAGCGTCTTTCATCCCCAGTACAAGAATGACGGAGGGGGCCGTCCGGCATACGATCCCGCCATTTTACTGAAGATTATTCTGTTTGCGTATTCCAAGGGTATTACCTCCAGTCGCGAGATCCAATGGTGCTGTGAGACCAATATCATTTTCAAGGCATTGTCGTGCGATACGGTGCCGCATTTCACCACCATCGCCAGCTTTGTCAGCAGCTACCCGGAATCCATAGAAGCCTTATTTGAACAGATTGTACTAATATGTGATCA
The DNA here is from genome assembly GCF_003671475.1 of Ketobacter sp. GenoA1. NCBI lineage: Bacteria > Pseudomonadati > Pseudomonadota > Gammaproteobacteria > Pseudomonadales > Ketobacteraceae > Ketobacter > Ketobacter sp. GenoA1. Next base: position 281,714 of record NZ_RCHM01000007.1, on the reverse strand, counting down.
AGAAGGCCTGATCGGTAATGAACTGTTCGCCATTGATGGCTGCAAACTGCCCAGCAATGCGGCCAAGGAATGGTCGGGTACATTGGACGAGTTAAAGCTGAAGCGCGACAAGATTCGCAAAAAAATCCGCCACTGCATTAAAGAGCACAAAAAACTGGATCGCCGCCGAAGCGATGATAAAGAACGAGCGCGACGTTTGGAAAAGAGCATTACTACCCTGGACAAGGCCTTCAACAAGATCGATCAATTCCTAAAGACAGCCAGTCCACGGATGGGCAAGGCGAAACAGCGCAAGGAAGTGAAGAGTAATATTACTGACAACGAATCGGCTAAGATCACCAGCAATAAGGGTACGTTCCAGGGCTACAACGGGATTGCGGCAGTGGATAAAAAGCACCAGATCATTGTGGAAGCGAGGGCGTTTGGTGAAGGCCAGGAATACCATACGCTGCGACCCATGCTGGAGGGGATTCGAGAACGCTATCAGCGGTTGGGGCTTAGTGACAATATTTATCAAGACGGTACCATCGTCACGGCCGATACCGGTTATGCCAGCGAAGATAACATGCAGTATCTTAACGGTAATGGGATTGATGCGTATGTGCCTGACAACCAGTTCCGTTTGAGGGACAAGCGCTTGGGGGGTCAGAAACAAAAGCATGGTCCTCGCCATCCTGGGACAGCAGGGCGGGGAGAGATCTATCCTGCTAGTCGCTTTTGGTTTAATGCCACCAGCAAAACCTGTGTTTGCCCCGCAGGAAATGCGATGTGGTTGCGCAGTGAAAAGATGGATGCCCACGGTCATACGCAGTTTAACTTTGAAGGCCGCTTAACGGATTGTCGTCACTGTCCGCAGAACTCGCAGTGTATGCACAACCCGTCGGCGGCGGATGACGGAAAGGGCAACGGTCGACAGGTGCGCTTCACCCTAAAAACGAAACCCAGTGCCACCGATTGGATGAAACGACGCATCGACAGTAAGCGTGGCAAGGAAATCTATGGCCATCGCATGTCGGTGGTGGAACCAGTGTTTGGTAATCTTACGGCGAACAAACGGTTAAACCGATTCAGTTTGCGGGGTAAAGCGAAAGTGCAGGGTCAATGGCAATTGTTCTGTATGATCCAGAATATTGAAAAGATCATGCGTTATGGAGCGTCAATGGCAAGCTAGTTATCCACATTGATGAGCCAATAAGCCGGTGCAACTTTGTATTATGTTAAACGCTTTGGATGGTTTATGATCGGGTAGTCAAAGCATTATTTGGGCTGTGGATAAGTGGTTTTGTGTGATAGTTTTTCTACAGGTTCGTTAAATGTGATCGGATATTGAGTCCGTTTCTAGATAACTTTGATTCTGATGTCGAAGAGAATGAGAAAGGTGACTGAGTGGCTGAAGGTGGGCGTCGCCCGAAAGGGAGCGCTCTCTGGTATATGCCGGACACAGGTTCGAATCCTGTCCTTTCTCCCAATAATAGCTTGGAACACTTACAGCAAAGAGGGAGAGTATGTTTAGCGAAAATATGCCTTCATCTATTTCTAAGGTGGCAATTATAGGGCTCTTGGGTGCCGTAATTTGGTTAGCTGTTCTGAACATATATAATGGGGTTGTTCATGAACCCCGGTTTTTTGTGGTTTCTATAGTCGGATTTTCTCTGTTCTTGATGTCTAAGCTAGCTATGGTAAAGAAAGGGTACCTGATATCGTTTGGGACTGGAAATATGAGTACGTTTGCAGCCAATTTCTACAGGGTTGGTTATTGGCTCATGGTTGTTGGTGTGCTAGGCACGCTTTTTGGGCCTAGCATTTAACAACACGCCCTGAGGTGGACAGCAAGTAAAACTCAAGTTGTCAGAGCGTGATTTAATAGCGGCGACTTCCGTTCTTTAAGCGCCTGTAAATATGTGGATTCATCATAAGGCTTGTGCTCGATCCAGCATCTAAAAGCGATACGCTGCAAGGGACTTAGTTATAATAATTTGACCAAGGTCCCCAGCTCAGCTCCATCAACGTATGATTTGCTACGAAACTTTATCATATGCTGCTTCCGCTCTGCCGAGCAGCTTAGTAATCCGTTATGCGCAGCTGGAACGTGGATATAGACACGGAACTCAGAATAGTTTTTCATAATGTGAAAAGATTGATGTGTATCAAGTATTGATACCTAAGGTTTTAAACCATAATACTCGATTGGTTTTGATATCTTTAATGTGCCCGATATCTAGAATCACTAGCTCTGACTAAGGAGATAGTGATGAAGAAGATCATGGTTCTTATGATTGTTTTGCTGGCCACGGGCTGTGCTACGGTTACAAAAGACTTGGCTAGAACATTGAGATATGCTGATGGTAATGTCGTTGGGATTAACAATATTGATTTCAAAGAGCTTCAAACTAGAAAAAGAGGCGAGGCTTGTACTTGGAATCTATTTTTTATTCTACCTATATATGGGGACGGATCAATAATCACAGCAGCAGATGCTGGGAAAATCAATAATGTAGAGCTAACTGGAGAGACAGGTTTGTGGTATTTTCCGGCCAACAAAAACTGCACAGTTGTTTATGGCGATAGCGCAAGTTAGTATCAGTTTGAAACGCTAATATATGGACATAACAAATGCATTATCTGTCGCTCCGGCCTATGGCCTACGCTGTACGAGAATGTAAATGTAAAATGTAGTAGGTACTACTTATGAAGAAAGGGATTTTTGCGATATTCCTTATCACAATAGCCGGAATTACAGTATTTTCAATTGAGTCTGGTAAACAAATTTCCGTAAATGAGGAGCTTCGAGCAGAACCACTTGATCGCTTTCACGAGGGTCAAACAGGTATTACCCGCTACCGCATTTCAGGAGAAGGTAAAACCGTAGTTCTTATTCACGCATTTAATGGATATTTGGAATCATGGGATCCTAATGTATCTGAGCTAGTGAATGCTGGGTTTAAAGTTGTAACTTATGACCTTTGGGGGCGAGGCTTATCTGATAGGCCGTTGATAAACTATGAATTGGCAGACTTTAGGAATCAGCTTTCCGAAATTATAAGCTTAACCGGTGATGGTGCTGTATATCTGGCTGGTGCGTCGTTTGGTAGTGTCATAGCGGCTGATTACGCATTACATTATCCTGATCAGGTAGAGAAAGTTGTGTTCATCGGCCCTGCCGGTTGGCCCGGTGACAGTGGAAATGCAGAAGCTTTTTTAGCGCTACCATTTCTTCCTGATGTGATTTTCGGGATTTTTGGCAAGCAAATAGTTGAGCCGATTGTCAAAGCATATCTGCATGACCCAATTGCTCACCAATGGGCTATCGATCGTTGGTCCGAGTATGCATCTCTCCCTTCTTTCGGAAGGGTTGCACTTTCTACAATGCGTAACTCTCCCGTTAGAGATTACACTGAAGGTTGGTCAGCCTTCGGAAGGTTAAATAAACCTAATATTTTCATATGGGGCAAGCAAGATATAAGCTTCCCATTTGAAAATTCGATTAAGGCTAAGTTACTCGTTCCCAATACAAAGGTAATCGAAGTTGACGATGCAGCCCATTGGGTTAACATTGAGAATCCCCAAACCGTGAACGGCGCGATAATTGAGTTTCTTGGTCTTTAGGTAATGTATATTAAATTGCTGAGCAGACGCTTCCACCGGTACTTCGCACCTATCCTGATGTCTGTATGCAGGGGTATTGCCGTGATAATTAAAATATTCTGGTTGCTGTAGTTCAACGATTTAGGTGGCGTGCTCGTAACCAAATATCTGAGACTATGAATGGTTCCACAATTCGCAGGAGTTTTCTGCAGGCTCGTTATTGGGTAAGTAGCAATTTGTCTAGAGGGTTAGGCTTATGGATAACTACAAGAAAGATATGCTTCTTATTGATTTTGAAGTGCGACGAAATGATGTGCTTCAGCGTCTTCAGAGGATTGAAGAAGACATGCGCTATGGCGCAATTATAACTGGTGGGTTATGGGCATGGATTATACCCAATTTAGATGATGAACTTGTTAGCACGTATCTTGTTTGGATGCCGACGGTGTTCGTTTTGTTTATGTGTCTAAAGTATATAGCTCAAGACGGCGCTGTGAAGTTTTCCGGTAAATACATCAGACATTTGGAGGATGTATTCGATCTTCACTCACTAAAGGGCTGCTGTGGCTGGGAGAGTTATCTTAAAGCAAATGAAGCTAATCATTTTATTCATAGAAAGCTGTTAAGGTACCATAGTGTTTTATTCTGGCTGTCACTATTGGTAATTAATATCTTTGGTGGTATATATTTTAAGAGTTTTCTTGAAAATTAACTCTGCAAGTCAATGCTCGAGTAATTAGCCAGATTTAGCTGGCAGTTTTCGTGACCAGTGCAGAAATTGAGATTGTTTGGGTGGCTGGCTTAATGCACCTTATGCGAGGCTTCTATCTGTGGCCGATATATTGTACGACTTCGAGTTCTGAGCGTCATAATATTATGGTTTAATCAATAATTGAGAATAGATCTATGCACATTATTATTGGAGTACTTACTGCTATCGCTGGCCTTGTCTGGGCTCTGCATTCTCTACATAATTCGGGAGTGGATATTAACTCTTTCAATCCCTTTACCTGGGCCAGGCGTCGGCGTTGGGAGAAGCTCTACGGTGCTAAGCCGCTCTTTAATCTTGAGAAACCAATGGAAGCCGCTGCAGTGCTCATCGTTGGTACTTTAACGCAAGAAGGAGTAATTACTTCGGATCAGAAAGCACAAGTGGTTGACATGTTTGTTAGACATTTCCATCTTAGCAATGAAAATGCTGCTTCTCTTTTTGCTTCATCAGCCCACATGGTCAAGAATGAGATTAACCTGCACGAATCCGTAAAGAGTATACTTGCTCCATGCTTGGATTCTCTGACACCCGATATGAAGGACACGCTTGTCGATATGTTGAATGACGTTGCCAGACTGGATGGTATGGTTGCTGAGCACCAGCAAAAAATAATCAATTCTGTATGTGGCGTGTTTAGTGGCACTCCATCCAGTACGAGTAAATGGGGGTAACCTGAAAGCACCTGAGGTATTACTTCAGGTGCTTGGGTAGTTTTGGGTAAGGGAGGGGCAGCTATGTGCTTGGTCACCGTTCATATACTAGAATATGCCCTTTGAAGTCGTTATCGAGGTAGTCTGTATGAGTGGGTTTCAGTTGGGTAGACGAAAAGCCGGACTCCGCCAATAAGTTGCTTAACTTATTCTTTCTGCCGCGCCCGGGGTCAACAATGATGACCTGGCAGTTAGGCTTGGAATGTCCTGCAATAAAATCTGCCAGCAATTGAACGTGCTCATCTTCATATAATAGATCGCTGCCTATTATCAGGTCAAAGAGGCCCAGGCTGTCGTTTTTATCCGACCAGTTTGCTTGTTCAAATGCAATCAGGTTGTCGTCATTCAGTTGGGCATTCCGCTGTAAAAACTTATGCACTTCAGGGTGGTAGTCTGTTGCGGTGATATCCGCACATTGTTTGTTGAGTAACAAGCTGGAAAGCGCGATGCCGCAGCCAACTTCCAGTATTCGCTTTGACTGTGTGTCATAGTCAGAAATGAAGTGTGCAAGTACCATGCTTGACGGCCAAACAACACCAAAAATGGGCCAGGCGGCTGAAGATATTCCCAGACTTTCAGCAATACCGTCAGGGTCATGAAATTCCTGTTTATCCCGCAATGTGCACAGATGTATATCAATTTCACCAAACTCAATGGTTTGGTAGCATAGGCGGGGATTTGTCATTAGGCTGCCTCGAATTATGAGCGCTAAGCCAGCTATCGAACACAGATAAATGACAAAACGAGTGTGTGCTGTAGAGTATAGTAATTGTTTAATAAATCAATGCGTTTCAGTGGGCACTATTTAGTTGTATTGGGCACCATTAGGGTGGAGTGCCCTTAGGGATGCTGTTGGAATTTTGCTCCGGGCGCTCGTGGTCAGGGCATTTTGGCCAATGTTGTTGTCGCCTAATTGGTTAAGTGCGTCAACGAATCTTGATCCAGAATAACGTCAGCGGATGTTGGCCACTGGTCAGTGGAACGTTATCCATCGTCTCCCGTGGCGTTTGGTTGTTATGGGTTGAAAGTCAGGTGTAATAGCGTATGAAGCAATCCAAGTTAATCAAAATCGTGGATTTTTTGTCATTTATCTCGCTGATTTCGATGTTGACGACGGGTATTCTAATGGAGTATTCCCTTCCGCCAAAAAGCGGGCCGGATCAGATATGGAGTTTAACGAGGCACGACTGGGGCGATATTCATTTCTACAGTTCATTGGTGTTTTTGTCTCTGATGGCGGCTCACTTGGTTACGCACGCTAAATTCATAAAGTCTGCATTATTGGGTAAGGCCAAGCGAGAGTATAAGTACCGGATCGCCATAGGCATGGCCGGATTAATAGCATTGATTGCGCTGATGTTCGCCACGATTATGGCACCGGTCGAAACCGGAACGAAAGTCAAATCATGGCAACATCAAGCAAGTGATTAGTTGGTTCCGTTTATAAGCCGGTATTGATGTACGGATATTGCGGACATCGTTGCTGTAACACAGCACGAAGAACGGTTCTCTATCCTTTGTTATAAACACGTTAAAGTCAAAGAGAGATAAATCATGGTCTACGATCCCGGACTGGAAGAAAGGCTTCGCGAATATTTTCATGGGCGCCTGGAAGTGGAAGTGAAGAAAATGTTTGGCGGGCTTTGTTTTATGGTATCAAACCATATGTGCTGCGGCATCGTGGGCGACATGCTGATGGCGCGAGTGGGGCCCGACCACTATGCTGCGTGTTTGCGAAAAAAGCATGCGAAAGAAATGGATTTTACCGGGAAGGCCATGAAAGGCATGATCTATGTTTCGCCGGAGGGGATTGAAAACGATAGGGCGTTGCGAATGTGGGTAGAATTGTGCGAATCTTTTGTGCTGTCGCTCCCACCGAAGGCATCAAAGGTGTGTGATTGATATGAGTGTGGGTAGATAGATCGTTATAAAGGGTCATAATGTATATTGAAACTGAAAAGAAATTACGCGAATTATATGGGTTTCCTAAAGGAAGATCGAAGGATAAGCAGTTGGATAGGCTTGAGGTTCATACTAAACGATTCATTTCTCTTTCGCCTTTTGTATTGATTTCAACCTGCAGTAAGCAGGGTGATCTCGATTGCTCTCCAAGGGGAGGCAACGCGGGTTTTGTCGTGCCTGTGAACGATCACTGTTTACTGATTCCGGACTCCAAAGGTAATAATCGCCTGGATAGTTTCGTCAATATAGTGAATACCGGTAAGGTAGGATGTCTTTTCCTGATACCAGGTGTGGATGAAACGCTGCGGGTGAACGGTGAAGCGAAGATCTCCACATCACCGGAGTATTTGAATCGATATACGGAGTGGAGTAATCCCCCCCGAGCCTGCATAGTTGTCAGTATAAATGAGGTTTTTTTGCATTGTGCAAAGGCGTTGATGAGATCCGGATTATGGGATCAGAACAATAAAATTGACCGTAAGGTATTACCTACAATGGGTAAAATGCTCAATGATCAGTTATCGATTTCTGAGGAGCCGGAAACTCAGGAGAAGATGATCGAGCGCTATAAAAGAGATCTGTAATTTCCACTGGTATGCCGCCTATAATGTGCTAAGCAATAATCTATGCCACATAATATTGTCTCATGATTCATGAGTTGGTTAGGGAGTATCGGATTTATCTTTGTGATGCCCGGCTAGTATGGTTCGTGACTTGTATGGTTTATGATTATGGCAACTAAAGGAGCATTATCAGATTGATTTCCAGATTGCCCAAATGGGTGGAGGTAGGCGCTTTTGTTTTGGCGTCAGTCGCTGGCTTTGTTAATGCAATCGGCCTTCTCAGTTTCGAGCATCAATCCGTATCACACCTTTCCGGAACCGCAACACTGCTCGGAACGAGCCTGTTGTATGCGCCTTCTGAAACCACAGTACATCTGCTTGGTGTGTTGCTGTCTTTTTTGGCAGGATCATCCATCGCCGGATTTTTGTTGCACGGCTCCACGTTAAAACTGGGTCGGCATTATGATACAGCATTGTTGTTAGAGTCTATCCTGCTCTTTGTGGCGTTTGCCTTTTTGTTCCAAGGTTCTTTTTTCGGCCACTTTTTTGCGTCGGCAGCCTGTGGTTTACAGAACGCCCTGGCAACGACTTATAGTGGTGCGGTGATTAGAACCACTCATGTTACCGGAATTTTTACCGATTTGGGGATTATGATTGGCGCCTTCCTGAGGGGAGATAAACTCGATAAGCGCAAAATTAAGCTTTTTACCCTAATCATCGCCGGGTTTATCCTTGGTGGTACCGCAGGCGTGTTTTTGTATAGACAAGTCGATGTGTTGGCTTTATTGCTTCCGGCCAGTATTTGCATGGTCATTGCGTTTGGTTATCGTGTTTACACCCGCAATCGTGGCTGAAGGGTGAATCTTGCACCGCATCGGTCTGTGGCTGTTTCTATCTATTAGTGTTGATGTTATTTGAGGATCAGGATGAAGGAAATTAGCAGAATAAATCATATCGGTATTCGGGTGGCGAATCTGGAGACTGCCCGTGCGTTCTATGAAAAATTAGGCTTCGAGTTCATTGCGGGGCCGGTGGGGCCGGAACCCGTTGCGATCATGGAGCACCCCTCAGGCATTAACATCAATTTTATCCTGAATACGAATGCGGCTACGACGGAAAACGTATTGATGGATATACCGGTTAAGCATTCGGGATACACCCATATGGCGCTGGAAGTGGATAACCTGGAATCCGTTCAATCACAGTTAGCGGACCACAATATTGCGATTAGCGGCGGGCCGATCGTTTTGCCTGATGGAGCCACGTTTATTTTTGTGCGGGATCCCGATCGCAACGTAATAGAATTTCACAAACCGGCCGGGCGCGCTTAGTTCGATGTGGTTCGACGCGAAGTTATCAGCTAGTTGTATGCCTTACACCAGTATTTAGCTGGTCCATTTAGGGGTCACTGCAGGGAGGAAGGAGGATGATTCATCAGGGAAGTTGTCACTGTCAATCGGTGGTGTTTGAAGTGGAGGCGCCGGAGACAATCGAGGCAGTGTATTGCAATTGCTCAATATGCACCAAATCAGGGTACCTGCATTTGATTGTGCCCCTGAGTAAGTTCAAGCTCAAGCAGGGCTCAGATATGTTGATAACCTATACGTTTAATACGGGTGTGGCCAAGCATACTTTTTGTAAGATTTGTGGAATCAAGCCATTCTACACGCCGCGTTCGAATCCGGACGGGGTGGATATCAATGTTCATTGCCTCGATACCAGCGGGTTATCTGTGGTCATAACGGAGTTCGACGGGGCTCATTGGGAGCAGCATGGACACACTCTGTCGCATTTGAGTAAAGAGCAGTAACAGATTCGCTTGCTGTGCGTCTAAGGTTCGGTAACCGCAGCAGTGAGTACCGGTTGCGGTTGAAACGAGGGTGAAACCCACCGGAGTAGAACTGAATGACTGATAGTGAAATTGAATACGTGCCTTTTGGTGCACTGAATCCGACTGAATGGCTCGATGTGTTGAATGATGGCAATCTGCGAAGGCATTTGGTCGAACATCCGTTGTTCGGCCCCGAGAGTATTCAGCACTGGTTGAACGAGAAGTCTGAGATCGATACCCTGCCCGGGTGCCGTATACGGGCGGTCATGATCGGTGGCAGGTTGGCTGGTTGGTGTGGAATCCAGCCCGATGAGTATGGCTATGAGATCGCCATCGTGCTTTGCAGTGCGTTTTGGGGCATTGGTATTACAATATTCAAAGACATGATGGCATGGGCGAAAGAAATGGGGCATGGGCAGCTTGTTTTTCATCTGCTGGATTCCCGGCCAGAGTACAAAAGCCTGCGAAAGCTGGCCTGTAACATTCACACAACGGAGTTGATGGGGCGGGCTTTCACTTCTTATGTGATTGAGGTGGATAAGTGGCAACGCTAGGGGGCAATCGAAGATGAAACTGTGTCGGGACTGTCAACATCAGGTCAGTGAGCAGGCGGCCATCTGTCCACATTGTGGGGCTCCCCATCCTGCCCAAGCAGCATGGGACGGTTGGGGCTGGGAGTACAAAAGTGCTGCCCGCATTGGCCAATGGCCGATACTGCATATCTCGTTCAAATACCGCCAGAACCGGATGCCGGTACCGGCGAAGGGGATTATCGCCATTGGACAGTTCGGAGTTGGGGTGGTAACCATCTCTCAATTCAGTGTGGGCTTGTTCAGCCTCAGTCAGTTTACGGTGGCAGGCTTCGCTGTTGCACAATTTGCGTTGGCGTACGCCTGTTTGGCCCAGTTTGGCATCTATATCGAGAGGGGCGGCGGCCAGGTTGTGAAAAGTGTTGCAGAGATATTGGGTTTCTTATAAAGGTTGCTGGATTTCTTATAAGAGTTACTGGGCTTGTCTTAAATCGCCTGATCAGAATCCAACGGGAGCAAACGGCTTACTCTAAACGGGAGAAATACAATGGAAGAGAACAGATTTCAAACACCGGATTCCAACTTGATTGACCAGAATGAGGTTGAACTTCAGTTGGCGTCGCGCTGGGCGCGTTTGGGAGCCTCGATTCTGGATGCCATCATCATGATGATACCTCTTATGTTGGTGCTGTACCTGACCGGTTTTTTTGATCAGGTGCTGGAGGGCGAGGAGCCTTCGATGATGATGAATTTAGTGATGGGACTGGTGGGCGTGGTGGTGTTTGCTGCCATCAATTTCAAGTTTTTGCTGGAATCGGGGCAGACCGTGGGTAAAAAGGCATTGGGTATCAAGATCGTGGATTTGGAAGGTGAGTTACCCAGTGTGCAACAGCATCTGCTGGTGCGGTATGCGGTGTATTTCGGGCTTGGCTACATTCCCATGGTGGGAGGGCTGTTGTCGCTGGTGAATGTGCTGTTCGTGTTTCGTGGCGACAAGCGTTGCCTGCACGATTTGGCTGCCAAGACCATGGTGGTTCGTTGCTAGGGCGGCAGAATGATAAGTTGGGCCTGTTTCGGGAAAATAACACTGGACAATATTCAGAACAGGCTATAAAGTTCTTTTCAGCTAGAAAGAAAGTCTCCTAAAGAATCTACATTTCGCTGTATTATCCGTAACAACGTCCTGCAGGTCTCTAAGTTCAGTCAAGATTTCAAAGCTATCCCTGCCTTTTCGAAGGCTAAAAACTATTTAATTATCAGGATGTTAGACATGTCTAATACAGTTAAAGGAACCGTTAAGTGGTTCAACGAATCAAAAGGTTTTGGTTTTATTGAGCAAGAGTCTGGTCCAGACGTATTTGCTCACTTCAGCGCTATTCAGAGCTCAGGTTTCAAAACCCTGGCTGAAGGCCAGCAAGTTGAGTTCACTGTAACTCAAGGCCAGAAAGGTCCTCAAGCTGAGAACATCGTACCTCTGTAAGGGGTAATTAAACGATATTTCAGTTCTAAAAAAGGGCAAGCTGCAGAGCTTGCCCTTTTTTATTGCCTGGAAAAAGAGACACCCTTCACACTAGCCATTGCAACTTGTCCGGGTTACGTAACGCATCTATCTGGCGGATACCGCTCTCATCCACTACAAAGCTGAAGGCGGTGACCAGCTTGTGTGCCTCGAATATCAGCAGCCCCGGCGCACCGTTGAAGCGCTGTATCCGGTAGCTGAGCATCACACCGGGATCGCTGTAATGTGGCAACATCACCCGTTGAATCCAGTCCACTACATCCGACCGCCCCCGCAGAATGCGACGTACCGCGGTGGCTTTGCCGCCACCATCGGCTTTGAACACGATGTCTTCACTGAGCAGGGTCACCAGCTCCGAGGTGTTGGCCTCGCGGATGGCGCTAAAAAAAGCCGTGACCATGGCGCTGTGCTCATTGCTCTTTACCGATGAGGCCACAGGCTGTTGGCGGATTCTATTGCGGCTGCGGCTGGCCAGCTTTCTACAGGTGGCTTCGGGTTTATCCAGCATGACGGCAATGTCTTGAAAGCTGAAGTCGAACAGATCATGCAGTATGAATGCGGCCCGCTCACCCGGTGTGAGCTGCTCCAGCAGGGCCAGCAGGGCCATGGTAATGGACTGATCCAGCTCGAGAAGGTGTTGTGGATCGGTGTGCGAATCGCACAATGGGTCCGGTAACCAGCTGCCGATATACTGCTTGCGCTGTTCTTCTGCGCTCTTGCAATGATCCAGCGCCAGGCGGGTGACCACGGTGCTCAACCAGGCCCTTGGGTTCGCCACGACTTCATGCTGTTTGCTCCAGCGCAGATAGGCCTCCTGTACGATGTCTTCGGCGGCATGCCGTGAGCCCAGCATGCGATAAGCCAGCCCCATCAACAATGGGCGTTCGGATTCGAAGCGGTGCTCAATGGTACTCATGGCAACACTCATAGTGTAATGGTGACGGCCTGGCAGGCTTGCGTCAGCCCCAGGGCCCGTTTGATGGTTGGATACACTTTGGCGCTGGCGATGGCCACTCCCAACTCCAGTAGTTGCCCTTTACTGCATGCCTGTTGCATTGCCTCCATCAACTCCGGTTCAACGCTGCCCTGGGCAGCCACCTGGCGGGCATAGTGAAGTACCTGTTGTAGATGGGCAGGCAGGGTGCTGCCGCCATCCAGCGCGGCGGATAGCCATGCAACCGGCAACCCCTGCTCCCGGGCCATATTAAGGTTCAGTTGCAGGCAGCCGCCACAATCCTCCTGCTGCATGCTGGCGATTTTGGCGATCCAGAAGACCTCGGTGGAAAGCAGTTCCCGGTGCCGGGCCATGGTTTGAAAGTGCTGAAAGTGGTCATAGCTACCCGGTGCGTGCTGCACCATGTCTTTGAGAAAGCCGGCATCATAATGATAGTGGGTTTCGAAAGCGGTAATTTGGTTGAGCAGTGCTTGCTGGTCTGTCATCACGGTGTCCTTTTATTGTGTGGGTATACCTATGACGATTCAAACCATTAGAATGTGACCACAACAGAAGAATAACGGCGAGTGCAATGCCCAAAGCGAGAGGAAAAATCATGTCACTGACGGGAGAATGTTTGTGCGGAAGCATAAAATACAGAATTAACGGTACGCTTCGTGATCCACGATCCTGTCATTGTTCGCGCTGCCGCAAGGCGTTCAGTGCCCAGGCGTCAAGTTATGCCGAAGTCAACGCGGACGATTTTGTCTGGTTGCAGGGTGAGGCGCTGTTAACCCGTTACGAAACGCAGCCGGGCTTTGGTTTGGCGTTCTGCAGCCGGTGTGGGTCCACGTTGTGCGGGCTCTATCAGAATGATGTGCACGGGATCACCCTGGGGTGCCTTAACGACGATCCTCAAATTGAGATGGGGTACCATATTTTTGTGGGATCAAAAGCCTCTTGGGAGGTCATTCCGGAGGGCATTGTCACCTATGCTGAAGGGGTGCCCCAGTCGGGTACGGAAAATTAACCCTTAGCAACGATCTTGATCCGATACCGGGGGCCGGGTGTCGGCGGGTAATCCAATACCCGTTAACGCCCGATCTATTACCGTTTCCAGTTCCGCATAACCTTTTCCCGCGCGGGCCATGGCGGCAGTACCGTTTACAGTGGTGACCAGAAACAGGGCGATGGATTCTGCCTCTTGGTCCAATTGCAGAGCCTTGGCTTCGTCATCTGTTTGCAAAAACTCCGTCAACAATGCTTGTGCATAATTGCCTGCCTGGCTGATCGTGTTCTGTGCCTGCGCCGGCATGGTTTCACCGGCGGCCTCAGCCACGCACAACGACACATAGCAACCTTTTGGGTTGTCCTCATCACACTGGCCGGAAAGAATGGCCAGCAGGTAGTTGCGCAATCTTTCCCGCAGGGGTGTGCCGGTATGGTACAGGTGCTCGTTCTTGGGCTTGGCGTAGGTATTCAGATAGTGTTCCGTGGCTTGCACAAAGAGGGATTCCTTATTACCGAACGCGGCGTAAAGACTGGGTTTGTTGATGCCCATGCCTTCGGTCAAATCCGCCAGTGAGGCGCCCAGAAATCCCTTTTTCCAGAATACATGCATGGCGGCTTCCAGCGCCTGCTGCTTATTAAATTCGAGTTTTCTGCCGCCTGCCATGATGTTGTGAGCCAACCTGATGTAACAAATTTTCCAACGATGGGTTGACACAATTATACCGATCAGTACAATTTCTACAAACATACCGATCGGTACAATATTCGCCGGCTATGTTTCCTTCCCCTTATCTCATGGAAAATGGAGTAATATCATGTCCTTATCAATCAAAAACAAAGTGGCGCTGGTAACCGGTGCCAATCGCGGCATTGGTAAAGCGATTGTGGAGTCCTTCCTGGCCCACGGTGCCGACAAAGTGTATCTGGCGGTGCGCAACCCTGAAACCACCACCGATCTGGCGCGCACGTATGGTGAACGGGTGGTGACGCTGCCGGTGGATATGTCGAATGCGGAATCCATTGCCAGCCTGGGCCAGCATGCCCGCGACGTTCAGGTGGTGGTGAATAACGCCGGGGTATTGGAGATTGCTGACCCACTTTGCGATCATGTTGAGGCAGCGCTGGAAGCCGAAATAACAGTGAATGTGTTGGGGTTGATACGGGTCGCCAAAGCTTTCGCGCCCATTCTGGAGGCCAACGGTGGCGGTGCACTGGTGCAGCTGAATTCGGTGGCATCCATTACCAACTTTACCGAATTCACCACCTATTCAGCGTCGAAGGCGGCAGCGTACTCGGTGACGCAGGGTTTGCGTGATAAGCTGGCACCCAAAGGGATCCAGGTGTTGAGCGTGCATCCCGGGCCCATCGCAACGGACATGGCCGCCAAAGCCGGCCTGACCGGTGATCCGGCCAGTAGCGTAGCGGAAGGCGTCGTGGCGGCGTTGGAGCAGGGCGCGTTCCATCTGTTTCCGGATACCGTTGCGCAAGAAATATGGGGCGCCTATCAGGGGTTTGCCCAGGCAATTATTACGCCGCCACCGGCGCAGTAAAGCAATCTGTTCGGTCAATACAGGGTAACCAGAAGGACAATGTTTATGGCACAAAACACCCCGCAATATGTACCCCCCAGGGTGTGGCAATGGCAACAGGACAACGGCGGCAACTGGGCGAGTATTAATCGCCCGGTTGCCGGTGCCACCCACGAGAAAGCACTGCCGGTGGGAGAGCACCCGCTGCAGCTCTACTCCATGGGAACACCGAACGGCCAGAAAGTCACAATCCTGTTGGAAGAACTATTGGCGTCCGGTGAGCAGGGGGCGGAATACGATGCCCACTTAATCAGTATCCTGGAGGGAGAGCAGTTCTCGTCCGGCTTTGTGGAGATCAACCCCAATTCCAAAATACCGGCGCTGGTGGATTACTCCACTGCAACGCCCACACCGGTGTTTGAATCCGGATCCATCCTGCTGTACCTGGCAGACAAGTTTGGGCGTTTTCTGCCGCAAGGGCACCATGGCCGTACCCAGGCGCTTAACTGGTTGTTCTGGCAGATGGGGTCGGCACCGTTTTTGGGCGGAGGCTTCGGCCACTTTTACAGTTACGCGCCGGAGAAAATTGAATACGCCATTGATCGCTTTACCATGGAAGTGAAGCGCCAACTGGACGTATTGGACCGTCATTTGGCAGATCACGAATTTATGGCGGGAGCGGAATACTCCATTGCCGATATGGCAATCTGGCCCTGGTATGGCGGGTTGGTGCGTGGCGAACTGTATAACGCTGCGGAGTTTCTGGATGTGGGTTCCTATAAAAATGTGATGCGCTGGGCAAACATGCTTTGGCAACGTCCGCCCGTGCAACGGGGCTGGCGGGTTAACCGGTTCTGGGGGCCGGAAGAAGAACAGCTCAGAGAGCGCCACGCCGCCAGCGATTTTGATCGCCCTTAACCGCACCTGTTGTGATGCATTCGTCATGCTTTTGCGAGTATGATGAATGCGTTTTCAAAGCAGGTACCTGCCGCTATGAATGTTGCCTCGGTTAAACAGTTTTGCCGGTCGTTTGCCGGTGTGACAGAGAAAATATCCGGCCACCCGGCGAATATACTGACGTACTCGGTGGCAGACAAAAAGTTCGCTTATTTCAAAACCAGTGAGCCGGAACAGTGGCGTTTCAGTTTTCGTGCCACGCCTCAGCGATTTCTGGAACTCACCGATCAGCCCGGTATCCGGCCTGCCCGCTATATGCATCGGTTCCATTGGGTGACGGTGGTCAAGGTGGCGTCGATGGATGAAGCCTATCTCCGGGAGTTGATTCAGTGGTCCTACGATACAGCGTTGTCCGCTTTGCCCAAGAAAGTACAACGTGAAATACGCGGTGGCGATTCCTGAGTGAGTGCATGGGCCGTGTCATGGGTCGTGTGGTCGTGTATAGATGGTTGCTGGCGCCAGCAGGCCATGGCTGAATAAGAATAATGTGCTCGGTTGTAATCAGGGAGGTGTGCTAGCATAACGTCGGTCGATGTGTTATCCACGGTGATACATTGATGTTCATTATTTCTAAAGATCTCTTATTTATTTGTTAGTAAGGATACTAATCACAATGAAAATAACATTGGGTAAAATCAAATCGTTGAAAGTCAGGCCGTTATCCGTACTGCTGGGATTGCTGATCATTGCTTGTGGTGGTGGGGCAACATTACCGTCGTGGTTTGTGGATTTTGGAAATGGATACGCCACCCGGGGCTACGTGTTTTCCGCGGCTGATCAGCAATCGCTGTATCACATGGTGTTCGATTATGGCCAGGGGCAGGTTGCTTTACGGGAAGTGAATCTACAGGGTGAGGTGTTGAAGTCCACAATGATGAATGTGGCCAGTTACGCCAATGGTTATCCATGGCCGAATCTGTTTTATCCGGACCAGGAAAACGGTGTATACGTAACTAACCCAGATGCGGAACAGGTGTTCTACCTGAATGGGAAAACAGAGAATGTCTGGGTGGGTCTGGATCAGAGCTTTGTGGATGCCGGAAAGAACTTGTACATCCAGTCCTCGGCTGCTGTGTTGGGCAATGCGCTGTTTCTAACCGGTTACATGAGTGATCGCCAGTACTTCGGTGATTCAACAGGCTGTGTTCTGCTTAAGGTAAACGCCGCAGGAGAGGTGGACCCCTTGGTGTTTCGGGATCGCTGTTTCTCCGATATAAAGTCTGATGGTGAAACCATTCTGTTGACCGGAACTTATAATGATGGAGTGAACCCCGATGGCAATTCAGGCATTGCGATGCGCTTTGATGAGCAGATGAATGTGCTGTCGCAGTTTGAATACAGTGCTGGCTACTTCTACGTTTTTACTTACGATGATGATCAGATCCTGGCCATGGTCGACAACGACAGGCTGTTACTGAATCAGAACGGCGACGTGATCAGTGAAGGCTTTATGGATAAATGGAATCAGAAATTTCTGGCGGATCAGCAGGGTGGTTATTACGCTATACGCTACACCAGTCAAGGCAGGCGCCCGCTCCTGCCCGTGTTGCAGAAAGCCTGGGTATCCCATTACGATGGCGTTGGTAATCTGAATTGGTCCCGTGAGTTGTCAGGGGTGTCCGAAATCTTTACCGCAAAGTATGCCCAGGTCAATCAACAGGGAGCGCTTGAGTTGAGCCTGAGCGGTGGGCACATGGCAGTGACCGGTACCGAGTTCGATCTCAGCGCATTTGAAGACAACACTGAAATCAGCGTCGACCTGAACATTCGGGGATTTGATGAGGCAGTCATCAATCACCATGTGTTTACGCCAGCTGGAGAGATGCTGCGCAGCGTGACGGAAGCGCCCTGGGTTAGGCGGGGAGTGTTGGATTCTGAATACAGTCAGCTGTACGTTGTACCTGACTCCGTGACGCCAGGTAACGGCAGCTTGTTTAACTCTGTATTCCTGCCGGATGGGGCGGTGGCCAGTGCGACATTCTATTGCACCGGGGAATGGGTGGACTGTACCCATCGCCTGAACCTCTATCGTTAAAATCGTCAGCTGTTCTCTGGCGCTGGTAACGGTGTAGTGGTTAAAACCCCGTTGCCGGCGTGTAGAGTGCAACCAGCTGGGTTACTTGATCATCCCCCAGAGCAAAATAGGCCACCATTACCAGCAGCATTAACAGTGGGCGTAATAGTGTGTGTGCAGGCTTTAGGCGCATGGCGTGTCTCCAGTTGACGCTGGGTCAATCCGATGGTG
Source organism: Ketobacter sp. GenoA1 (assembly GCF_003671475.1). Lineage (NCBI taxonomy): Bacteria > Pseudomonadati > Pseudomonadota > Gammaproteobacteria > Pseudomonadales > Ketobacteraceae > Ketobacter > Ketobacter sp. GenoA1. Next base: position 263,566 of record NZ_RCHM01000007.1, on the reverse strand, counting down.
GCTCTGCTTTTGCAATCCTTATGCCTGTCTGTGGTCTTCGCCCCCCTTGCTACGGTCCAGCCTACGGGCTATGGCGTTTGATTCGGTGCTGAATCATCATGAATTCAAACGGTTACTGGCCCCTTTCTTTTATACCTGTTCACACGTATAGCGCGTACCCGGTTCGGCAATGCACCACGGCGGTTAGGTCGTTGTGTATGGAACCCGACATTGAGCACAGGCCTTTTGTGCTGTTTACGGAAACTCTGTCGCAGATCACGCAATCCTAATTTTATTGTCGCATTGGCGACACACCATCATCTCCGCCAATATCTTTTAAAACAATGAGTTAAGTGGTGGTATGGCCATTGCACCCAACTCCTTGCGGTTGCCGTTGTCAGCCATTATCAGAGGTCGCGCCATGAAAGCTAAGGACATTGCAGAACTGTTGGATGAGCCCGCTTGCAGCCACAACAAAAAGGAGAAGTCCGGTTGTGCCAAGCCCAAGCCCGGTTCCACGGCCGGTGGCTGTGCCTTCGACGGGGCGCAGATTGCGTTACTGCCCATAGCGGATGTAGCGCACATTGTGCACGGACCCATCGCCTGTGCCGGCAGCTCCTGGGATAACCGAGGCACCCGCTCCAGCGGTGCGGATTTGTACCGCATCGGCATGACCACTGACCTCACGGAGCAGGATGTGGTCATGGGGCGTGCCGAAAAACGTTTGTTTCATTCCATCAAGCAGGCCATTGAAGATTATCAGCCACCGGCAGTGTTCGTTTACAACACCTGTGTGCCGGCATTGATTGGTGACGATGTGGACGCAGTATGCCGGGCCTCAGAGGAACGCTGGGGTGTGCCGGTGGTGCCGGTGGACGCAGCGGGTTTTTATGGCACCAAGAATCTTGGTAACCGCATCGCCGGTGAAGCCATGGTGAAGTACGTCATTGGTTCCCGGGAGCCGGATCCGTTACCGGCGGGCACTGAGCGGGAAGGCATTCGTGTACACGATGTCAACCTGATCGGTGAATACAACATTGCCGGTGAATTCTGGCATGTATTGCCGTTGCTGGATGAATTGGGAATTCGGGTGTTGTGCACCCTGTCCGGGGATGCCCGCTTTCGTGAAGTACAGACCATGCATCGAGCCGAAGTCAATATGATGGTGTGTTCCAAGGCGATGCTGAACGTAGCGCGAAAAATGGAAGAGAACTACGGCATCCCCTGGTTTGAAGGCAGTTTTTACGGCATCACCGACACCTCGCAGGCGCTGCGGGATTTTGCCCGCCTGATTGGTGATGATGATCTTAGCCGTCGAACTGAAACGTTGATCCAGCGGGAAGAGCAACGTGTGCGGGCTGCATTGGAGCCCTGGCGTGAACGCCTTAACGGCAAACGGGTTTTGCTGTACACCGGTGGCGTTAAATCCTGGTCGGTGATCTCGGCGTTGCAGGATCTGGGAATGAAAGTGGTGGCAACGGGCACCAAGAAATCCACTGAAGAAGATAAAGCCCGCATCCGTGAGCTGATGGGTGATGATGTCAAAATGCTGGATGAGGGCAACCCCAAGGTGCTGTTGCAGACGGTGGCGGATTACAAGGCCGACATCCTGATTGCCGGTGGCCGTAACATGTATACCGCGTTAAAGGCCAAGATTCCGTTCCTGGACATCAATCAGGAACGGGAGTTTGGATACGCAGGTTATGAGGGCATGCTTGAATTGGTGCGGCAATTAACGCTGACGCTGGAAAGCCCGGTATGGGATGCCGTGCGCCGGCCCGCACCCTGGGTTGAGACCGCAGGTGAACTGTTGACGGTGAATGGATAAGGGGAGACGGCCATGCCAGAGATCATAAAACGTAAAAAACCATTATCCGTCAGCCCCCTGAAAACCAGCCAGACCGTGGGCGGTGCATTGGCCTTTTTGGGCATCGCCCGCTCCATGCCTTTGATGCATGGCTCCCAGGGTTGTACTGCTTTTGCCAAAGTGTTTTTTGTGCGTCACTTTCGCGAACCGGTGCCCCTGCAAACCACCGCCATGGATCAGGTCAGTTCAGTGATGGGCGCCGATGGCAATATTGTTGAAGCGCTGAAAACCATTTGTGAAAAGAGTAATCCGTCGTTGATTGGTTTGGTGACCACCGGTTTGGCGGAAACGCAGGGTGCCGACATCAAGCGTGCCACCTGGGAGTTTCGCGAAAAATTTCCCGAATATGATAAGACCGCCGTGGTAGCAGTGAATACGCCGGATTTCAGTGGCAGTTTTGAAAGCGGTTTTGCGTTGGCGGTCAAGGGCATCATCGATACGCTGGTACCTGATGATAAAAGCCGAAAGGGATTGCGGCAGCGTCAGGTGAATGTATTGTGCGGCGCGAATCTGACCCCCGGGGATCTGGAGTTCGTTGCGGAAAGCATTGAAAGCTTTGGGTTGCGGCCTTTGATGATTCCGGATCTGTCCGGTTCGCTGGACGGCCACCTGGATGAAAGCCCTTTTAATCCTTTGACCGCGGGGGGCACCTCCGTGGATGACGTTGCAACGGCCTGTGAAAGCATTGCCACCCTGGCCGTAGGGGAAAGCCTGTTTTCCTCGGCAGAGTTGTTGCGTAAGAAATGCGATATTCCGGTGTTTCGTTTCGGGCATTTGATGGGATTGGATGAAGTGGACGACTGGTTCAGCACACTGGCGAACCTGAGCGACAATCCCGTGCCTGAGCGGTGGCGACGGCAGCGCAAGCAGCTGCAGGATGCGATGCTGGATACTCACTTTATGCTGGGTCAGTCGCGTATAGCCATTGCGGCTGATCCGGATATGTTGTCGGGCTTCCACCGCCTGTTAACCGGGATGGGGGCAGAGACGGTCGCAGCGGTGGTCCCGGCAAAAGGAATCGCACTGGAATCACTGGATGTGGAGCAGGTCCATATCGGCGATCTGGAAGATCTGGAAAAAGTGGCGCGGGAAAAAGGTGCTCAGCTGGTGCTGGGTAACAGTCATGCGGTGGCGAGCGCACAGCGTTTGGGTGTGCCCATTCTGCGTATCGGTTTTCCCCAGTACGACCTGGTAGGCGGCTTTCAACGTTGTTGGTTTGGCTACCGTGGTACGTCCCAGGCGTTGTTCGATCTGGCAAACCTGGTTATGGCGCATCACCAGGAAACTCAGCCCTACCATTCCATCTACGCGCAAAAACAGGATTCGCCACAGTACATTGAAAACCGGCAGCAGCAATGGAGGCACTAGCAATGGGTGGACCCACTCGGCAGTTGAGAGTTCTGGATGATGGCCAGAGCGAGACACTGATGAAAGTGGCGTTTGCGTCTTCAGACCGCAAGCTGGTGGATCAGCATTTTGGCTCAGCCTGTTCGTTTGTCATCTACGGTGTTGATGCGGAACAGATCCAGCTACTGACCGTCAGTGAATTTGCAGAGCTATCTGCCGACGAGTCGGAGGACAAACTGGCGGGGAAGCTGGCACTGCTGGAAGGTTGTATTGCCGTGTATTGTCGTGCCTGTGGTGCATCGGCGGTACGTCAGTTATTGGAGTTGGGGATTCAGCCAGTGAAAGTAACCGAGGGTGCCCGAATTGATGAGTTGATCGACAGTTTGCAACAGGAGCTGAGAGAGGGGCCATCCACTTGGTTGGCGAAAGCCATTCAACGTAACCGGCATATGGGCAGCCATGCATTTGACGCTATGGAAGCGGATGGGTGGTTGGAGTGAGATTAGGTTTTACCGTATTGAAACAGCAGCTTCTGATGATCTGAAGTTGAAACATACAGCACAGTAACATTAATGAGAGGCATATCATGACTGACGCCGTTGTTGAAGAAAATAATCCCCACATGACCCACCCCTTTGTCAAGCAGGTGGTAACCCAACTGCGGGCGCTGGACAGTTATGGTACCTATGACACCTGGACCGACGCCAAGGTTCTTGATCCGATGATTCTGACGAAAGAGCGGCGGCGGGAGATCCCCGTGGTGGGCGATCCGGATGAAACCACCATTGCGCGATTGAAGGCTTACTACAATGCCATCGCCTCGACGATTGAGCGGGAATCCGGTTTGATGGCGGTGCCCATGGTGAATCTTACCCATGAAGGTTTCGGCCGTGCCATTGTAACGGTGGGCAAACTGATCGTGGTGGATAAAACCCTGCGTGATGTGCATCGCTTTGGCTTTGATTCGCTGGAAAAACTGATTGCTGAAGTGGAAAAGGTCACCAGTAAGGCCATTACCCTGGTGAACGATCACCGCGAAGTAGCCAAGTTGTAATGTTGACAGAAAGTCGATTGTTAACAGTGAACAAGGGGGAGAAATCCAATGACCGAAGATGAATTGAAAGCGATGAAGAAAGAGGTGAGCAGTAAAAAGCGAATTGCCACCGACTGGGCATCGAAAATTCACGATGTGGTGGAAGACAGTCTCTGGAGCAGTTATCAGGAATTGCCTGATCTGGCACAGAAGGCTGTGGATGCCTGTGAAGAATGGGCCAGCGCCAAAGCCAAATACGAAGCTGCTGCCAAAGGCTGAGGTCAGGTCATTTCAAAAACCTGGAAGTAATCAACCGACACCTTTGAGAGGGGTGTGGAGAGAGGTGTGTCATGACAGACAATGTAATAGTCGGCCGTACCCGGGGTGGCGCTGAGTGGGTGCCTGAATTTGTTACTGATCTCAATGCATCAACCTGCATTGGCTGTGGGCGTTGCTATAAAGTCTGCCCCCGGGATGTGTTTGAGCTGGTGGATCGTGGCGAGGAAGTCGACGACGATGATGATTTTTACGATGACGACGATGAAATGATGGTCATGAGCATCAAGGACGCCATGGACTGTATAGGATGCAAATCCTGTGCTGCCGTTTGTCCTAAAAAATGTCATACACACGAAGCCGTAGCGGGGTAATTGCATATGCCACGTCCTGAGTATCACGTGTTTATTTGCAGTCAGCAACGGCCGGCAGGCCACCCGCGCAGCAGTTGTTCGGAAAAAGGGGCCGACAAACTCATGCCGGCTTTCTCTCAAGCCATTATTTCCCGTAATCTGTTCAACAAGGTGTCCCTGGTGCCCACAGGTTGCCTGGGCCCCTGTCAGGCTGGCGCGAACGTTTTAATCTTTCCGGGGGCGACCTTGTACATGGACGTACAACCTGAAGATGTGGATCAGATAATCGATCAACACCTGGTGGGTGGCGAAGTGGTTACGGAAAAACTGGCACCGGCGGAAGTCTGGTGAGGGCGTTGTTTGATGATAAATGACCGGAACACAACTGATCATGAACCCTGCCGCGAGGATTTGCGTGAGCAGGAAGCTCTGTCCGGTGTGGCGCAGGTTCATAGCGCGTTGGTGGCGGAGTTGGAGCGCAGCGGGCTTGGCCACCTGGGGACGCGCATTCCAAAACAATTAGCCAGTCACCAGATGCAAACGGATCCCTATGATGGCAGCCGTACCTTCGCCGGTGAGTGGCGCACAGAATCCGGGGCTCGCACGGGCAGTGTACTGATCCACCAGGGCGGTCAGGTATTTGCTGAATTCGATATTCTGGTTCCCCACCCAACGGATGAACGTTGGTTTGTGGAAGCAGTAACTGCCTGGGGAACACAAGCGCAGCTTAAGTCGGAGCTGAGGTTGTTGCCCGCCCTGGGTGCCTGATGTCCGGCAGTCTGGATGCCCATACATTATATGAGCTGATCATGGCCCGTGCCCGCCACCCCGGTGTTGTACAACAGGTGGCGCTGGGCTTAAGCTGGTCGCTGGCGTCGGTGCGGATGGATGATGGGGGCATGGCGCGGGGCTTGTGTTTCAGCCCCACCGATGCTCCCCGTAATCTGTCCTGGCCGGGCTCGCTGGCGGGCCGTGATGCCGCAGAGCTGGTGTCATGGTTGCTGCACTGGAATACCTGTGATGCCACTGTGGGGGCGGCGGTGGCCAACGCTATCATCAATTACCATTCACCATTGCCGGCCAGGGCGCAGGCACTACACTGTGCCGAAGCACCCCATCTGGCGGTGTTCGAACACTTCAAAGGCCGGCTCGCCGGCAGCCGGGTCGCCATTATCGGGCGCTATCCCGGTCTGGATCGTTATCAGGGTCAATTTGATTTCCACTGCATAGAGCGTCGGCCCGGCCCGGGCGACCTGCCGGATGCGGCGGCGGACTGGATTCTACCGCGATCCGATTGGGTGTTTATCACCGCCAGCAGCATGGCCAACAAAACCTTACCGCATCTGTTAAATCTGAGCCGACATGCACAAGTGGTGCTGATGGGGCCCAGTATGCCGTGGTTGGCGGAATGGGCGGATTTCGGCGTGAATTATCTGGCGGGTGTGCAGATCCGGGATGCCGAACGCTTGCTGCAAATCCTGCTGGAAGGAGGTGGTACCAACATTTTTGGTGAGTCTGTAGCCTACCAATTGTTGCCTCTGTGACAATTGCCCCGCGCAGGCTTCCTTGCCTGCTGTCGCAATTGCGACAAAGCCCTGCCCCCGTGAACTTTACGACAGCCTTCTAAACCCTGACAGCCATCGTAACTCTTTGATAAGTAACAAGGTGAGCCTTCTCTAAAACCTCTGGCACATGGCTTGCAAATTCCTCTGGGAACGCAAATGTATCGATTCCCAAACGCTTTAGCTACCGGAGAAACCGCCATGATACACCTTACCGATAACGCTGTGTCCGCCGTCAAACGCTTCATTGATTCTGCTGAAAAGCCCATAGCCGGTCTGCGCATCAAGGTGGAAGGCGGTGGTTGTTCCGGCTTCCAATACGGTATGCGCCTGGAGGAAGACGTGGCTCAGGATGATGAGGTGGTGGAGTTCCCCGGAATAAAAGTTTTGGTGGATCCCAGCAGCGCTCAGTTATTGCTGGGTGTTACCGTTGATTTTCTTGATGGCCTGGAAGGCAGCGGATTCAAATTCGAGAACCCCAATGCTGCCGGTAGTTGTGGTTGTGGAAAATCGTTCAGTTGCTAAGTGTCGGCATATTCCGACACTTTGACGCCCCTTTAAACGAATCGCATCAGGAGAGCTGAGATCATGTGGGACTACTCAGAAAAAGTGAAAGAACATTTCTACAACCCCAAAAATGCCGGCGCGGTGGCTGATGCAAACGGCGTAGGCGATGTGGGTTCAATTAGCTGCGGTGACGCTCTGCGCTTGACCCTGAAGGTGGAACCGGAAACGGAAATTATTTTGGATGCAGGTTTTCAGACATTCGGTTGCGGTTCTGCCATTGCATCCTCTTCTGCCCTCACCGAAATGGTGAAAGGTAAAACACTGGACGAAGCGTTGCAGATCTCCAACCAGGATATTGCTGATTTTCTGGATGGCTTGCCGCCGGAAAAAATGCACTGTTCCGTGATGGGCCGGGAAGCATTGCAGGCAGCGGTGGCGAATTATCGCGGTGAGGAATGGAGTGACGACCATGAAGAAGGTGCGTTGGTCTGTAAATGCTTTGCCATTGATGACGTCATGGTGCGCGATACCATCAAGGCCAATAATTTAAGCAGCGTGGAGGAGGTCACCAACTACACCAAAGCCGGTGGTGGTTGCTCCTCCTGTCATGAGGCGATCGAAAATATTCTCAGTGAAGAATTGGCGGCCCGTGGTGAGGTGTTCACCCCGGCGGGCTCGGGCAAGAAGAAGCAGGCCGCGAAAAAATCGGATCTGGTGGAAATCGAAGCTCCGGCACCCGCTGCTGCCAGCGGCGGTATGACTCTGGTGCAACGTATTCGCAAAATAGAAGAGGTTCTGGAAGCGTTACGCCCTGCACTGAAAGCCGATAATGGCGACGTGGAGCTGGTGGACGTTGACGGCAAAGTGGTTTACGTCAATCTGGTGGGCGCCTGCAGTGGTTGCCAGATGGCAGCCATGACCCTGGGTGGTATTCAGCAGAAACTGATAGAAGCCCTGGGTGAATTCATCAAGGTGATACCCGCCAGCGAACGTCCAGCGGTAGCCTAGAGAGAGGAGAGGGTCATGAATGATATCTATATGGATAACAATGCGACCACCATGGTGGATCCCGCAATCGTTGAAGCCATGCTGCCGTTTTTCACTGAGCAGTTCGGTAATCCGTCGTCACTGCACAGTTTTGGTAACAAGGTGGGTTTTGCGTTAAAACAGGCCCGCAAGCAGGTACAGAATTTACTGGGTGCGGAGCACGATTCTGAAATCATCTTTACTTCCTGTGGTTCCGAGTCTGATTCCACGGCGATTTTGTCCGCTTTGAAAGCCCAGCCTGAGCGCAGGGAAATCATCACCACAGTGGTGGAGCATCCTGCGGTGCTCAATCTGTGTGAGTACCTGGAAACCGAAGGCTACACGGTGCATAAACTGGAAGTGGACAGTAAAGGCCGGCTGGACCTGGACGCTTACGCAAAACTGCTGAGCGACAATGTGGCGATAGTCAGTGTGATGTGGGCCAACAACGAAACCGGCACAATTTTCCCAGTGGAAAAAATGGCGGAAATGGCGGATGAGGCCGGTGTGATGTTTCACACCGACGCCGTGCAAGCGGTGGGCAAGATACCCATGAATTTGCAGGATACCGCCATTCACATGCTTTCCCTGTCCGGCCATAAATTGCATGCGCCCAAAGGTGTGGGGGTTCTGTACCTGAAACGGGGAACCCGTTTCCGCCCCTTGCTGCGTGGCGGACACCAGGAGCGCGGGCGCCGCGCGGGCACTGAAAATGCCGCCAGCATAGTGGGTCTGGGGCTGGCCTGCGAACAGGCCATGAAGCACATGGAATACGAAAACACGTTTGTTAAAGCCTTGCGGGACCGTCTGCAGGAAGGAATTCTGCAACAGGTTCCCAATGCGTTTGCCACCGGTGACGTGGATAACCGTCTGCCCAATACCTTAAACATTGCGTTTGAATACATTGAAGGGGAAGCGATTCTGCTGCTGATGAACAAGATGGGGATTGCTGCTTCCAGCGGTTCGGCTTGTACCTCAGGCTCGCTGGAGCCTTCCCATGTCATGAAAGCCATGGGCATTCCCTATACGGCCGCGCACGGAACGGTTCGCTTTTCATTGTCGCGTTATAACACCATGGAAGAAGTGGAACGGGTGATTGAGGCGATACCGCCGATTGTCGCCAAGCTCAGGAAACTGTCGCCGTACTGGGGTGAGAATGGCCCGGTGGAAAATCCGGACCAGGCATTTGCTCCGGTTTACGCTTAACCCAATGGTTTGACCCACGCAACGCAGTGAGGATGTCGTCATGAGCAGTCATCGACCCCAAGTTGTTATCAATGACACCACCCTGCGGGATGGTGAGCAAAGCGCCGGTGTTGCGTTTAGCGCCGATGAGAAACTGGCCATTGCTCAGCAGCTGTCCGACATGGGTGTGGGCGAGCTTGAAATTGGTATTCCCGCCATGGGTGAGGAAGAGCGGGAAGTGATGCAGGCCATTGCAGATCTTGGTTTGTCATCCGGTTTGATGGCCTGGTGCCGGATGTTTGATGCAGATCTGCTGGCCGTGCAGGACGTGGGTGTGGATATTGTGGATTTATCCATCCCCGTTTCGGATCAGCAGATTCTGAACAAACTGCGTCGGGACCGGGGCTGGGTCATCACCCAAATTCAGCGTATGGTGAGCGCGGCGCTGGATCTTGGATTTGATGTGTGTGTTGGCTGTGAAGACGCCTCCCGCGCCGACATGGATTTTCTGCTGCAGGTGGCCGCGGCAACTCAGCAGGCCGGTGCACGTCGCATACGCTTTGCGGATACGGTGGGCATTCTGCAGCCCTTTAGTACCATGCAGAAAATTCAGCAGCTGCGATCCCACTGTGATCTGGAAATTGAAATGCATGCCCACGATGATTACGGCCTGGCGACAGCCAATACTTTGGCCGCCGTATTGGCCGGTGCAACCCATATCAACACCACGGTGAACGGTTTGGGGGAGCGGGCCGGTAATGCGGCGCTGGAAGAGTGCGTGTTGGGCCTGAAGCATCTGCATGGTATCGATACCGGTGTCGACAGCCGTCGGGTGCCGGCATTGTCACGCCTGGTGGAGCAGGCATCCGGCCGCTATGTGGGTTGGCAGAAGAGCATTGTCGGGCAAGGTGTGTTCACCCACGAAGCCGGCATCCACGTGGATGGGCTGTTGAAGGATGCGCGCAATTACCAGGGCTTGGATCCCAGTGAGGTGGGGCGCGAGCACAGGATGGTATTGGGTAAGCATTCCGGCAAGCATATGCTGGTGAAAGCCTATCAGGATCTGGGAGTGGAGTTGGCAGAGTGGCAAGTGCCCATCCTACTGCAGCAGGTCCGCTCCGATGTTACCCGCACCAAACGCAGCCCTCAGGCCAAAGATCTTTTATTACGGTACGTGGCCCTGGTTAACGGCCAAACCAAACCTGCCCAACCGGGAGTAGAGTCATGTCAAACCCTGCCAGTGATCGCATCAGTACAGTGAGTACCAGCAAAGGCTTGTGGGCACAATGGCGTGATGATATCGCCAGTGTGTTTCAGCGAGATCCAGCTGCCCGCAATGTGTTGGAAGTGTTAACCACCTATCCCGGTGTCCATGCGGTGATGATCCACCGGGTCTCCAGTCGGCTGTGGTTGAGAGGCTGGCGTTATCCTGCCCGTTTTCTTTCCTTTCTGGGCCGATTGCTGAGCAATGTGGACATTCACCCCGGTGCCAGAATCGGAGAGCGGTTTTTTATCGATCACGGCGCCGGTGTGGTGGTGGGTGAGACCGCTGTGGTGGGTAATGATGTGACCTTGTATCACGGAGTTACCCTGGGCGGCACCAGCTGGAATAAAGGCAAGCGGCACCCCACCCTGGGGGATGGCGTGATGGTGGGGGCGGGCGCCAAAATACTCGGCAACATCACAGTGGGCAACCATTGCCGTGTGGGTGCCAACTCCGTGGTGGTGGAAGATGTACCTGACAGCTGCACGGTAGTGGGTATTCCCGGCAAAGTCGTAAAGCTGCGTGAAGCCGGACAGTTAAACCCCTACGGCATCGACCTGGATCACCACTTGATTCCCGATCCGGTAGGCAAAGCCATTGCCTGTTTGTTAAGCCGGATTGATGTGTTGGAAATGCAGTTAAAAACCGGTCTGGCGGCAACCGGTTACGCCAGTTGCGAAACCGATAATCAGGTCTGTGAAAGTGACTGCCCCGGTGGCCAGGTGGAACGAGCGCTGAAACAAGTGTGAGGATAGCGTTATGGATTTGCAGGATTTTGAAGGACAAAAGCTTTATTTTGACGATGAAGTGCCGGCGGATGTGGAGCAGCTGATTCTGTCTGCATCGGAGCAATACTCCAAGGGCGGTGCCGAGAGCTGTTTGATCAAAGCGTACGAGATGGCACCAACCAATCTAACGGTGCTGGTTGCTCTGTATCGCTTTTACTACTACCAGCATCGCTATCAGGATGCGCTCAGGATTGCCTACGAATCCATGGCGGCCGTGGCAGACGAGATCGAGTTTCCCCCGCACTGGCGTGAGCTGAATTTCTCAGACTTGGCCAATGGTGTGTTGCATTCCTTTACGGTAGTGCGCTTTTACTTACTGGCGTTGAAGGGGGCAGGTTATCTCAATCTGCGTATGGGGAATATTCAGGAAGGCGTGGCCATGCTCAACAAAGTAATTGAGCTGGACAACAATGATCGGCTGGGGGCGCGGGTCCTGTTGCAGGCGATGGGGCCTGCCCAGGTCAGTGAGCGCACAGCGCAACCACTATAACTCTGTGAGGTGAACAACATGAATGCGGAAGCCAAGTACGAAGACGGTGAGTTGCAGGATGCCATGGAAGAACTCAGTTCGGCTGAGGATTTTCTTAACTTTTTTGATATTCCGTTCGATGCCAGTGTGGTCCATGTAAACCGTCTGCACATCATGCAACGTTTTCATGACTATCTATCCCAGAATGAAGAAAGCGTTGCCCAGTGTGAAGGTAACGACAACGCCATGGCGGCGGTGTACACCGCGTTGCTGACCCGCGCGTATCAGGATTTTGTGGAATCCGATGCGCTGACCGAAAAGGTATTTAAAGTGTTCAAGATGCAGGGGCCGCAAACCACCTTTGTCTCTGTGGACAGCTTGCTACAAGAGTAACGATGGTAAACCGTTACTGAGGTGATCTCATGAAACCTGCGTATGAATATGGTGAAGAAGTACGGCTGATACGCAACGTACGTAATGATGGAACCTATCCCGGAATGGAAGTGGGGGAGTTGTTGATCAAGCGGGGTTCCATCGGATGCGTCTATGATGTGGGGACCTACCTGCAGGATCAGTTGATCTATCGTGTGCACTTTTTGGATCAGGGGCGCACGGTGGGATGTCGTGAGGAAGAATTGATACGGGCCACAGACGAATGGATCCCCAACCGGTTTGAGTTTCGGGATCGGGTAAAAACACGGGTGGCGCTGTCCAGTGAAGGCCAGATCATTGCCGAAAAAGGCACGGTGGGTGAGATTCAAAAGGTCATGCGCGAACCGGGCAGAATGTATTATCTGGTGCGATTCGGTGATGATATCTACCAGATTCCCGAGCAGGCCCTGGCAGGGGAAGACGATGACGCTGCAAGCTGAAGTATCCACCAGTGACACCATCAACTATCGTTTGTTACGAATTGCCAACGAGCGCTTCGGCACCAACCCCGACAGCATGAGCCGGGAGCAGGCCCGGGAGGCCACTGACATTGCACGGCGTGAAATGTTCATGGAGCAGGCCATATTGCAGCAGCCGGAGGCGCGCCAGGTGGCGGTGCCGTCATCGGAGTTGGATTCAGCGGTACAGATGATTCGCACGCGCTATGAATCCGACGATGATTTTGAAGAAGCGCTGGCGGCATTCGGTTTGAGCGAAGATGCGCTGTTGAATGCGCTGGAGCGTGAACTGCGGGTTGAAGCGGTAATGAACTATGTCACCAGCGACGTTGATCCGGTGGACGAAACCGAAGCCCGTTTATATTACTACCTGCACCCGGAGAAATTTGAAAAGCCGGAAACGCGGGTGGTGCGCCATATATTGATTACTATTAACAGTGACTTCGCAGAAAATACTGAGGCGGCAGCGCAGGAGCGTATTGCGTTAATCCATGCCCGGTTGCTGAAGCACCCGCACCGATTCGAGCAGCAGGCGCTGCAGAATTCGGAATGCCCTTCAGCCTTGAACGGCGGCCTGATCGGAGAGGTAAAGCGCGGTACGCTGTATCCGGAGCTGGATGCCGTTTTGTTTGGCATGCAGGCCGGTGCCATTAGCGACGTAATACAGACATCCACCGGCTTCCACATCCTGCAGTGTGAAGCTATCAAACCAGCCAGCCGGGCCTCCCTGGCAGACGTACTGCCTACATTGCAGGAACAATTAACACAGCGGCAGAAGGTTCGTGAACAAAAGCGCTGGCTCAAGCACGTTCTGAGTGCCCCGGGGAAGTAGTTCCCCGCAGGTTCTCAGGCAGGAATTGGAGAAGCAGTCATGGCAGAAAACGCATCCATTACATCGGTGGTTCCGACCTGTTCTTTTTGTGGTGTTGAAAAAAGTGCGGAGGTGCCGCTCATTGCCGGTAATGACGGTCATATTTGTGAGCAGTGCGTCAAGCTGGCGTTTCAGGTGGTGAGCAGCTGGGGCAGAAAAGCTGTCACCATCGAACCGGAGCTGAAAACCCCGGCAGCCATCAAGGATTACCTGGATGAATACATCATCGGTCAGGATGAAGCCAAGAAAACCCTGTCCGTGGCCGTGTACAATCATTATCTGCGGTTAATGAACCAGGGGGCCGGCGCCACCCTTTCCCAGCTGGATGCAGAACAAGTGGAGCTGGAAAAATCCAATGTGTTGATGGCCGGGCCCTCGGGTACAGGTAAAACCCTGTTGGTGAAAACCCTGGCACGGATTATCGGTGTGCCCTTTGTGGTGGGTGATGCCACGTCTTTGACCCAGGCCGGCTACGTGGGCGACGATGTGGAAAGCCTGTTGAAACGGCTATTGGAGGCAGCCCAGGGCGATGTGCAGCAAGCCCAGTGGGGCATTGTCTACATCGATGAAATCGACAAGCTGGCCAAACGGGGCAGCGGCGGTGGCGCAGTACGGGATATCTCCGGTGAAGGCGTACAGCAGGCGTTGTTGAAAATGGTGGAGGGAACCGAAGTCCACTTGCCCAAATCCGGCCGCCGTGATGGCGGCAGTGAAGAAGTCATCCTCAATACACAGAACATTTTGTTCATTGTGGGCGGTGCCTTCCCGGGATTGACTGAAGTGATCGGCAAGCGGCTGCGCCCACCCAATACCGGTATCGGTTTCAGCGCGCCCATAAAACAGGATGATGAACTGTCCAATGACGAACTGTTGGCGGGTTTGCAACCGGATGATTTGCAGCAGTTTGGTTTGATTCCTGAATTCATCGGTCGCTTTCCCATTATCACGTTTCTGCATGAACTGGATGTGGCCAGCCTGAAACGCATTTTGCAGGAACCCCGTAATGCGTTAACCAAACAGTATCGGCAGCTGTTTTCGTTCCAGGGTGTGGATCTGGAATTCACAGAATCGTCCCTGGATTACATTGCCGGACAGGCCGTCAAGCGGGGCACCGGTGCACGCGGTTTGCGGGCCATGCTGGAATCGTTATTGCGCACCACCATGTTTGAACTGCCCTCCAAGCAGGGCTTGGAAAAATGCGAGATTACCGTGGAGGAGACAGTGGAAGGTGCTCCCGATGGCGGCGTGGATCCAGAGGCACAGAAACTGGTGGTGAAGGAGGTGATCTCGGAACCGGCACCGAACCAGGGAATAACCAAGGAAGCGGTGCCCGCTGTTTGATGTTAAAACGCGAGGGTGGTTTAAAAAGCGTGGTTTAAAAATGGGAGAGCGCTAGGCTCTCCCTTTTTTATTGCGTTTATTGTTTGGGCTTTTGAGTTCGTTCGTTTGGCGCAGCCCTCTACTCAGCCTACAAAGCCCAACCTACTACAGGGGCAGCTTGAAGTCCGGGGCAATAAGGTTCAGCCAGGCATCCAGGCGGGCCTCGGTTTGTGGCGTCTGATTGTCCAGATCCAGGGCCAGGCCAACAAACTTGTCATCCACAATCGCCTCGGAGTGATTGAATTCGTAGCCTTCAGTGGGCCAGGCACCCACAACATTGGCACCCCGTTCTTTCATGAACTCGTAAACCTCGATCATGGCGTCAACAAACTCGTCCGCATAGCCAACCTGGTCACCCAGGCCATAGATGGCAACGGTTTTGCCGGATAAATCGGCGTCTTCCAGCTTGGGTAAAAATTCCTCCCAGCTTTCATCATCGCAATCCGACGACAGGCCGGGCAGTTCCCCCTCGCCAAGGGTGGGGGTGCCCAGTATGAGGTAATCGTAACTCAGGAACTCGTCCACATTGGTACGATTCACGTTGACTGGTTTTGCCATCACTTCATCATCAAACTTTTTCTTGATCATTTTGGCAACCTTGCGGGTTTTACCGGTGTTGGTGCCAAAGAAAATTCCGACCTGGGCCATAATCCGACTCCTAATGCTGACTGAAACTGGGAGCGCCGGGCCGGTTAGGCCGTTGCGGGCGCCGTGGTGGGAGAGCCCCCCTGATGGGTAATTGCAGGGGATGTGCCAGCCGGCAATCAGCGGAGGCTTAATATAACGTATTGAAAAATAGAAAGATTTCTGTTCGTTGTAGGAAGTGAACAGCAGCTGTGTTGAAAACCCGACAACAGAAGAATCGGGTTTTCCGGTGCTTTGTCGTGGTTGCGACAAAAATTCAAGAAGCCAATCCGGGGTGCAAAGTGTTGTGTTGCTAAGCCGACAAAATGGTATCCGCCGCGATTGCCCGAATGGGAGTTCAGCGCAACCGGCGCCGGTGCTATACTCCGCGCCATGACCTCTGCCCACCACATTCTGCAACATGTTTTTGGCTACGACGCGTTTCGCGGCCAACAGCAGCAAATCATTGACACCCTAGTTGCCGGCGGCGATGCCCTGGTTATCATGCCAACCGGTGGAGGTAAATCCCTCTGTTATCAGATACCGGCCTTGGTCCGGCAGGGGTGTGGCGTGGTGATTTCCCCGCTGATTGCCTTGATGCAGGATCAGGTGGATGCCCTGAAGGCCGCCGGGGTCAAGGCCGGGTTTCTCAATTCCTCGTTGTCCATGGATCAGGCCAATGAGGTGGAGCGGCAATTGCTCAGCGGCGAGCTGGAACTGTTGTATGTCGCACCGGAACGCCTGATCCAACCCCGCTGCCTGGGCTTGCTGCAGCGGGCCGAGGTCTCTCTGTTTGCCATCGATGAGGCCCATTGTGTGTCTCAATGGGGCCATGATTTTCGTGCCGATTATCTGCAGTTGAGCCTGTTGCATGAGCAGTTTCCCCATGTTCCCAGGGTGGCGCTTACCGCCACTGCCGATGAGCGTACCCGGGTGGAGATTGCCCAGCGGCTGAATCTGCAGCAGGCGGCCCATTTTCTGGGGGGATTTGATCGCCCCAACATCCAGTATCGTATTCAGTTGAAAGATAAGCCGCGCCAGCAGTTGTTGCAGTTCCTGCGTGATGAGCAGGCCGGGCAGGCCGGCGTCATTTATTGTCTGTCCCGCAATAAGGTGGAAAAAACCGCCGAGTGGTTGTGCAGCGAGGGTTTTAACGCCTTGCCCTACCACGCCGGGCTGCCGGCGGAGCTGCGCCAGCATCATCAGCAACGCTTCCTGCGGGAGGACGGCATCATTATGGTGGCCACCATCGCCTTTGGCATGGGAATCGATAAACCGGATGTGCGCTTTGTGGCCCATCTGGATTTACCCAAAAGCGTGGAGGCCTATTACCAGGAAACCGGCCGCGCCGGCCGCGATGGTGAACCCGCAACGGCCCTGCTGCTGTATGGCCTGGAAGATGTGGTGAAGCTGGGCCAGATGGCCGCCTCCTCTGAAGGTAACGAGCAATTCAAGCGCCTGGAACGGCAGCGGCTGGATGCCATGCTGGGCCTGTGTGAAATCACCAGTTGCCGACGCCAGACCCTGTTGCGCTACTTTGGTGAAACCCTGGAGCAGCCCTGTGGCAACTGTGATTGCTGTCTGCAGCCGCCGGTGACCTGGGATGGCTCTGAGGCCGCGCGCAAACTGCTGTCCTGCGTCTACCGAACCGGGCAACGCTTTGGCGCCAATCATGTGGTGGATGTGCTGCGCGGCAGCACCAACGAGAAGGTCATGCAGTTCAAGCATGATCAGTTGTCCACCTATGGCATTGGCCGCGATCTCAGTGTCAATGAGTGGCGGGCGGTGGTGCGGCAACTGGTGGCGCGAGCCTACCTGCAGGTGGATCCGGACGCCTATGGCGCCCTGCGTTTGACGGATCGCTGCCGGCCGATTCTGCGGGGGGAAGAATCCATACAGCTGCGCAAGGTGATCCCCAAAGCCGGCTCCCTGACCCCCCGCTCCCGCAGTGTGGAAATCGATGAGCAGGATGTCCCCTTGTGGAACGCGTTGCGGGCTTGTCGCAAACGCCTGGCGGAGGAATTCGGCGTGCCGCCCTACGTGGTGTTCCATGACGCCACGTTGCGGGAAATGGTGCAGCAACGTCCGCTGAGCGAGGGCACTCTGTTGAAGATATCCGGAGTGGGTGATTCCAAACTGGAACGCTTTGGCGATGCCTTTCTGGAGGTGATTCGAAACCATGAGTACCCCGCTTGAGTCACCACGCATTGAGGCCGGGACCGGCTCCTCGGGCTGCGCCGCACCAACCTTGTGCATGGGAGGTTTATGTTTACCAAAAACTCACCCATCCCATTTGCCGCCCGCCCAGCTTTAAGCGACAATAGCGCCCCCAAATCGGTACCGTAAACTTATATTATTAGGAGCATGGCCAATGCCCACCCGCAGTGAACTTGCCAACGCCATTCGCGCACTTTCCATGGACGCCGTTCAGAAAGCCAAATCCGGACACCCAGGTGCCCCCATGGGTATGGCAGACATTGCACAGGTACTGTGGTGTGATTATCTGAAGCACAATCCCGTCAATCCAGATTGGGTGGATCGTGACCGTTTTGTGCTGTCCAACGGCCATGGTTCCATGCTCATTTATTCCTTGCTGCACCTGAGTGGCTATGACGTTTCCATCGATGACCTGAAGAACTTCCGGCAGCTGCATTCCAAAACGCCGGGTCATCCGGAATACGGTTATACCCCGGGTATAGAAACCACCACCGGCCCCCTGGGCCAGGGCATCGCCAACGCGGTGGGCATGGCCATTGCCGAGAAGGTGCTGGCGGCCCAGTTCAATCGCGGCCAGTACAATGTGGTTGATCACAATACCTACGTATTTATGGGCGATGGCTGCATGATGGAAGGTATTTCCCACGAGGTTTGCTCACTGGCGGGTACCTTGGGGCTGGGTAAACTGATTGCATTCTATGACGATAACGGCATATCCATTGACGGCGAAGTGGAAGGCTGGTTCACCGACGATACCCCCAAACGCTTTGAATCCTATGGCTGGCATGTGATCCCCAATGTGAATGGTCACAGCACCGAAGAGCTGATTGCCGCCGTGGAAATGGCCAGGGCCAACGATGACCGGCCCACCCTGATCTGCTGTAAAACGGTGATTGGATTCGGCGCTCCCAACAAGCAGGGCAAGGAGGAATGTCATGGCGCACCATTGGGTGATGACGAGATTGCCCTGACCCGGGAACAGTTGGGCTGGAGTCACGGGCCTTTCGACGTGCCCGATGAAATCTACGCCGGTTGGGACGCCAGGGAAAAGGGCGCCAAAGCGGAAGCCGACTGGCAGCGCCTGTTCGACAACTATCGCAGCGAATATCCCGAGCTGGCGGCGGAGTTTCAGCGCCGCATGAAAGGAGAGCTGCCGGCCGATTGGGATGCCAAGGCCATGGATTATATCCAGCAGATCCAGAAAGCCGGAGAGAAAATCGCCACCCGTAAAGCGTCCCAGCATTGCCTCAATGCGTTCGGCCACATGTTGCCCGAGCTGCTGGGTGGGTCCGCCGATCTGGCCGGTTCCAACCTCACCATTTTCAAGGATTCCAAGGGCATCAGTGCCGGCGAAGCCGGCGGCAACTACCTCTACTGGGGTGTGCGCGAGTTCGGCATGACCGCGGCCATCAACGGCATTGCCTTGCACGGTGGCTTTATCACCTATGGCGCCACTTTCCTGATCTTTATGGAATACGCCCGCAATGCCATGCGCATGGCGGCGCTGATGAAACAGCAGAACATTCAGGTCTACACCCACGACTCCATTGGCCTGGGCGAAGACGGCCCTACTCACCAGCCCATTGAACAGCTCACCAATTTGCGCACCACCCCCAATATGTCCCTGTGGCGCCCCTGTGATGCAGCGGAATCGGCCGTGGCGTGGAAAGCCGCCATTGAGCGGCGGGATGGCCCCAGCGCGCTGGTGTTTTCCCGTCAGGGTCTGGCGCCCATGAAACGCAGTGACCAGCAGCTGGCCAACGCGGCCCGGGGTGGCTATGTACTGCGGGCCACCGACGCCACACCGGATGCCATCCTCATTGCCACCGGCTCGGAAGTGGAGCTGGCCATGGCGGCAGCGGAGGTACTGGCCGGGAAAGGCAAGCAGGTGTCTGTAGTGTCCATGCCCTGCGTTGACGTGTTCCTGCAACAGGATGCCGCCTATCGGGAATCTGTGTTGCCGGCTGCAGTGCGGGCGCGGGTGGCCGTGGAGGCGGGCATGAAAGATTACTGGTACAAGTTCGTAGGCCTGGATGGCGCAGTGGTGGGCATGGAATCCTTCGGTGAATCGGCTCCGGCCGGTGACCTGTTCCAACACTTTGGCTTCACCGTGGAGAATGTCGTCAGCACCGTTGAGTCCGTCATAGGCTGATATGCCGATCCGGGTTGCCATCAACGGCTACGGCCGTATCGGACGCAATATGCTGCGGGCACTCTACGAGAACCTGCAGCAGGGCTGTAATCGCCAGGTGCAGTTGGTGGCCATCAACGATCTGGGGTCGGCGGAATCCCTGTTGCATCTGACCCGCTACGATACCACCCATGGCCGGTTTCATACCCCGGTCAACCTGACCCGGGATAATGTGTTGCAGGTGAATGGTGATTCCATTGTGCTGTTGCAGATTGAGGATCCGGCCCACTGCCCCTGGGCAGAACTGGATATTGATGTGGTGCTGGAGTGCACCGGTGTCTACCGGGCCCGGGAAGATGCCAGTCGCCACCTGCTGGCCGGTGCCCGGCGTGTGATCATTGGTGCCGTGGCCTTTGACGAGGTGGATGCCACCATCGTCTACGGTGTGAATCATTCGCAATTGTCTGCTGCGCACAAAGTGATTTCCAACGCCTCCTGCACCACCCATTGCATTGCACCGTTGCTCAAGGTTATGGATGAGACATTTGGCGTGAAGCAGGCCTTCATGACCGAAATCCATTCCTACACCAGTGACCAGGTGCTGCTGGATCATGTGCACCGGGACCTGCGCCGGGCCCGGGCCGGGGCACAAAACCTGATTCCCACCACCAGCAGCAGCATCGGAGCGGTACAAAAAGTGCTGCCGCGGCTGGAGGGCAAGATTTCCGGTTATTCCATGCGCGTTCCCACGCTGAATGTGGCGGCGGTGGATCTGACTCTGATGCTGAACACACCGCTTACGGATGTGCAGCCGATTCACAGGGCCATGGAGCAGGCCAGTGAAAGCAATTTGAAAGGCATACTGGGGTATTGCCACGAGCCGCTGGTGAGTGTGGATTTTCTACATCGCACCGAATCGGCCATTTACGACGAAACCCAAACCATTGTCACCGACGGCATGATCAAGATTGTCGCCTGGTACGACAATGAAACCGGGTATGCCCACCGACTTCTGGATCTGGTGGAAGCACTGCAGCAATAGTGTTCTGCCTTTGGTATTTAATGAGCAGTGATGGGGAGTTTTATGAAGTACAAAATGTGCGTAATGGGGATGGGGTTGATGGCGTTGGCGGGCTGCGGCGGTGGTGGCGGCTCTGATTCCACTGAGGATTTCGAACGCAACGGCGATGGTGGTCTGTCGGCTTTTGAAGGTACCTGGATTCGAACCAATGACAACTACTACACGGCCAATGGTCAAACGTTTAAATTACGGCGTCAGACCATTGTGGTAGAGCAAGAAGGCGATCAGTTGCGGTTTACGGATTGTATCGAGGGCACCTCGGCGGTGGCCACCGTCGACAACAATACTGTTACTTTTTTATCGGCGGGAATTCCCAGCCTGCAGGTTGTGAATGACGCCACTCTGCAATCCACCCTGGATTTTGGTGGCGCCAAGACCGATGTGGTTCTGACCAAGGTCAGCGACGAAACGGAGTACCGTATCGCCGAACTGGATTTTGATGAGCCGACGGCGGTGTCCAATTGGGATCAGGTGTGCGTCGAAACCGTGTTGCAGGGCTCCACCCTGATTAAGGTAAAAGCGGTTGATAATGCCAGCGCTGTCAGTGTGGGCCTCAACATTGTGCTGTCGGGTGCCGTCAGCCCGGGGCAGTATGAATTCCCATCGGCAACCCAAAGTCTGGATGGCTATTTGAATTCGGTGCTGGACGTAACCCTGTTTAACCCCACCGGCACTCTTATTGTGACGCAATCATCCACCACGGACTTTTTGCTGGATGTGGAATTTGAGAATGACGTCGACAATACGTTGGTGCCTGTCGATGGCAGTATCTATTTTGACCCTGTTTGGTTTGCAAACGATTAATTACACCGGAGGCTTACGATGACCGTAATCAAAATGACCGATCTCGATCTGTCTGGCAAGCGCGTGCTGATTCGTGCGGATCTCAATGTTCCCGTGAAAAATGGTGAAGTCACCAGCGATGTGCGCATCCGGGCTTCGTTACCCTCTGTGGAGCTGGCGTTGAAACAAGGTGCGTCGGTCATATTGATGTCCCATTTAGGGCGGCCTGTAGAAGGCGGCAGCGCGGAAGACAACGCGGCCTATACCATGGCGCCGGTGGCCAGGCGCTTGTCAGAACTGCTGGGTTTTGACGTGCCGGTTGCTGCGGATTGGCAAAACGGTGTCAGCGTTGATGCCGGCAAGCTGGTGCTGCTGGAGAACGTTCGCTTCAACCCGGGTGAAAAGAAAGACGATGAGGCACTGGCCAAAGCCTATGCCGCACTGTGCGATGTGTTCGTGATGGACGCTTTCGGCACCGCCCACCGGGCCCAGGCGTCGACCCACGGTGTGGGTAAATTCGCGCCCGTTGCCTGTGCCGGCATTTTGCTGGGGGATGAGCTGGATGCCCTGCAAAAGGCACTGGCCAGCCCGGCCCGCCCCATGCTGGCGATCGTGGCCGGCTCCAAGGTGTCCACCAAGCTGGATGTGCTGACTGCCCTGTCTGAACAGTGTGATCAGCTCATTGTCGGGGGCGGGATTGCCAATACGTTTCTGGCGGCAGCGGGCTTCAACGTGGGTAAATCCCTGTGTGAACATAATTTGATCGATACCGCAAAGGCCATTGCCGCCAAGGTGGAAGTACCGTTGCCCACCGACGTGGTGGTGGCGGAAGTGACCGGCCCAATTGAGGATTTCATGGATTTTGTCACCCATGCGGAAGCCGTCATCAAACCGGTGGCGCAAGTGGGCGATAATGACATGATCCTGGATGTTGGCCCGGACACTGCAAAGAATTTCGCAGAGATTATTCTGGCTGCGAAAACCGTACTCTGGAACGGGCCGGTGGGCGTGTTCGAAGTGGATCAGTTTGGCGAGGGTACGAAAGTGCTGGCCAATGCCATTGCAGAGAGTGCGGCTTTTTCCATTGCCGGAGGCGGGGATACACTGGCAGCGGTGGACAAATACGGTGTAGCCGATAAAGTATCCTATATCTCCACCGGTGGTGGTGCCTTCCTGGAGTACGTTGAAGGGAAGGTGCTGCCTGCTGTGGCCATGTTGCAGGAGCGTGGCAAGTAACAGAATTTGGCACATTGCCTTCAGCACGTCACCCCGTGACACGCGATGTGCACATCATAATCCGACATTCACGAACCAAAACGAGGCACAGAACCATGGCTCTCATCAGTATGCGACAATTGCTGGATCACGCCGCCGAGCAGGGTTACGGCGTTCCCGCATTCAACGTAAACAATCTGGAACAAATGCGCGCCATCATGGAAGCGGCGGATAAAACCGATAGCCCGGTGATTGTGCAAGCCTCCGCCGGCGCCCGCAAATACGCCGGTGCCCCGTTTCTGCGTCACCTGATTCTGGCGGCGGTGGAAGAGTTTCCCCATATTCCCGTGGTGATGCATCAGGATCACGGCACCAGCCCCGCCATCTGCCAGCGCTCTATTCAACTGGGCTTCAGCTCGGTGATGATGGACGGCTCCCTGGGTGAAGACGGTAAAACCCCCACTGATTACGAGTATAACGCCCGCGTCACCAAAACAGTGGTGGACATGGCCCATGCCTGTGGTGTTTCCGTGGAAGGGGAAATCGGTTGTCTGGGCTCCCTGGAGACCGGCATGGCCGGTGAAGAAGACGGCGTCGGTGCTGAAGGTGTGCTGGATCATTCCCAACTGTTGACCGATCCGGAAGAAGCTGCCCAATTTGTAAAAGATACCGGTGTGGATGCATTGGCTATTGCCATTGGCACATCCCATGGTGCCTACAAATTCACCCGCCCACCCACGGGGGATATCCTGGCCATTGAGCGCATTAAGGAAATCAACGCCCGCTTACCGAATACACACCTGGTCATGCATGGATCTTCCTCGGTGCCCCAGGACTGGTTACAGGTGATTAACGAATACGGTGGCGACATTGGTGAAACCTATGGCGTGCCGGTGGAAGAAATCGTCGAAGCCATCAAGTTCGGTGTGCGTAAAGTGAACATCGATACGGACCTGCGCCTGGCCTCCACCGGCGCAATTCGCCGTTTTATGGCGCACAATCAATCCGAGTTTGATCCACGCAAATACCTGAAGGAAACCGTCAGTGCCATGCGGGATATCTGTATTGCCCGTTACGAAGCGTTTGGAACGGCCGGTAACGCCAGCAAGATCAAACCGGTTTCACTGGAAAGCATGTTCCAGCGTTACGAAAAAGGTGAACTGGAACAGGAAGTGAAGTAAGCACTGCCTGCGCAGGTACACAATATTGCGCAGCTACACAATATAAAGGGGAGCACGACTGGCTCCCCTTTTTGTTAGACCCTATAATGAGAGTTATTGCCGCAGCATCCGGTACGGAGCGTGCCTTGAAGTTTATTCCTGTTGAATTACGCCAGCAATTGCCAGAGTTTTCCTTGGCAACCCGTCTGCCCATTGCTGAACCGGTGCAGGCCTATCGGCGTTTCTACGGGCTCAATTTTGAAAGCCGTTTCCATGATCTGAAAGTCTATATGGGTAAAACCCACGTCGCCGGATTCGATGTGGTGTTGCAGGGGTTTGTGCCCAAGTCTCCCCGTGGTTGCGTGTTCGTGGTCCATGGATACTACGATCATGTGGGCATCTACAATCATCTGATCAAGGCGTTGCTCAGAAGCCGCTATGCGGTTATTGCGTTTGATCTGCCTGGTCATGGCCTGTCTTCCGGCTCCAGGGCGGCGATTTCATCCTTCCGTCAGTATGGGCCGGTATTCAAACGGGTGCAGCAATTGGTTCGCGGCCATGTGCCGCAGCCCTGGCATGCGGTGGCACAGAGTACCGGTGGTGCGGTGGTCACTGAATGTCTGCTGCAATACAGTGGCCTGGAAGAGCGCATTCCGTTTTCCGGTGTGGTGTTTTATGCGCCCCTGATCCGGCCCGTACACTGGGCAGTCAATAAACGCCTGCACACCCTCATCAGCCCGTTTCGGGATTTTGTGGCGCGCAAGTTTTCCGATAACTCAAATGATCCCGAGTTTGCCGCCTTCATTCGGGAGAAAGATCCGTTGCAGCCCCGTTATTTGTCCTCTAAATGGGTTGGTGCCTTGAAACAATGGATTCCCTTCGCCGAGCGCCATACGCCGGTGGACTTTCCGCTGCTCATTATTCAGGGGAAAAGCGATCAAACGGTGGATTGGGAAAACAACATTCCACATTTTCAGCGTCTTTTTCCCGGTAGCGATGTGGTGTACATGCCTAACGTGCGCCACCATGTGGTGAATGAGCTGGAACTGTACCGCCGCGATGTCTTTGCCCGTACCATCAAGTATCTGGATACTTTCTCTACCCAGGCTCAGCTGGCAATCCGATAGACGGCCCGTGTCTCCTGTATCTGATCCGGCTCAGACCCCCGCTGGAAGGACAGGGTTTTGGCGTTTACGGCGCCACTGAAGGGGCTTGCCACTTTATCCGCTGCATCATCTTTCACCCGATGCCCCAGTTCGGCCTGTATCAGGGCAAGATCGTACCCGGCTGCCACGAGATGGCTGGCAAAGGAGTGCCGCAGAACCTGGCCGGTAACCGGTATGGGAATGCCCGCCTGGCGGGCGGCCTGGTCCAGGCTGCGCTCCACGGCCTGCTCGCTAATATGATCACGGTAGCGATGGCCGGACTTTGCATCCAGGGTTTCCTCAGGTGCGGGAAATAAAAACTGCCAATGCCAATGGCGCTGTATGGTGAGCCGCTGATGGGCGTGATCCACCGGCAGTGGTACCAGGCCGCCGCCGTAATTCAAATCGTGCAGGTGCTGATTGCGTCGATGGGCCATGTAAATGCGCAAATGGGGAATCAGTTGGGTATCCAGCGACAGATGACGATCTTTGGTCAGAAAGCTGTTCTCAATTGTGAGGCTACCCCGGTTCAGGTCAACGTCCTTGATGCGCAAATTAACGCACTCCGTCAGGCGCAATCCGCACCCGTACAGTAATCCCGCCAGCAGCCAGTCGCTGCCCTGGAGCTGATCAAAGAGGCAGGTAATCTGCCGCGGACTGAGTACCGCAGGGTGACCGGAAGGAAACAGATTCTGTGCCCTGGGCTCCGCTGCCGTTGCCGCTGGCGTGCCCAGCACCTGACTGAACAGAAAGGTCATGGCTTGCCGTGCCTGCGCGTATTGCTCCGGGCTGATCTGCTCCTTCTGTTGGAGATATTGCAGGAACCGGTCACGATGGCTGTGATCCAGATGCTGTGGGTTGCGGCCGCTATGGAAAACGATAAAGCGCCGCACCCAAAAGCAGATAATATCTTCAGTGCGCAAACTGTGGTGTTGCGCGCGAACGGCATCCCTGACCTGGTCCAGAATGTTCATGTTGTGCATCCCGCAGCATGAGTTAAGTGCTGTATATAATTACAGTAACATGCGGGGGTGGTCAACCGCGATTATGGGTATTACATCACTTTTTGCTGTTTGGACAGGTAATGTTTAACCGATGACGGCAGCATGGACATGACCTGGGTCAGGCCCTGATTAACGCGTCCGGTGACGTGCACGGATTTGCCTTCCATAACCGCGTTGAAGCCCTCCTGGGCCACTTCGTCGGCCGTCATCCACAGAAACCGCGGCAACTTGCTGACCTGGCCGCGGGTTCCCATTACGTCATGGAACTCACTGAAGGTAAACCCCGGGCAGAGGGCAGTGCAATGCACGCCGTGGGGTTGCAGTTCCAGGTCGATGGCCTGACTGAAGTCGACGATAAAGGATTTGGCGGCACCGTACAGATTGCCTTTCAATTGTGGGGACCAGGCCGCAATCGAGGCCAGGTTGATAATGCGTCCGTAACCCCGTTCTTTCATGGCCGGAGCAAACAGATGGCAAAGATGGACCACACTGATGTTCAGTACCTGCATGAAATCCAGATGGGATTGCCAGGATGCTTCCAGAAACTCTGAATGCAGGGCGTAGCCGGCGTTATTCACCAGGGCATCCACCGCCAGCTTGTGTTCCTGGCACCAGTCGAATATGCGCTGGGGGGCAGCGGGATCGGCCAGATTTTCCGTCAGCACATAGGCCATTTGACCGTATCGCTGTTTAATGTCCGCCGCCACCGCTTCCAGTTTGTCCTGGCGGCGGGCCACCAGAATGACATCGAATTGATGGCGGGCGAATACGTGGGCCAGTTCTTTGCCGATGCCGGCGGAGGCACCGGTGATCAAAACGGTTTTGGGGAGATCAGATTGATTGCTCATAAGCAGTTCCTTGCGCAGGAGGCAATATCAGAGACAGTCGGGATTGGATCATGGGAGCCTGTCACTATGCCATAGATTCAGTTTGATTTTAACTCCAGCAGTGGTGCTCAAGTGGAGGTTGCAGTTCTGTTCCGGTTCGCGCTAGCCTAAGCACCCGCTGCAATTATCTTTTACCCGAGGTTTGATCATGGCTTACGACAATCAGAACATATTCGCCAAAATCCTGCGCGGCGAGCTGCCCTGCATTAAAGTGTATGAAGATGACTTAACCCTGGCGTTTATGGACATCATGCCGCAAACCGATGGCCACACCCTGGTGATTCCCAAGGTGGAGGCAGTGACCCTGTTTGATTTGCCCGCCAGCCATTATGAAGCCTGCTTTATTACCATGAAGAAAGTGGGCAATGCCCTGCAAAAAGCCTTCAGTACCGAAGGCATCATGATGTTCCAGCTCAGCGGTGAATCCGCGGGGCAGACGGTGCCCCACCTGCATTTCCATTTACTGCCCACTTCCATTCAAACCCTGCGCACCAGCAAGCATGCGGCACAGATGGCCGATCAAACCGTGCTGCAGGGCTTCGCAGACCGCATTATTGCAGCGCTGGATTGAGTGGGGTGTAAAGGTAAGGCCGGGGGCTAGCTGGCCACTGCCGCATCGGCGCGAAATTGCGTCGGTGATACCCCGTACCAGGCGCTTGAAGGCGCGGGTGAAATTGGCCTGTTCAGAGAATCCCAACAGGTAGGCAATTTCGCTGATGGAAAGGTGTTCATCACGAATATACTGCCCCGCCAGAGTCTGCCTGGACGCCTGTAACAGGTTCTGAAAGCTGACCCCTTCCTCCAGCAGGCGGCGTTGCAGGGTGCGGGCACTCAATCCCAAGTGTGCGGCGATATCCGCTTCCTTGATGTTCCCCGACGGCAACTGCTCCAGGATGGCGAGCTGAACCCGGGCCGACAGCTGTTCCTGGTTCAGGCTTGCCATGTGTTTGAGAATTATCTGCTCATGGGCCTGGGTCAGTTCGTCGTTGCCGCTGGGCAACTTGCGTTCCATATCATGGCGATCAATCACCAGTTCGATGTATTCCTGACCATAGCGGATGGGGCAGCGGGCGATGCGCTCCAATAGAATACTGGCGCCGTTCGGGGCGTGGGGGCAGGTGATCTCCATGGGGCTGAAACCCTCCCCCAGCAATTGGCGGCACATTTTCAGCAGTGCCACGATACCGGCATCGGAGGACGGACCATTGGCCGCCACCTGCTGCCGGTCGCGGCTGATGGTGATGCGGAAACGGTAGCGTACCTGCTCCGAGAGCAAGCTGTAATCCAGGCCATCGTTCAGGAAGCGGCCATAACGGGCCATACGGTGCAAGGCTTCCCCCAGGGAGTTACTGGCCAGCCAGGCAAAGCCCAGGGCGTGAAAGGTGGTGGGGTTCCAGCGTCCGCCGGCGGCGATGCCAAAGCCGTCGTCGCCACTGGCCTGAGCCGCCAAATCCCACAACTGGGTCATGTTGGCCAGGGGGAAGCGGGCGACGGTGTTGCTCAACTTGGAGGGGGCCAATCCCGCCGCCTGGAAAATCGCCTGGGCATCCAGCTGGCGGGCGTTGAGTTCTTCCCAGACGAGCAATGCCCAGGAGCTGAGTGTGGATGCTGGCACAAAGGTATCTCCCCGGTGTTTCAGACAAGGATAAACACTTGGCGGGAAATGACAAACCACGGACAAGACCTTGGCGCAGGCGGACCAGTAAGCCCACCGGCATTTTCGTAACCTGAACTCAGTCAATCAAACACGAGGAACGGGTTATGAACCTAACGCAACACACCCCTTATTATCAGCACACTCTGGCGGGCCCGGTGCACTTTGTGGGCCGCGGATTGCACAGCGGCAAGCCGGCCAGTATGACCTTGCTGCCGGCGGAGACCGATAGTGGATATGTTTTTGAGCGCCTGGATGTGGAGCCGGGGCAACAGGTGATTGCCGCACGCTGGCATAGCGTAACCGATACCCGGCTTTCCACCACGGTAACCAATGGCTTTGGTATATCAGTGAGTACCATCGAGCATCTGATGGCTGCGCTGGCGGCCTGTGCAGTGGACAACGCCCGCATTCTGATTGACGGCCCGGAAGTGCCCATCATGGATGGCAGCGCCAAAACCTTTGTGGAAAGGATTCAGGCAGAAGGGTTGATACCGCAGCGGCAAGAGCGCAGAGCCCTGGTGATCACCAATCCGGTATGGACCCACGAGCGAGATAAATACGCCGGGTTTATGCCCTGTCCACGGCCCTGGTTTGATGTCACCATCGATTTCAAATCCAGAATCATCGGCAAGCAGAACTACTCAATGCCACTGACCGAAGCGCTGTTCAGCTCGCAGATTGCGGCTGCCCGTACCTTTGGCTTTGAAGACCAGCTGGCCACTCTGCAGTCCCTGGGCCTGGCCCGGGGAGGGTCATTACGCAACGCCATTCTGGTGGCCGGTGATGATGTGGTCAACGAGGATGGGCTGCGCTACCAGGATGAATTTGTGCGCCATAAACTGTTGGATGCTGTTGGCGATCTGGCTTTGGCCGGTGCGCCCATCTTCGGTCGCTTTGTGGGACACTGCAGTGGCCACCACCTGAATAACCAGGTGCTGCGTAATCTGATGCGCAACAGCCGCTTTTGGACGCTGACCACAGTGCGCGAGGCCACCGAACAGTGGGGCAGCATGATTGATGATTCGACCTATGAGGAAATGCTGGAGTCGATTTGAAAGGGAGAAAAATTCAAGCCGGGTGTTTAGCCCCGGCTTGTTGCTATGGGAAATCCTGCGGGCGATTATGCCGCCAACTGTTTTCTAATGGCCGCAGACAATGCCTCAGCCTCAACCGCTCGGGCATAGATGCTGCCTTCAATTTTGGGTGTCATGCCAAACACCCAGAGCCCGGTGGCGTTCTGGTAGCGATCGTTTTCCAATATACATTCCCCGGGTAGCAATTTTTCCAGGCCGGTGCGATAGCCGGTGGCACAAATAATATGATCAGCTTTCGTCTGGCGGCCATCTTTAAACGTCACTTGATCTACATTGATATGCGCAATCTCCGGGGCCACGCTCAATGCATTGGTTTTCAGCGCGTTGACGAACCCATCATCAAAACCGGGCGCCACTTTGGATTGAGCCAAGCGGGTGGCGACCCCGGTGCTGGGCGTTTTCATGCCATATTTGGTCAAATCCCCAAAACACAATCGGGAAAACAGATTTGCCAAAACGTCCTGGGCCCGCAACGGCAGCCTGGCAAGTAATGGGCCGGATAGCTGGGTGGGAATACCCGCAATGTAGGTGGGCAGTAGATGGGAACCATTACGCATGGAAACGGTGAGTGATTTATAACGCCCCCGTTTGCACAGGTGATTGGCAATATCAATACCGGAGTTGGCGCCACCGACCACCACCACATTCTGGTTATCATAGCGTTCCATATGGCCCACATGGGCGGCATGGGTGACGCAGCCGGTAAAGGTTTCCTGGCCGTTCCAGGTTGGCAGGTAGGGTTCGCGATCGGTGCCGGTGGCCACCACCAGGCATTTGGTGGTGAATGGTTGTTGGTTTGTGATGACCTGCCAGCCTTTGTCCGATGCGTCAATGCGCTCAACCGGTGTATTGAACCTGATCTCCAGGCCGTGTGAATGTATCAGTTCCTGTGCATAGGTTTCCACATAAGTCACATAATCATCCCTTTTTATAAAGCCCCCCAATCGTTTGTCGATCGCTTTTCCCGGTAGGGACGACAACGTACGGTGGGTGTTGAGTGATAACTGTGGATGACGCTTGCGCCAGGATGCAGCCACCGCATCGGATGCTTCCAGCAGCAGTGGCTTGATGCCTTTGTCCAGCAGACATCTGGCAATGGACAGGCCGGAGGTGCCGGCGCCGAGGATAATAACCTCCTGCAAGGGTTTGGTTGCAATCATGTTGGTTTCCTCATTGCGCTACTTTTTTCGGTATCGGCAGGAAGCGACGGACGGTCTGCTGGTAGTGCCGATAGTCATCACCGATCTCCGCGACCAGGTCGGCTTCTTCCACCGGTGTGATGATGAAGATGTACAGCGTTGCAACAATGGCCATCAATAGATGCCCAAGGCTCATCGCTGGAGTCGCCCACATCACAATCAACCACCCCAAACTGATGGGGTGGCGGGTGAGTGCATAGAGGTATCGTGCACTGAATCCCGGCGATTGCTGGCGCTGTGACCGCAGGCTGGCCCAGGCCTGTTGCAGCCCGAAAAAAGCGAAGTGGTTGATGTTAAAGGTCGCCAGAGTCATGAGGGTCCATCCGCCCAGATAGAGGGTTATGATGAGATTACGGGCGATGGGGTTCTCCGTTAACCAGATCGTCGTAGTCAAAGGTTGCCATAAGAGCACCAGCAGGAAGACCGTAACCCCGGATATCAGGATGTACGTACTGCGTTCGGTGCCGGCAGGAATAATCCGTTGCCAGGCGGCCTTGAACCAGGGCCGGGCCATGACCGAGTGAATGGCAAAGTAGGCCACCAGCAAACCCATATTGCTGAAAAGGGGTAACCATAAGCCTTCTGTTGTTCCACTATCAATGCTCTTTGGCACATACAGATTGATTAAAAATCCCATTAAATACAGGAGTGATGCCATACCCACGGTATAGGCGATCAGCGCATAGCTGAGGAGCGTAATCTTCTTCATGATGTCCATCTCTAATGTTTGTAAGGTAACGGTGTAACGTGCTGGCGCTTGCCAGAGTGGGACATCATAGAGCGGCGACCGATAAATAGATGACGTCATAATTTACGAAAACCAGTGAAATCTGCCAAATGATACTTTGGTTGCGGAATGAATCGTGCGATTCTAACAGCCACGATCAATCACATTGTGTTGCACGCTGCGTTATGCCCAATCCCAAGACAGGCCCCGATGCCACCAAGCCAATCATCGAAATAGCGATTCTGGCGACCCCGGAGGCAACGCTTTCCACGGTGTTCGGGATGAATGACCTGCTGGCCTCAGTGGGGCGTGACTGGTCTTTCGTTACAGAAGG
Source organism: Ketobacter sp. GenoA1 (assembly GCF_003671475.1). Classification (NCBI taxonomy): domain Bacteria; kingdom Pseudomonadati; phylum Pseudomonadota; class Gammaproteobacteria; order Pseudomonadales; family Ketobacteraceae; genus Ketobacter; species Ketobacter sp. GenoA1. Next base: position 231,511 of record NZ_RCHM01000007.1, on the reverse strand, counting down.
GGTCATGGGTGAAGCTGCGATCAAACCCACCATTGTATCCCTCACCGGCGAAGAGATGCCGACGGTCAATCAGGGTTGGTTGCGTCCGCATCGTGCGCTGACAGAGGAATATCATCCTGATGCCATCTGCATCCTGGAAATGTTTATCGATCCCCATACCGGGCTGGACTCGCGCTATAGCGCCGAGATCCAATGGCTGCAGCGTTATTGGGCCAATGGCGGTGTCATTGCCACCGCTTGTACCGGAGCCCTGTTGTTGGCGGAGGCCGGTTTGCTGGATGGGAAAGAAACCACAAGCCACTGGGGTTTTACCGAGGGCTTGGCGCGACGTTATCCCGCGGTGAAGGTGCAGGGTAATCGTGCTTTTATTGCCACGGGAGAAGGTCAGCGCCTGATGATGGCCGGTGGTGGCACCACCTGGATGGACCTGGGGTTGTATCTGATTGCCCGCTTCATCGGTATGGATGAAGCGATCAGGATCGCCAAATTGTATTTGGTGGAATGGCATGAAAGCAGTCAGCATGCATTCTCTTATTTGTGCAGCAAGCGGCAGAATGATGATGCGATCATTGCTGAGAGCCAGGTCTGGCTGGCGCAGAATTACGACCAGTCCGCTCCTGTAAATGCAGCCATTAAAAACAGCGGCTTGTCAGAGCGCTCCTATATCCGGCGTTTTAAGAACGCAACCGGAATGACCCCCATTGAATATATCCTGAATCTTCGTATTGAAGAGGCAAAGCAACTGTTGGAAACCACTACGATTCCGATCGAAGCCGTGGCAGAAACGGTGGGATATCAGGATGCCAGTTTTTTTAATTTGAAGTTCCAGAAAAAGGTGGGGCTAACACCGGCACAGTATCGGCGCAAGTTTCTCGGGCTGAGAGAGTTATTGCGCAAACGATAAAGAAAAGATAGGTGCAATATGGATATCAATTGATGTGGGTAATCTCATAGCGGGCTACCCTGCCGTTGATGGGGACGGTGATTTCATCCCCGACGGCCCCGTTCAGTAATGCTTTTCCCAAGGGCGCCAGAGGGGTAATCATCACCACATCACACTCCTGGAAGCGTACTTTTACACCGCCGGCTGAAGGCCCCAGAAAAAAAGCCTGCTCACGATTTTTGTCATCGATCACCTGCACCAGGGCACCAATGGTAATGGGGTCGTTTGCGCTGAATGGTCGTGGCGTAAGCGCTTTGAAGGCAGCCAGATCCGATTCGCACTGTGCCAAGCGGCGGCTTTGCCCCTGCGTTAAATAGGATGCCTCCAATCCCAGCGTATCGTATTTGTTCTCGGCGATGTTTTCTTCATGGGTGGCGGCTTCATAAGCACGGTCTACGGCGGCCTGTGCATTGTCCACCAGCCCTTGCAGCGCGTTTAGAATAAGGTCATGTAGCTGGGCTTTGTTAAAATCTGCTGGCATGCTTCGAACTGAATGCGGTTAACGAACGTAACCTATGATAGCAATAAAATGAGAGGCTGAACCCACCAGCACGAAGAAATGCCAGATACCGTGGGCATGGTTCAGCCAGCGCAGTTTGTCCACCAGATAAAAAGCGATACCAGCGGTATAGGCGATGCCGCCGGTGAGCAGCCAGAAATAACCCGCATGAGGCAGGGCCGCCTTGACGTTGTCGATATCCAGGGTACAGGCCCAGCCCATGGCCACATATATGATCATCTGCCCCACTTTGACGGCTTTTCCCGTCAGCAGCAGCTCTGTCAGTATGCCGATAACCGCCAGCCCCCACACCAATGCCAGGATCAGCAAGCCATTGCCTTCGCGCATACTCACCAGCATAAACGGCGTATAGCTGCCGGCGATCAACAGGTAAATGGAAACATGATCCAGTAGTTTAAACAGCTTTTTCAGGTGAGGGGGATGAAAACTGTGGTACAGAGTGGACATGGTATACAGCAACACCATGCTGAGGCCGAATACCGAGAAGCCGATGATGGTCCAGGGATCGCCGGTCTGAATACTGATGGTCAGTAGCGCCCCCAGGGCCACCAACGCCAATACGGCACCGATCAGGTGGCTGATGCTGTTGAGTCGTTCTCCATAGTACATTGTGCGGGCCCATCCGTTGCGTTGTTCTCATCAGGGAAAAGAGCATGGTACGTGGCCAGGGCAACCTAACCAAGCAGCGCCATACTCTGCTTGGTTACGGTTTGTTTCAGGGGTGGATTTTGTCTCAGGCGTGGATGTTATCTCAGGCGTGGATAATGTGCGGTGGTTTACTGTGCGCAGCCGGCCGCTCCAATCGGTTCCAGACCTTTTCGTGGAAATAGAACACCACGGTATTGCACAGGGGTTCCAGCAGCGCCAGGGCGCCCCCCACCAGAACGTCGCCGGTCATAAGGTAGCCGATAGAAAAGGCTACCGCCATGTGCAACACTGCGAAACTGATGGTCTTCTTCATGAGTAGCCTCCGTCAGGATGTGGGTCAACAGGATCAGGTTCAGTGGGATTAATGATTGCAAATGATTCTCATTAAGTGAAATGAATCATATTAAGGGTTTTGATAGGATTTAGCTATTGATGGGCCGGTTGATGGTAGGTAGTGGGGCTGGGCTTAGGGCAGTGGGTCCAGGTCACCTTCCGGGGTTTGGCCGGGTGCCATCTCCAACGGGCAGACCGGCGTAATTTGATCGAAGGTTTTCAAGTAGTGCTTTTGCACCCGTTTCATGTCCACCAGCGACAGGCCATTGGAAAACCCGAACCACACGTACAGGCCGTTCAGGTCGCGGAACATGTCCGGCAGATAGCGCGGGGGTTCCACGATGCCTTCCAGATAGGCTTCGTAGAGCACGGGGATGTCTTCCAGGGTGATCTTGCCGGCAAACAGCATGGGGATCAATTCCGGCAAACCGGCACCGATGGCGCTGCGAATGAAGTTTACGTTTTCCACAAAGCCCTTAACGTAAGATAAATCCTTGGTGAATACGGAACGCCCGGTCACCATGCCGCCGCGGAACACCCGCTGTGTGGTGGTGTAGGCGTCGGCGTCCGGCAGGCCGCGATCCCGCAGATGGTGAAAGGTTTCCACAAAGTCCGCGCCTTCTTGCGCCACATGGATGGCGCTGACCCGGTCACTGACCCGGCGGGCGCGAAACGGAAAGCTGCTGAAGGTAAGGGTTTCCATCAACAGGGCCAGCCCTTCCTGGATGGCGGCAATGCGCGGCGACCCCACACTTAACCAACTGGCGTAGGGTTGGCGGCGCCCGTTCAAAGTGGTGCCCACGTGTACCCAGCCCTCATGCACTTCCAGCACCCGCAGATCACGCTCGGAGAAGCGTGCCCGTGAGTTCATCTTGATACTGTCGCCACCGGCGGCGGCATCGGAGACAATGCCGTCGGACAAGATCACCTTGAGCTCACCTTTGGTGAAATAGCAGTTCAACCGTTTCTGCAACAACGCCACCGACTCGCTGGCGTCATAGAGCTTGGGCTGGGCAAAGGCGATGTGCTGGGCCGCCGGTTGTGAGAAGATGGCGCAGAGTTGTTCCCCTACTTCCAGCAGGGTGCGCTTGTCGCCGAACAGGTGATCACGGGCCGAGCCGTAAAGTTCCACGCTGCAGCGGCCGAACTCCGGTTTGCCCCGGGCCTGCAGCATGTCCACCACCTGGATGTACTGATCGGTGGTGGTGGTGAGTAACTTGCCAAGGGGATCATGCTTGCCCAGTTTGCGTTTGATCGACTGTTTCAGCGCTTTGAATTCCTCCTGCTTGGCGGCCGGCTGAAAATTCAGGGGTTGGGATTGATAGTAGTCGGTGTCAGCATTGGGTAACCAACGCATGTCAGAATCGAAGAACCGTTGCCGCCATTGGGGGGGCCATTTGATGCTGTCCAGTATGCGGATTGGCGCCTGGGCGGCAATCAATTGATCAGACAGTGATTTCAAATTGTCGAGGTAAATACGGCGTTGGCTCATGGTGTCCACATAGGGTGATACTAGCGCTGAATGTAGGTCGGCCGGCAGCGTCTGGCAATGATTTTTTACGTAACGATTTGTTGGAGTAAGCATGCCTCATAGCGGTGAAGCAGTGAGCCTGAAACAGGCCTTCTGGTATTGGTTGAAACTGGGTTTTATCAGTTTTGGCGGGCCTGCGGGCCAAATCAGCATGATGCATCAGGAGCTGGTGGACAAGCGCCGCTGGATTTCAGAGCGGCGTTTTCTACATGCCCTCAATTATTGCATGGTACTGCCCGGGCCGGAAGCCCAGCAACTGGCCACCTACATCGGCTGGCTCATGCATGGTGTGAGAGGCGGCATTGTGGCCGGTGGCTTGTTTGTGCTGCCGTCTTTGTTGCTGCTGATGCTGTTGAGCTGGATTTATTTGAGCTTTGGGCATCTGCCGTTGGTGGCGGGTATTCTCTACGGTATCAAACCGGCGGTCACTGCCATCGTGCTATTAGCGGCCTGGCGGATTGGTTCACGGGTGTTAAAACACTGGTTTCTGTGGGGGATTGCGGCGTTGTCTTTCCTTGCCATCGCGGTGTTCGATGTACCGTTCCCGGCGATTCTGTTGGGCGCCGCATTGCTGGGCTGGATCGGCATGCGCTGGTTGCCCCATATCTTTCAGGCTGCGCCAGCTCACACAGCGAAAAGTGATGGCGTGGTAGATGCCTTGATTGGTGATCACAGTCCGGTGCCTGAGCATGCGCGCTTTTCCCGCCGTCGCCTGATGCTGACCGTTATGGTGGGGGTGGGGTTATGGTGGTTGGTGATGGGGGCACTCTGGACGACAGTGGGGCCCAAGCATGACCTGAGCCTGATGGGCTGGTTCTTTACCAAGGCGGCTCTGCTGACCTTCGGTGGCGCCTATGCGGTATTGCCCTATGTGGTGCAGGGGGGTGTGGAAAACTACGGTTGGCTCTCTGCCACCCAAATGATGGATGGCCTGGCGTTGGGGGAAACCACGCCTGGGCCGCTGATCATGGTGGTGGCCTATGTGGGGTTCGTGGGTGGCTGGACCAAGGCGGTGTTGGGGCCGGATGCTCTGGTGTTGGGGGCCATGTTGGCAGCTTCTATCGTCACCTTTTTTACCTTTCTGCCGTCTTTTCTCTTCATTTTGTTGGGTGGCCCCCTGGTGGAAGCCAGCCGCAATCAACTGAAACTCACGGCGCCATTAACCGGTATTACCGCAGCGGTAGTGGGGGTGATTCTGAATCTGGCATTGTTCTTCGGGGAGCATGTGTTGTTTCCCAATGGCGTGGGCGCCGGGCCGTTGTTTGGGCTGGATATACCCTCGCTGGCCTGGGGAATCATTTGTGTTGCCATGCTGCACCAACTGCAATGGAGCATCCTGCGGGTGATCGGGTTGAGTGCGGCAGCGGGGTTTTTGTATACGCTCTTGGTTGTTTCGTAACTGGCATTTCCTGACATTGGGTGGGGTGGATGAGCCAAATGGTCATGGTGGGTAAACCAGTGGGTCATTATTATGGTCGGTCAGGAAGCTGTACCAAACGCTTTCAAGACCAATAATAAAATCAAGACTGGCAATACTATAACCGCGTATTAATCCGTTGATGGACAGGGACTGGGCCAGGACCATGATCAGGAAAAAAGGGAAAAAGCCGCGTTGGCTGAGCTGCGCAGGAAACCGCTGCTGGCGTTGCCCACCTTCGGCCTGTTGATCATTACCCAGATCATGATTGTGGCGGTGTGGTTCGCCTGTCTGAACGGCCACCTTTCACTGTGGGCTGGATGCCTGATCAATATCATCGCCTATTACGTGCAATTTACGCCGGCCCATGATGCGTCCCATAATGCAGTATCCCGTATTCCCTGGGTGAACAAGTGGTGTTCTTCCAGATGATGCAAACCTATCTGCCGGGGAACAGCGGCAAGATGCTGATGGTTATGCACATGCAGCATCATCGCTTTGCCAACCAAGAACTGGATCCGGATCATGGTGTCGCCTACGCATTTAAAAATGCCGCGTTCCTGTGGTTTATCCCCTCGCGGGGTATGGTGTGGCTGGTGTGTTTCGTGTTTATGTATTTGCCCCATGTGCCCCACGTTTATACTCACCGGGAGAACCCCTGTCAGGCGACGTTAATGCTCGAGGGCTGGAATAAAGTCATGAGTGTGCTGATGATGTATCAGAACTATCATCTTGCTCATCACCTGTATCCAACAGTACCGTTTTATTGCTACAAAAAAGCCTGGGATGCCCGTAAGGCGTTTCATGAAGCACATCATCCCGCTAAGGTGAACCCTTTGCTCTGCATCCTTATAATTTGTAAATAAAAAAACACAACATCCTCACCGGTAACGGGCGCTGTTTTTGTAGCGGCGATGATGTGGAAGCTATCAAGCGGGATGGCGGTGGCCTGGAACATTTGTTCAAGGCCGCCCCCGGAGAGCAGCAACAACCCTCAACGCCACCCATGTACCATGCCATGATGAACAGCGGGTGCCGATCATCGGTGCTATTAATGGTGTCGCCGTGGGGGCGGGTATCGAAATAGCGTTATTGTGCGATATGCGTATTGCCTCCACCGCGGCCCACTTCAGCGAAATGTTCGTGAAAAGAGGGGGGGATGGGAATCCAAATCAGTTTTGATCGTTTGCCGGAGCTGGTGGGGCTGGCCTGGGCGGCTGAAATGCTGTTGACCGGTGATCTGAGTGTGAATGCTTTTCTTGAGAAACGCACACTGCTCTATAAATGTCGGTGAGTGTGGAAGTAGTTCTCTACTTTGCTGAGACACAAGCTTGAAGTGAATTTACATTCTCACTCCACCAGCAAGTCCAAATTCTTCTCAGTCAAAATCCAGTCTCCAGGGGTGCAAGTGGCGCACACTGTTTCCGAAGTCAGATCCAGATAGGATGCTTCGTTGCCATCAAGGGTCAGATTCATCCAATTGAGGGCGATATCAGCCACTTCTTCCAGGATGGCGACGTTGGTGGAAACGGTGAGGTGTCCACCGGTGATTCGTTGTACCAGCATGGCCGGGGCGTCGGCGGGCAGGGTATCAAAATCCGAACGGGCAGGGCCGCCGGCGATATCTGTGGGGCCACCGGTGATATAACCAACAGGTACCTGAATGGCCTGCATGATGGATTCGCTGGTGGCGCCGATGGCGCTGGAGCCGGACAGCACGAATACCGCTGCCACCCTCGTGTCTATCGCCGCCAGGCCTAATGCCGTCACCCCGCCACAGGAATTACCGGCAGCCACCACCCGGTTGGCATCTATAATGTCGGCGTACGGAGACTGGGACAGTGCCCAGTCAATGAGTGCCCCGTGGTCTTCTACGTTACTGGTACCCACTGCGCCGTTGCCGGGTTCCTCCGCCATGGCCAGTACCACATAGCCTTGCGCGGCCCAGCGTTTAAACAGGGGTTGCCAGGTGAAGTTGCTGCGCAAGCAGCCCCCGTTGGCCCAGACAATCACCGGGAGCAGTTGGCCCGATTCACTCACCACAGCGGTCATGTCGAGAGGGCGGAAGACATCGAACCAGGGCTGGGCGTTGGGGTTCTCCTCAATGATGGTATAGCCGTCGCCGGTGTACTGGTATTCGCAGCCACTGAGCATAAGCGTTCCAAGCAGGGCTGTGATCAGGTGAGAACCACTTACATTCCTTTTGTTTGATTGAGCTGATGGGTGCATGGGTTTCTCCTTATTCCGGGATGGTCCGTGACATCCTGCGCGATGCCTGGCGAATTTTTTCCGCATCGGCAGGTCGCAGGAATCCCTGCTCCAACGAACCTGCAATGGATTGTTCCACTTGGTCGAGGTAATCATCCCGGGATGAATAGATTTCAGCGAGCTGTTCCGAACTGAACTTCTTCATGGAACCGAAAATCATGCACATTGTTGATCCGCTACCGATGCCGGAGAAGGTGGCCAATGGAGCATCCACGTAAGGTGAGCGGATGCCGCCAAGGGTGTTGCCAAACTCGTCCGTCAGGTACTGCGGCGGGGTTCCTGCAACCGCCAGGCGATCCGCTATGGCCGGTGCAACACCGGTACGCAACCAGGTATCCAGTGCATGGAATGCGGCGTTTACGGTGAAGTGATGAATCGGGTTGCCGTTCACCGGGGCATCGCACGGCGCAATCAGGGGAATAGCGTAGGAAACGGAAATCAGTTGGGCGTAATAGGAGGAGATACCGCGATCGAACAAGCCCAGGGTATTGTAAGTATCCGCGTGGGCGGTGCCCGCTACTTCCCACAGACGAAAGAACTCCGTATCATCCTGGCGGTTTTCATAGGCATTTCCCGGCAAAAAGGATCTCACAAACAGATCTGTCTCTGTTTGCAACAACATCACAGGTTTATAAAGGTCTTCCCGAATGTTCACAATGGCTGGGGGTAGGGATTCCTGCAGAGGGCTTTCGGATACTGGCGCACTGGAACCAAAGCGGCTGTGTACGAAGAAACCGTCGAACACACCTTCTGTTTTGCCCAACAAGTTGATGTAGGTGATCATGCGCGCGGCGGACTGGGATTCGCCGGCTGCAATCATTCTTTCTACCTGCAGTCCCTGCAGGTAGTCTTCCTCCTCAGGAAAGCGAATTTTTGTCGCGATCTGGTGAAACATGCTGTAGGAAAAACTGTCACCAGGGTGTACCAGTTTGTCGTAGCGTGCGGGATTCAGGGCTTTTAACGAAGCATCGAAGTTAACCAGGCTGATGTCACCCACGTTGTCGATGCCCTTGCGTTGGGCACTGATTCCTACCCAGGCGTAACCTTCTCGTATAAATTCGGTGTGGGCGGCGCTCCACTCTGCGGGCGCGTCAGTGTTGCCGGACACATTGTTCCACTCCACCACGACCGTGCCATTGAAATCATCAGCATTGATGGGACGCTTGACCACTATACGGGTGAGATAGGCGGCCTGTTCATTTTCCACTGCTTGCCACTGGCCGTCGCTGGTGAGTTCACCCACCGGCAGGTAGCTGTTGGCGATCCCTTCAATGAAGAACTCCTTACTTTGATAACCCAGCGGACGCAGGTCGAACAGGGTGCCGAACAAAACGGTAGTGTTTTCCGCTACTTTGCTGCAGCCAGCGATGGAAATAAGCAGGGATAGCAAGATCAAGGCGTTTAGTCGAGACAAGCAGGGTTTGACGCCAGCAGTGTGCGTCTTTATAGAACTCTTCACAGAATTTCTCTCTTTTCTTTTTGGAATGTTTTTTCTTTCAAGAGTACACAGGGGGAGGCGGGGGGGCAACGATGAAAGCTATCGAATATCGGAGTTGGAGTGATGAATTTCGGAGATATGGGCTCAGGCTTTTTTCCTCAAAGCATTAGGCGATTGCCCGGTGGCAGCACGAAACGCGGAAGAAAAACTGTTGTAGGAACGGAAACCAAGCCGGTAAGCGATTTCCTTTAATGGCAGGTCGGTGTCCAGCAAATAGGTTTTCGCTCTTTCCACCTGAAAGGCTTTTATATATTGGGCCGCCGTGCATTTCTTTTCCTCGCGGAAGAGTTTCAGAAAGTGACGCTCGCTGAATCTGCAGGCCTTGGCCATATCGGCTACGCTGGGCAATTTTCCGTGGGTACTGTTGAGGTATTCCTCGATGATGGCGAGATGTTTGGCGGTCAGTTTGCCGCGAACGTCCGACGCTGGCTGAGTTGAGCTCAGCCAATGAGCGCACTCCACCAGCATCGCATTACCACAGGCGTCCACCACAGCGTTACTCATGGCCCCCGGGTGCATGGCCTCTTTCATCAATCTGAACAGCAGCGAGGTGATCAGTGAATTCTGCACGCAAAGCGAACGGTTCAACTGATCGCTGCTGAGTCGGTTCAGTTCACCGAAAATGGTTTCTGCGTAGGCCGTATCAAACGACACCATAATTGAACGAAACGAACCTGCACTACCGTGGCCGGTGATTTTTTTGCCGGGAACCAGAAACAGGGTATTGCCGATAGCAGCGGTGGTGTCCTGTTCCTCTTCGTATCCATACTGCACGGAGAACAGGGGGGAAGAAGATGCCATCATGGAGAATGCCGGCCGGTCTGGAACCAGGGAAATGGAGGTGGGTTCATTCCAACACATTTCGGTAACGGCAACGCAGGTTGTCGTGGTTTCCAAAAGAATGAGCGGCTCATGCAATTGCTCACGCAACAAAGCATCTGTATTCAGGTCGGGATTGTCGATAAAGATTTGTGATACAAACTCGTTGGATGAGTCATGCCACTGCACTGAAAAGTCAGGATGTTGTTTCGATTTGTTGTTCATTTTGCGCATCTGATTGATTATGTTGCTGTGCTATCTGTGCACTGGAACAACAGTATATAGCAAGACTTAGAAGATAAAATTGTATAAATATACTCGTTTTCAATATGTTGAAATTTTTTTGTATAAACGTTTATTAAAAACCTATTGAATAGGCACCCGGGATCTTTCACCGGATGCCTATTCAGCAGTGGTTAGTGCAGCCTGATCTTAGAATGCCGCCAATCCGTTCAAACCGATTGCCAGACCAGTGGCACCTGGCAGTGGTACCAAATAACGATTACCCAACACCAGGAACGCGGCAATGCTGCCATCTGCTGCACTCAGGGTGTAGAGGAATTTTCCATTATCGGAAAGTGCCATATCGATAGGTGCACTGCCTTCGCCGGTGAAGCCGGCAACACCGTCTTCAGTGGTCAGCTTCAATGTGCCATTGCGCTTTACTTTGAATGCGGAGATGGAAGAAGAGCCGGCGTTGGTGGTAAAGGCAGTTCGGCCGTTGGCGGACATCACTACCCAGCAAGCGGCTGTTTCAGTAGTAGGTACGGCAGACGCCAATACGCTCAGGGAACCATTGTCGTTCACCCGGTAGGATGACAGGCTGCTGGCATCGGCAGCACCACCATTGGCCTCGCTGACAATGGCATGACCGTAGCGATCGAACGCAAAACCAAAGGGTGTGGCACCGGCAGACTCATTCACAATGGGCTCACCCGGGACGCCATCATCGCTCACCGAAAAGCTGGTAATCAGGTTGGTGGCTTTTTCCGTTACCAACAGGCCATCACCCCACGGAGTGAAGCTGATCTGTGCGGCACCGGTTCCCGTTCCACTCAAGCCACGCACGGAGTTCTCGATCAGCTCCAATGAACCATTATGCATCAGCTTGAAACCTGCAATGGAATCGCTACCGGCGTTTAGCACGAATACCTTGTTTCTGTGCTGGGTTACACTGATCGGGCGTTCCCCGGCAGTGTCTACGGTGGTCAACAACGTAATGTTGTCGGCCCCCACCTTGAACAGCGACAGACTGTTGCTGCCGGCGTTGACAACGAATAGCCAATGACCGTTTTTGCTGATCATCACGGCACCCTGATTGCCTAGACCTGACCCAGTGCCGTCACCACCGGTGGCGAAACTGCCGCTGGGGATCAGGCCCTGATAGGGGTGGTGGGTAAACATGAGCACTTCGTTCCCCTCAGGGGAATTGGTCATGGTGAAGACTTTGCCGGGTGAAGCGTAATCCGCCCAGGCGGTAACGGATACACTGCCAAGCAGTAGGAATGCCCACAGGCAGCGGAGTAATAGTTTATTGATCATAGTGTTGGCCCTGAGTTGAGATGAATTAATAACTTCCTGGTTTGGAATGGCAGCGGATTGCAGCACCATTCACCAGCAGTGTGATCTCAACAGGGCACGTAATCCTCACGAAAGTATGGAGAAAGTATCACGGGGATTATTGGGGTGGCCAAAACAAAAAAAGCCCGCATAAAGCGGGCTTTTTTCCTGCTGCCTGCATTGTTTAATACAGCACGCGGCAGCGGATGGTGCTGTCCACCTCTTTCAGTTTTTCCAACGCCAGTTCACTGTGTGCTTTATCAATGTCAATCACCACGTAACCGATCTTGTCATTGGTTTGCAGATACTGGCCACAGATGTTGATGTTGTTGGTGGAAAACAGGTTGTTGATGTTGGACAGCACGCCGGGCACGTTTTCGTGTATGTGCAGAATACGGTGCACATTGTCGTGTACCGGCAGTGCCACTTCCGGAAAATTCACGGCCGAAATGGTGGAGCCGTTGTCGCTGTACTTGATGAACTTTTCCGACACTTCGGCACCGATGTTGACCTGTGCTTCCAGGGTGCTGCCGCCGATGTGCGGGGTCAGGATCACGTTATCGAATTCCCGCAGCGGTGATACGAATTCTTCATCGTTGCCGCGGGGTTCCACCGGGAACACGTCGATGGCAGCGCCCAGGATTTTCTTTTCACCCAAGGTTTGGGCCAGCGCATCGATGTCCACCACGGTACCGCGGGAGGCGTTGATCAGAATGCTGGTGGGTTTCATTTTGGCCAGTTGATCCTGGCCGAACATGTACTTGGTGGCAGCGGTTTCGGGAACGTGCAGACTGACGATGTCGGATTGCTCCAGCAACTCGTCCAGCGTGCCCACCTGCACCGCGTTACCCAGCGGCAGTTTGGTGACCACGTCATAAAACTTCACCTTCATGCCCAGGTTCTCGGCGATAACGCTCAACTGCGAACCGATGTTGCCGTAACCGATGATGCCCAGGGTTTTGCCGCGGATCTCAAAACTGTTGGCCGCGGATTTTTGCCAGCCGCCCCGGTGGCAGACTGCGTTCTTTTCCGGAATGCCGCGCAGCAGCAGGATGGCTTCCGCCAAGACCAACTCGGCCACGGAACGGGTGTTGGAAAAGGGGGCGTTGAATACGGGAATACCGCGAATGAGGGCCGCCGTCAGATCCACCTGATTGGTGCCGATACAGAAACAACCCACCGCGATCAGCTTCTGGGCCGCCGCAAACACGTCTTCGGTCAATTGGGTGCGGGAGCGGATACCAACAAAGTGGGCGTCGGCAATCTTTGCTTTCAGTTGGTCTTCCGGCAGGGAGGTTTTCAGGTACTCGATATTGGTGTACCCGGCCCGCTCGAAGTTTTCAACGGCAGATTGGTGGACGCCTTCCAACAACAGAATGCGGATTTTGCTTTTATCCAGAGAAGTCGTGCTCATGCTGTTTTACTCGTATCAAATGGGGGTAGCTTTGAGGGCGGCTATGGTATCATATCGCATCAAAAACGCAGTCCCGAGCCATGAAAAGATGCGTGAAATTCTCACATGGTGGCGTGAATTTCCCTAATGAATCCACCTTGGGCTGCCTGACTGGCGGGTGTCCGATGTTGCCCTGCTTATCGAGTATTCCTGATTAACCTGCTGTATTTAAAGAGAAAATCATGACCGACACCAATCAGATTATTGCCGGATTGAGCCAACTTGTGGATGCGGGCCGGGTGTTGACCGATGCCGACAGCCTGCAGCACTACGGCTGCGACTGGACCAAAAAGTACGATCCGGCTCCGTTGGCCATTGTGCTGCCCAAAACCGTGGAGCAGGTGCAGGCCATTGTGCGGTTTGCCAACGAACACCAGGTGGCGCTGGTGCCCTCCGGTGGTCGTACCGGGCTGAGCGCGGCGGCGGTGGCGGCCAATGGCGAGGTGGTGGTGGCCTTTGATTTGATGAATAAAATCAATGATTTCAATCCCATCGACCGCACTGTTCAGTGCCAAGCCGGGGTGGTGACGGAGCAGCTGCAGCAGTTTGCTGAAGAAAACAATCTTTACTATCCGGTGGATTTTGCCTCCGCCGGCTCCAGTCAGCTGGGTGGCAATATCTCCACCAACGCCGGCGGCATCAAGGTGATCCGCTATGGCATGACCCGGGAATGGGTGAAGGGCCTGAAAGTGGTGACCGGCAAGGGGGATTTGCTGGATCTGAACGGCGGCCTGGACAAGAACGCCACCGGCTATGATTTCCGGCACCTGTTTATCGGCGCTGAAGGCACCCTGGGCCTGATTGTGGAAGCCACCATGAAGCTGGCGCGCGCGCCGCAGAACCTGACCGTGCTGGTGCTGGGCGTGCCGGAGTTCCGCGCCATTATGAAGGTACTGGAAACCTTTCAAAGCCGGATCGACCTCACCGCTTTTGAGTTCTTTTCCGATATTGCGGTGAAGCTGGTCACCGAGCATCAGGACGTACCGCGGCCGTTTGCGGCAGCGGCGCCTTATTATGCTTTGCTGGAGTTCGAATCCCCCACCGAGGATGTGCTGGAGCAGGCCATGGCGCTGTTCGAGCAATGTGTTGAGGAAGGCTGGGTGCTGGACGGGGTCATCAGCCAGAGCGAAAGCCAGGCGGCCAATCTGTGGCGCCTGCGGGAGGGCATCAGCGAGACCATCGCGCCGTTCACGCCCTACAAGAACGATGTGTCCGTGGTCGTGTCCAAAGTGCCGGATTTCCTGGAAGAGATCGACAACATCGTCAGCAGTCGTTACCCCGATTTCGAGATCGTGTGGTTTGGCCATATCGGCGACGGTAACCTGCATCTGAATATCCTGAAGCCTGCGGCCCTGAGCAAAGAGGAATTCTTCCGGCGCTGTGAAGAGGTGAATACCCAGGTGTTTGCAACGGTACAGAAATACGCCGGCAGTGTGTCGGCCGAACACGGTGTGGGTATGACCAAAAAGCCCTATCTGGAATATACGCGCAGTGCCGCTGACATCGATTATATGCGGGCAGTGAAGGCTGCGTTTGATCCCATGAACATTATGAACCCCGGCAAAATATTCGATCTTTAGTGGGGGGGATTATGAAGTTTAGGAGTTGTGGATGAACTATCAGCACAGTCTCAATGGCGAGGCCCTTGATCTGCCCCTGGGCAAAGTGGTCTGCGTCGGCCGCAATTACGCTGAGCATGCCCGGGAGCTGAATAATCCGGTTCCCACTTCACCCATTCTGTTTATCAAGCCTGCCACTGCGGTGGTGCCGTTTGCCGGTGAGATCTGCATTCCAAAAGGAGAGGGGGAATGTCACCACGAACTGGAAATGTCGGTATTGATCGGCAAGCCTCTGCAGGCGGCAGGCGCCGCGCAGGCCCGGGATGCTATTTTGGGGTTTGGCCTGGGTTTGGATCTGACCCTGCGCGATCTGCAATCGCGGCTGAAAGAAAAAAGCCATCCCTGGGAAATCGCCAAGAGTTTTGATGGTGCCTGCCCGTTGTCGGGCTTCATCACCCCGGCACAGTTGACCGATCCGCAGCACACAGACCTGTCTTTAACCGTCAATGGCAGCCTGCGGCAGCAGGGTAACACCGCCGATATGATTACCCCGTTGTATGCGTTGATCGCCTACATGAGCCAACACTTTACGCTGTTGCCGGGGGATGTGGTGCTGACCGGAACCCCGGCCGGGGTAGCCGCCCTGCAGACTGGGGATCAACTGATGGCGGTGCTGGGCGAGGGTTTGCGCTGCGAGGCCAGGATTATTTAGAGGCCAGGGTTATTTAAACGGCGTGATCTGGCGTCAGGCGCAGTTTTACCATAAATTAATCGTTGCTGGTGCAGAATCCAGCTGTAAGTACCATAAAAACAAAAAAGGAAAATCTGATGAGCAATGCCTACGAAACGCCGGCGGCGGAGGTCACTCAAGCGGCCGTTGAACATCAATACATGGGCTTCTGGATGCGGGTGTTGGCATCCATCATCGACAACATCTGGATGGGGATCGTTATCGCCATCGTCATGCTGGTGGTGTTGGTGGCGACCCCTCTGGATGACGAAAGCACCCAATACATGATCACCAGCGGCATGGTGCAGCTGGTATTGCCGTTTATTCTGGTGGTGGCGCTGTGGGTGCGCTTTGCGTCAACCCCGGGCAAGATGGCGTTTAAGGGCAAGATTGTGGATGCCAATACCTTCGAGGAAGTGTCCGGCGGCCGCTTGGTGGTGCGTTATCTGGGGTATTTCGTTTCGATCCTGCCGCTGGGTTTGGGCCTGTTCTGGATTGCCTGGGATAAGCGCAAGCAAGGCTTTCACGATAAGCTCGCTGGCACCGTGGTGATCATCGACCGCTAGTTTACCGGCTCCCGCGACCGGCTATACTGAATTCTTGACTGCAATCCGTCGGGTTGGTTTGCAGGGGGAATTTCCGTAATGACCAGAGGGCCACATGCTGACATTGAAACTGCAAGAGACCATGAAAGGTTGGCTGGAGTTGAACGAAAGCCACCGCAAGGAAGCGTTTGCATTCACCATCGAGGTGACCTTCATGCGGCGGCTGCGGCCCTGGAAGCCACAGCCGTTTGTTGGCAGCGTCACTCTGCCGGCGCGCAACCTGACCACGGAAACCCATGGCTACTTCACCCTGAAACCCATGGGGCCCCGTTATGAATTGCGCTTTGATCTACCGGGTATCGGCGCGGTGCAGGCCAGCGGTGAAAAATCCTATGATCTGATGAACCTGAAGGACTCCCTGACCATGTGTCCGTTGACCCTGTTTCACAATGGCAGCGCCATCGGCTACATCGAGGTGGCCTATGAGGATTCCCTTCTGGCGTTTCCACTCAGGGCTTTACGCGTCACCAAATACGCCACAATCTAAAAACAGGCCATAAGCCCGGGTGGCCGCCCCTCTACAAATAGCGGTTCAGCCGCTCACCGGCAGCGCTGTTGTTCTGGCGAATCTGAAACACCGCCGAACCAAACCACTGATCCGTCATCACCGGCCCCAGCACCTCGCAACAGGCCACGTAAATGACCGTGAAAAAATCCTGTAATGCGCGGTCATCAAAGCGTGCCAGATACTGTGGGTTGTCGGAAATAAGATACTGCGCCAGCAGATCGTAGCTGCCGTTCACAAAACGTTTGGCCAATTGTTTGGCCAACTGTTCATGCAGTTGCTTCCGTTGACCGGCGGAGGCTTTTCTCATCAGCTCCGAAATCAGGGTATGCAGCGCCATCTGGTCTGCGGAGGGCTGCAGGTCGAATACCTCACTGGCGGACCTGGCCTGGGCCCGTTGCAGCATCGGCATGGGGTCGGGAGCCAGGTCACTGGAACGGCGCACCAGCACTTCCATCAACCGTCGCCGGATCTGCCGCGTGTCCATGGTCTGCTCGAACAGGTGATTGATGCGGGTTAGGTATTCGTGAATGGCAATGGAGGGTTTGCCTTTGTGGTGTTCCTCGAACACCAGCAGCGCCTCCACCATCTTTTCCTCATCCAGCCATTCCTGCAGAACCGTATAAATGGCGCGCCGTTGCAGTACGTGTTGTTGATCCATGGTCCTTCTCCTATCCCGCCAGCGGTTTGTGTAACGGCAGGCGATCAAATTCGGGATAACCGCGCTCAGCGTGCTCGCTGTAATCCAGGCCCCGTTGTTGATCCAGGTGAGAAGCCCGCAACCCGATCAATTTATCCAATAACCAATAGGTGAGAAACGCAGCGGGAAAGGCCCAGAGAAAGGCCACCACACACCCCACCGCCTGTATGCCCAGTTGCTGCAGGTTGAACAGGTCACCCTCCATAAAGAATCCGGCGGCCAGTGTACCCCACACCCCGGCAAAGCCGTGGACCGGGATGGCGCCCACCGCATCATCCAGTTGCAGTAACTCCAGCAGGTAACTTCCCAGAATCACCAACACGCCGCCCAGCAGGCCGGTGATCACGGCATAGGTGGGGGACATGGTGGCGCAGCCGGCGGTAATGGCCACCAGTCCGCCCAGGCTGCCATTGATGGTATGGGTAAGCAGCACTGGCTTGCGCATCAGGGTTTGCGCCAGGAAGGTGCCCACCGCCCCGGCGCAGGCGGCCAGGTGAGTGTTGAGGGCGATTTTGCCCAGGCTGCTGTCGGCCTGCAGGGTGCTGCCGGCGTTAAAGCCGAACCAGCCCAGCCACAGAATAAAGCCGCCCAGTGCCACGTTATTCAGGTTGTGGCCGGGTATCAACCGGGCTACGCCGGTTACCGGATCAAAGCGGCCCAGCCGTGGCCCAACCACCATAATACCGGCCAACGCGCACCAGGCCCCCACCGAGTGCACAACAGTGGAGCCGGCAAAATCCACAAAGCCCAGCTCCGAGAGCCAGCCTTTACCGCCGAAAAATCCGCCCCATACCCAGCTGCCGAAGATCGGATAGATCAGGCCGGTGATAACAAGCGCTCCCACCAGATAACCGGAATAGCGGGTACGTTCCGCCATGGCACCACTGGCAATAGTGGTGGCGGTGGCGGCGAACATGATCTGGAACAGCAGAAAGGTGTAGGACCATTCGTCGGTGAACTGGGGCAGCCAGTGGCTGGCGCCAAAGAAACCGGTTTCGTTGATGCCGAACATGATGCCGAAGCCCAGAGCCCAGAACACCATGCTGCCCAGACACACGTCCATGTAGTTTTTCATGACCACATTGACCGCGTTTTTACTGCGGGACATGCCGCTTTCCAATAATGCGAAGCCGGTTTGCATGAAGAAGACCAGCGCGGCTGCCACCACCAGCCAGACGGTGTTGACCGGTTCATCGCCGACCGCAGCCTGGGTGTTGGCGGGCAAAAGTACGAGCAAAAACAGAGCGAGCTGTTTCATGGTTGAAACCTCAATCAGGCGTGGAATAAAAATCCAATAGCTTATTACCGAACGCCCTACGCACAGCAATCTTTATGCCAGTGGGCTTTCCCGCCGGATCTTGGTAACCAGCTCGCAAAATTCGGTATATTGATACCAGAAGGTGTATGCAAAGGTGCATATATGGATGTGATGCACCAAATATTACCCATTTGCCATTGGCCTCCAGGCTCATGCCGGTTGAGCGTTTTGGCCACCGCCGATGAGTGTCCAGGCCATCCCCATGCCCGGGCGGGTGTGATAGTTTCACTGCCGACTCGTCCGCAGTAAAAGAGGGAAACATGAAGAAGCGCATCAATGTACAGAAAGAAATCGAGCGGCTGGACCCGCAGGCCGATTGCCAACGCATTGTGTTTCTGACCGCTTACCTGGAGTTTCCCTGGGATATGACCCGGGCGTTGGAGCTGGCGTTGTTCCGCACTTTTGCCGTTCCCAGTATTGCCAAGCTGCTGGATCAGACCCGTGAATTCACGGATCACACCCTGCGGCGTTACGATGATACCGCCATCATCATCAACGAAATTCTGATTAACGGTTACGACTCTGAGCGCGGTATGGCGTTTCTGAAACGCATGAACCGCATGCACGGGCAATACGACATCAGTAATGATGATTTTCTCTACACTCTGTCCACGTTTGTGTTTGAACCGGTGCGTTGGATAGAGCGCTTTGGCTGGCGTGATTTATACCCCAACGAGCGGCATGCGTTGTTTTATTTCTGGCGCGAGGTGGGGGTGCGTATGCGTATTCAGGACATACCCGAAACCTACGCCGGGTTTGAGCAATTCAGTCTGGACTATGAACAAAAAACCTTTGCCAGTACCGAGGCCGGTAAACGGGTGGCCAGTGCCACCCGGGATCTGCTGCTGAGTTTTTATCTGCCGCAGCCGTTGTGGAAAAAGGCCGAGCCCATGGTGTACGCGCTGATGGACGAACCTCTGCTGAAGGCAATGGATTACCCCTTGCCCAGTGCCGGCACCCGGCGCCGGGTCGAGGCCCTGTTGCGGGTACGGGCCAAGTTGCTGCGCCTGTTGCCCAAAAACAAATACCCGCATTTGAATACCCTGTTGCAGTATCCCACTCACCCTGATGGTTATTCGGTGGACGATATCGGGCCAAGATCGCTGCGGGAAAAATGGGCCAAATCCCGAGGCTGAAATCAGTCAAGTCCGGCCTTGCGCAGT
Organism: Ketobacter sp. GenoA1; assembly: GCF_003671475.1. Lineage (NCBI taxonomy): Bacteria > Pseudomonadati > Pseudomonadota > Gammaproteobacteria > Pseudomonadales > Ketobacteraceae > Ketobacter > Ketobacter sp. GenoA1. The sequence continues at coordinate 211,941 of NZ_RCHM01000007.1, read as the reverse complement.
GCCTGCAGATAGCCGTCAATCTGCTCCGGCCGTTTCAGATAAAACAGTTTTTCTTCCACAAAGGTCAGCGAGAAATCCGGCAACTGGCGTTGAATGTGGGCCAGTAACCGGCGGGCCTCCCCGCTACGGCCCAACTGGACCAGTGCCACCACTTTATGGGACAGCGTCCAGTACTGGCAGTTGGGAATGTGGCTGGCACGTTCGGTCCACTGCAGGGCGAGTTCATAATCCCCCTTGAACAGCAGTGCCAGTGCTCCGTAGGTGAGGAAAGCCCACAATTGAGGATCATTGGGGCTCAGTGCAATGGCCCGGGTAAAGCACTCCACCGCTTCGTCGTAGCGGCCTTCGTAGGCGAGGGAATCCCCCAAACCACAGTGGGCTGCGGCAAAGGTGGGGTTCAGTTCAATGGCCATGCGGTTACCGGTAATGGCGCCGTCGTATTCACGCCGGGCCAACATTACGCGGGCTTTTAAGGCGTAGAAGGTGGCGTTCTGCGGATCCAGCATCAGCGCCTGTTCGCAGGCGCTGAGCGCGGCATCCAGTGTTGCCTGGGTGGGCTTCACATCCCAGTACACCATGCCCAGCACCAGGGCGTAGGCCCACCAGGCAAAGGCATCACCAAACTGCGGGTCCAGTTCCTGGCTGCGTAGCAACAGGCGCTGGGCTTCCAGGTTGTCAGCACCGGTGAACTTGAAAAAGTGATGAATACCCAGGTGATAACAATCCCAGGCCTGCAGGTTGGCCGGCCGGTTTTGCATCACCCGGTGGCGTTCGGCGTAGCCGATCTCCGGTTCTAACCTGGCTACCAGGGTTTCGGTGATTTCGTCCTGCAGTTCAAAGATATCCTCCAGCTCCCGATCATAGCGATCGGCCCACAACTGGTGGCCACTGTGGGCGTCCATCAAATGCACGGTGACCCGCACCCGGTTGGCGGCGCGCTGCACGCTGCCTTCCACCACATAATCCGTGCCCAGTTGCGCCGCCAGATCGGCCAGGCTCAGGTTTTGTTGGCGCAGGCCGAAGGTGGTGTTGCGGGCTACCACGTTGATCCAGCGGTGTCTCGACAGGTGGGCAATAATGTCACCGCTGATGCCGTCAGCAAGATAATCCTGTTCCGGTTGCCTACTGAGATTCGCCAGGGGCAAAATGGCAATGGTGGGCTTTTGGTTGCGTGATCCGATGTCGGCTTCAGCGGAAGGCAGGTTGGTTCCAGGGGGCGCTGCATCTGATTCATCGCATCGTACTTCTGCCACAAAACGAAAACCCTTGCGGTGCACGGTTTTGATGACCGCCTGGCTGCGGCCGTTGTCCCCCAGTAATTGCCGCAGACTTTTGATGCGGCTGCTGAGCGCAGCCTCCGACACAATGCGCCCTTTCCAAATGCACCCGTAGATTTCGTCCTTGCTCACCATCCGCTGCCGCTGTTCCAGCAGCAGTGTCAGCAATTCAATCACCTGAGGTTCCGCCGCCAAACGAGTCTCGTTGCGGTAAAGTTCAAACCGATCCGTATCCAGCAGGAATTCCAGAAAGTGATAGCGCATGGCATTAATTGATTCTTTATTGATCAGGAATCGGCAATCTTCAGGGTTTCTCCAGATTTAAACCAGATCTCCTGCAAGCGCCCCGGGCCGTGCTTCCGTAACCTGTGTAGCGTGGAAGACACATGACTATCTAACAAATCATGAGGAAGCATACATGTCAGCCAAATATTTGATCAACTGTCAGGACGGTTTTAATAGCCCAGAGCGCGCCACCATTGCCTTCATTCTTGCGGTCAGCGCCTCCAAACAGGCGGAAGTTGCTGTGTTCGCCACGGCGGATGCCGCCGCGCTCTGCGTTCAGGGCGCGGCCCAGGGTGTGCAGGCGGAGGGGTATGAAGCACTGGCTGCCCTGATGTCGGACTTTATTGCCAACGGGGGCCGCATCTGGCTGTGCCCTGCCTGCGCCAAAGCCAAGAACATTACGCCGGGGGATCTGGCCGAGGGGGTGGAGATCGCCGGTGCACCACGCACCATGGCCTTTCTGGAAAGCGGTGCACGTTTGCTGGCATAACCGTAACAGAGCAGGAATGGCGTTATGAGTGATCAGGCAGAGTGTGGGGCACTGAGCCCGGCCCTGGCACAATTGGGTGAATATCTGGATCGGTTCAGCACTGGCTTACACGGGGATGCCGGTTTGCGCCGCCGCCATTGGCAAAAGGTGTTGCAGCGGCCACTGCCGGTGGACGGTATCGGGCTGGATAAGGTGCTGTGGGAGCTGGGTGAGCAGGTGATTCCAAACGGGTCTGCCATTCCATTGCCGGGATTCACCTCGTTTATTACCACCGGCGCCACTAATGCCGGGGTGCTGGCGGCCCTGGCAGCCATGGTGGCGGCACCACAGCGGATCGGGCTCACTGCCTTTCAGGAACTGGAAGAGCTGTCCCTGGATTGGCTGGTGGCGCTGTTCCGGTTGCCGGCGGAAATGAAAGGCATCTACAGCAGTGGTGGCTCTACCGCCAACCTGTTGGCCCTGGGTGCGGCCCGGCAACAGGCGTTCGAGCGCCGTGGCCACGATTGCGGCCGTGACGGGGTGCCGGCTGGCGGACGGCTGTTTGCCACGGCCGCCAGTCATCGTACCATCCACCGGGCAGCGGCGGTGTTGGGGCTGGGGCGTGAAGCGGTCATCACCGTCGATTGCGATGCGCAGGGGCGTATGTGTCCCCGGGCGTTGGCCCGGCAAATTGAAGGCGTTGTCAGCGCGGGCCTGGTGCCGGTGGCGGTGGTCGCCAATGCCGGTACCACGGCCACCGGTGCAATCGACCCCCTGGCGGAGATCGCCGTGCTGACCTCACGCTTTAACATCTGGTTGCATGTGGATGGGGCCTACGGGTTACCGGGTATTCTGGATGAACGGGTTCGCCCCCGGTACGCCGGCATTGAGCAGGCGGATTCAGTGGTGGTGGACCCCCATAAATGGCTGGGGGCGCCGGTGGGGATCGGAGCTACCCTGGTGAAGGATCGGGGCTTGTTGCAGCGGGCGTTTACACAGGGAGCGGCGGACTACCTGGAAGGCTCGTTTTGCGGGGCGGATGCGGAACAGGCCTCACCCAGCAGTGGCTTTGTGCACTCGCTGGATGCCCTGGGTATTCCGTACAGTGATTTCGGGGTGGAATTGTCTGCCCCACCCCGGGGGGTGGTGGTGTGGGCATTGCTGCGCGAAATTGGTGCCCAGGGACTGGCGCAGCGCATCCGCCGTCACAATGATATGGCCCGCAGTCTGGCGGAACGGGTGCAGGCGCACCCCCGCTTGCAGTTACTGCAGGCCCCCACCCTGTCCATCTGCTGCTTTCGCTATCAGGTGGTGGGTTGTACCGACCTCAACCGCTTGAACCGGCAATTGCACCGGCGCCTGATACAGGATGGCCGCAGCTTGCCCAGTACCGCAGTTGTGGGCGGCAAACTGGCGCTTCGCCCCTGTTTCATCGGTGCCCGTACCGATTGGGCACAGGTGGATGATCTGGTGCAGGACGTAATCCGCATCGGTGATGAATTATGGGCACACAGCAACAGCCGGGGCACGTCAACAGTCGACTTCAACAGTCGACGTTAAAGGAACCTGATCGAGGAACTTGAACCATGGGGCAACGCTATCAAAACATTCTGGAAACCATCGGCAACACTCCGGTGGTGCGTATTAATCGTCTGGCTCCGGCCGGGGTCAACCTGTATGTGAAGGTGGAATCCTTTAACCCGATGGGGTCAGTGAAAGACCGCCTGGCCCTGGGGGTGATTGAGGACGCCGAGCGGCGCGGTGAACTGAAGCCCGGGCAAACCGTGGTGGAAGCCACCAGCGGCAACACCGGTATCGGCCTGGCAATGGTGTGTGCGCAGAAGGGCTATCCGCTGGTGGTGACCATGGCGGAAAATTTCAGTGTGGAGCGGCGTCGTCTGATGCGTTTTCTGGGGGCCAAAGTGGTCCTGACTCCCGCTGCGGAGAAAGGCAGCGGGATGGTGGCCAAAGCGCGGGAGCTGGCGCAACAACATGGCTGGTGGCAGTCGCGCCAATTTGAAAATCCCGCCAACGCCGATATCCATGCCCGTACCACGGCGGTGGAAATTCTGGAGGATTTTTCCGACCTGTCCCTGGATTACTGGGTTACCGGTTTTGGTACATCAGGCACCCTGAATGGTGTCTCCAGGGTGTTGCGACAACACAGCCCCGCCACGCGTATTGTGGTGTGCGAACCGGATAACGCCCCGGTTCTGGCCAGCGGCGAGCCGCAACCGGAACAGCAGAGTCATCCCCGTTTCCGGCCCCACCTCATGCAGGGCTGGTCACCGGACTTTATTCCGGCGTTGGCTCAGGAGGTCACTGCAGATCACCGCATTGACCAGTTTATCGGGATCCCGGGGCAGGATGCCTTGCACTGCTCGCGGCAACTGGCCTGCCAAGAGGGCATTCTGGTGGGCATCAGTGCCGGCGCCACGTTTGCCGGAGCCCTACAGGTGGCCCGGCAGGCGCCGCCGGGCAGTAATATTCTCTGCATGTTGCCCGATACCGGTGAACGCTACATGAGTACGCCCCTGTTTGATGAGGTGGCAGCGGAGATGAACGCGGAAGAAATGGCCATCTCCCGTTCCACTGCGGGATACCGGTTTGACCGGCCCACCGCCGCGGTACAAAGCACCCAACCCCTCACCGTGGATTCGGTCACGGCGCAATGGCTGCAGTCGCTGCTGGCGGATACGCAGCAGCCGGTGGTGATGTTTGCGTTGGAATGGTGCGAGTTCTGTTGGTCGGTGCGTAAACTGTTTGATCGACTGGGTGTAGCCTACCGCAGCGTGGATGTGGATGCGGTTGAGTTTCAGGCCGGCAACCGGGGCGGCATCATTCGCGAATGGCTGCGTCAGCAGACGCAATCCGTTACCTTGCCGCAGATTTTTATAGGTGGACAGTACGCGGGTGGCTGCACGGATTTGTTCGATGCTTTTCAACAGGGCGCACTGCAGCGCACATTGCAGGAGGTGGGCGTGCAGCCGGATCAGGTGCCGGATCTGGATCCATACACCTTGCTGCCCGGCTGGCTGCATCCCCGTTAAAACCGACATCCTGGGCACTGAAACAGGTTATCATTAGGGGCTGGCTTGGCTTGCGCAGGAGAAGGGGACACTGTGAAAATTGAAATGATCTGCACGGGGGAGGAGGTGTTATCCGGACAGATTGTCGACACCAATGCCGCCTGGTTTGCCAACCTGTTAATGGAGCAGGGCATCGAAATGCAGCGCCGGGTGACGGTGGGGGATCGGCTGGAAGATCTGGTGGCCACCTTCATCGAGCGCAGCCATCATGCTGACGTCATCGTGGTGAATGGGGGCCTGGGGCCCACCAGTGACGATCTCAGCGCCGAGGCCATGGCTCTCGCCAAAGGGGAAGCCCTGGTGGAAAACAGCCACTGGCGTGGGCGCATTGAAGACTGGTATCGCCGCGCCGGGCGTAAGATGAATCCCAGCAACCTGAAGCAGGCCCGGCTGCCGGCATCGGCAATCATGGTGGATAACCCGGTGGGAACCGCCTGCGGGTTTCGGGTCAAGCTCAACCGCGCCTGGCTTTTTTTTACGCCGGGGGTGCCGTCTGAATTCAAGGTCATGGTGCGCGAACAGTTCCTGCCGTTCATTCATGACACCTTTGAGCAGCTGGAAATAACCCGCCTCACCAAACTGTTGACCTTTGGCGTTGGTGAATCGCAGTTGGCCGATGCCTTGAGCGGGCTGGCGGTACCTCAGGGTATCACCCTGGGCTATCGATCATCACTGCCCCATGTGGAAATAAAACTGTTCGCGCGGGGGGAGCGTGCTGTTGCCGCGTTGCCGGATTTTACCGAACAGGTGAAACGCGTGATCGGCCCCGCCATCGTTTCTGAACGCTTCCCCTCCATTGCCCGGGAAGTACACCAACTGCTGCTGGATCGCGGCGCCCACCATGCTGTGACGCTGAGCCTGGCGGAATCCTGCACCGGTGGTCTGGTGGCCAGTCAGCTGGTGGAATATCCCGGCAGCTCCGTATATTTAAAACAGGCTCTGGTTGCCTACAGCAACCAGGCAAAAATCACATTGCTGGGGGTGCAGGAAGCCACCTTGCGGGAGCAGGGCGCGGTATCCATTGCCTGCGTGGAGGAAATGGCCCGCGGGGTGCGGGCCCTGTTGGATACGGATCTGGGGCTGGCGGTGAGCGGCATTGCCGGGCCCGATGGCGGCAGTGCCGACACACCAGTGGGCAGCGTGGCTCTGGCGCTGGCCACCCGCGAGCACACCTGGAGTCAGATGTTGACCATTCCGTTCCAGAACCGCACACCCATCCGCCAGGTCAGCAGTGCACTGGCACTGGATATGCTGCGGCGTGCACTGCTGGATCAGCCCCCCCTTGCCCAATACGGTTTTATCAAAACCAGGCTTGTCACGGATTAGACGGCCGCTTCCTGCAGTACGGGTTTGGCGCGCAGTTCCGTTACCGCCAGATCGATGAAAGCCCTGACTTTGGCCGGCACGTTGCGCCCCTGGGGGTGCACGATGCTGACCGGGATCGGTGGCCCTTCATACTCTTCCAGAATGGGTTGCAGGCGGCCGGCGCTTACCTGGGGTTCGGCTTGATAGGACAGCACGCGGGTGATGCCATGGCCTGCCACCGCAGCGGCAATCACCGAATCGTTGGTGGTGCTGCGAAATACCGCCGCCGTTTTCAGGTTAATCTCACCACCGCTGTCATGGTAGCGCCAGAGCGGGCCACGGCTGCCGGCGGTGGAAGTGATCAGGCGGTGCCCGGACAGTGCCTGCGGTGACGCGGGGGTGCCATGGCGTTGCAGGTAGGCGGGGGAGGCATAAGTTTTGAGGCGCACCGTTCCCAGTTGAATCCCATGCATGGTGGAGTCCGGCAGTGCTCCGATGCGAATTCCCACATCAATGCCTTCTTCGATCAGGTGGGTGACGCGATCCACAAACACGGCACTCACCGTGACCTGGGGATACCGCTCAAGGTAGGCGGTGATCACCGGCGTCACATACAGGCAGCCGAACATGGCCGGAGCGGTGACCACCAGATCCCCCTGGGGGTTGCCATGGATGCCGCCGATGGATTCCTCCGCGCTGACCACGTCCGCCAGAATGCGGCGGGCATCCTGCAGATACTGTTGCCCTGCCGCCGTCAGTCGTACCCGGCGCGTGGTGCGCAGCAGCAGCACCGCCCCCAGGTGTGTCTCCAGTTCAGCCACCACCCGGGTCACCATGGGCGCCGACAGGGACAGCCTGCGCGCCGCGGCGGCGAAGCCCTGCTCCTCGGCAACCGCCACAAACACCGTCATTGCTTTGAGTTTGTCCATAAGATTATTCCACTATATGCAATGGTTAATTGTTTATCGTAAGTATTCTTAACTCAAGTGAATGTTGCGATGATGCACAGGCAGTCACATTCCAATGACCGCATTCGGATAACCTTCTTTTCATAACGACAGCGGAGTATTCACCATGGGACATCGCTTTGCAGAACTGCTGTTTTCGGACCCGGTGAAAGCGGTGCAAACCTCGGAAAACAGCCGTGAACTTTACCAGCGCTGGGAGCAGGGCAGCGATCACCACGACCGGTTGGGTGTGCGTGAAGCCGCGTTTCTGTGCACCAGTGACAGCCTGTATCTGGCCAGTGTGAGCCCGGACGGTTGGCCCTACATACAACACCGGGGCGGCCCCAAAGGGTTCATCAAGGTATTGGATGAGCGTCACATCGGCTTTGCCGATTACCGCGGTAACCGCCAGTACATCACCACCGGCAATCTGCGCACTGAAAAACGGGTGGCGCTGTTTGTGATGGACTATCCCAACCGCCGGCGCCTGAAGCTGTTGGGGTATGCCACGGAACTGGATGCGGATTCACCGCAATTGGAGGCATTGCGCGATGAGGATTACCCAGCCCGGGTGGAGCGGGGCTTCGTGATTGAGGTGGCGGCCTTCGACTGGAATTGTTCGCAACACATTACCCCACGTTACGATCAGGCCCGCATCGACCTGATCATGGCAAACCAACAGGAGTCATCATGAGCACACTCGACTTGCATCACCTGGGATTGGCGGTTCAGGATCTGGAAACCACCACTGCATTTTTCTGCGCTGTACTGGGTTTTTCGGTGGTAAAGGAAAAGCCCGATTACCCGGCGACGTTCATCAGCAACGGACATATCCTGTTAACCCTCTGGCAAACCGAAGCCGCGGCGGCGCCATTCGATCGCCGCAGGGCAGTGGGGTTGCACCACTTTGCCCTGCGGGTGGAATCGGAGTCAGAATTGAACGCGGTGTACCGCAACGCCGTGGCGTGGCCGGGGGTGGTGTCTGATTTTGAACCGGAACCCCTGGGGGAAAGCGGTGCCCGCCATGCCATGTTGTTTGAGCCCGGTGGCATTCGCCTGGAATTGATCTGTCTTACTTCTCCGTAATCTCCACACCGGATTCCGTACCCAGCAACAGTACATCTGCGGCGCGGGCGGCAAACAGACCATTGGTGACCACGCCCACAATGTTATTGAGTTGCTGTTCCAGCTTGATGGGCTGGGCAATCTGCATATGGTGGATGTCCAGAATGATGTTGCCGTTATCGGTGACGAAGCCCTCGCGGTAGACCGGATCGCCTCCCAGTTTGACGATCTCCCGGGCCACGTGGCTGCGGGCCATGGGAATCACTTCAACCGGCAGCGGGAAGGCGCCCAGGACGGGTACTTTCTTGCTGCCATCGGCGATGCAAACGAACTTTCCGGCCACAGCGGCAATGATTTTTTCCCGGGTCAGGGCCCCGCCGCCGCCTTTGATCAGGCACAGGTTGGGGTCGGTTTCATCGGCGCCGTCCACGTAAACCGGAATGTCATCCACGGCATTCAGATCGAACACCGGGATACCGTGGTGTTCAAGGCGCTTGCGCGTGGCCTCTGAGCTGGCCACCGCGCCTTCGATCCGGCCTTTCATCTGCGCCAGAAAATCGATGAAGTAGTTGGCGGTGGAGCCGGTGCCCACACCTACAATGGTGCCTTCCTCCACGTACTGAATGGCGGCTCTGGCCACGGCCTGCTTGAGTTCGTCTTGTGTCATGCGCTTGCCCCACTGGAAATGTGGCGCCAATTATAGGGGTTCGCGACCTGGGAAAACAGGGCTCAACTGTCCTGTCCGCCCAGATAGTGTATGCTTGCTGCGTACCCAGCCAACAACAGTTAGGAAGTGCCCGCACTTATGTCCATCCGCACCATCAAGAAGATCCTGCAGGCCCGCGTTTACGATGTGGCAGAGGAAACCCCTGTGGATCGCGCCCGTTCGCTGTCCCGCCGCCTGAATAATTCGGTACTGCTGAAACGGGAAGATCTGCAACCGGTGTTCTCGTTTAAGATCCGGGGCGCCTACAACAAGATTGCCAACCTCAGTGAAGAGGAAAAGGCCCGCGGTGTGATCTGCGCATCGGCCGGTAATCATGCCCAGGGTGTGGCCCTGGCGGCGGCCCGTTTGGGAATCAAGGCGGTAATCGTAATGCCGCAAACCACCCCCGAGATCAAAGTGAATTCCGTGCGCACCCTGGGCGGCAAAGTGGTGCTGCATGGGGATGCCTACGATCAGGCGGCGGCCAAAGCAAAAAAACTGATGGACCAGCATGGCTACACCTTCGTGCATCCCTTTGACGATCCGGATGTGATTGCCGGGCAGGGCACAGTGGGTATGGAAATACTGCGGCAGCACACCGGCGATCTGGAAGCAGTGTTCGTGCCGGTGGGCGGCGGCGGCCTGATTGCCGGGGTGGCCACCTACATCAAGTATCTGCGGCCGGAGGTGAAAGTCATTGGTGTTGAGCCGGGGGATTCCAATTGCCTGCAGGTGGCGATGTTGGCCGGGCGCCGCGTGGTGCTGCCGGAGGTGGGATTGTTTGCCGATGGGGTGGCGGTCAAACAGATCGGTAAGGAAACCTTCCGGCTGGCGCGCAAATATGTGGATGAAGTGATCACGGTGTCCACTGATGAAATGTGTGCAGCCATCAAAGATCTGTTTGACGATACCCGCTCGATCAATGAACCGGCCGGTGCCCTGGCGGTGGCGGGATTGAAAAAATACGTGGAGCGGGAGCAGTGCCAAGGCGCCACCCTGATCGCGGTGTGCAGCGGGGCCAATGTGAATTTTGATCGCCTGCGCCATGTGGCGGAGCGGGCGGAAATCGGTGAGCAGCGGGAAGCCGTGCTGGCGGTGACCATACCGGAACGGCCCGGCAGTTTTCGCCGATTTTGTCAAACACTGGGCAAGCGTTCCATCACCGAATTCAATTATCGTTATGCCTGCAATGACGCCGCCCACGTCTATGTGGGGGTGCAGACAGCGGGCCCCAAAGAGCGCCAGGCCATTTGCGACAGCCTGTTGGAAAAAGGTTATCAGGTACAGGACTTTTCCCAGAACGAAATGGCCAAACTGCACATTCGCCACATGGTGGGCGGCCGTGGCCCGGCCACCGTGGCGGATGAAAAAGTGCTGGAGGTATTGTATCGGTTTGAGTTTCCGGAGCGCCCCGGTGCCTTGATGGAATTCCTGAGCAAACTGGGACAGAACTGGAACATCAGCCTGTTCCACTATCGCAATCACGGTGCTGCCTTCGGCCGCATTCTGGTGGGCATGCAGGTGCCCGTCCGGGAACACCAGAAACTGCGCCGCTATGTGGAAGGTTTGGGGTATCGGCATTGGGATGAAAGTGACAATCCGGCGTATCAGCTGTTCTTGAAATAACCCACGGGATAAATAGCCAATCTGTACAATAGGCAGGGAGAAAATAACAACTTTTTGGACACAATTTACAATTAATATTTTTTCTTGAGGCGGGATCGACCGCTGGGGAAAAGAACGTTTCCAGCTTTTTAGTCCGGTGATAGGCTGTTGAAAAAAGTTCGTCAGCTTGCCTAAAAACCGATAACAATAAAAGCAGGAATTGATGTTTTATGCGATCTCTTTTACTGATGCTGCTGGGCATCGTGAGCCTTTTGCTCTGGGGTTGTAAGTCGGATAGCACCACCTACATGGTAGTGGATCTTGCTGCTGACCCAGCCGGAATCACCCTTCCCACCTTATTGTCGCCGGTGTCCGGCGGTTTCTATGTGAACGGGTTTCCCACCAATCTGCGGCGCCTGGACGATGGCAGCGTGGACATCAGTGATTTTCCCCGGCAGATTCATTGGTTGACGCAACATTATGTGCAACGCATCCAGGAATCCCGCAGCGGTTATCCTACTATTATGCCGGTGTACCTGCCTTTCAGCGGTGCCATTGATATTGCGGCAATGTCGTCCTGGGATGGCGATTACGCGGCAGCGGACGCGCCGATTCAGTTGATCGATATTGATCCTGAATCCGCCCAGTACGGCCGTCGCTTTCCGTTGCAGTTATCCGTTACGCGCTATGCGGACAGCTATCGTCCCCCTCACTTGTTACAGGTGTTGCCCACCCTGGGCATCACCTTGCAACCCAACACCACCTACGCCCTGATCGTCACCGACCAGACGCCGTTGTCGGGCGATCAGCAGTGGCAGCAGAACCCGCAGCTGACCGCGGCCTTACAGCAAACCGATGATGGGGGAATTTCCGCCCGGGCCCGGGCGGTGTACGCCCCACTGCGGGCGTTTTTGGCACCCACCGACATCGATCCCGCCCGCATCATGGGGGCCACCGTGTGGAGCACCGGCGATCCCGTGGCGCAGTTTCAGGGTGCTGCCAGGCAGGTCGCGGCTCAGGCAGAAGCCCTCACCCGGTTACCCATCAGCGAGTTGGAAAACTTCGATGACTATCCGGAATATTGCGTGATTCGGGGGACGGTGAATCTCCCCGGTTATCAAAAAGGCGTAGCGCCCTATGCCCTGTTCGGTGGTGAAGTGGAATGGACGGCAGGCGGTGCGCCGGTGCAGCAATATACCCGGCAGGCGGAGTTTGTGCTGACCATTCCCAAGCAGGTCACCATGCCGGACACAGGGTTCCCCCTGTTGTCCTACGTACACGGTGCCGGTGGCCGCGCCCATCAGGTGTACGATCGTGGTGAGTTTGATCACTTCGACATTACCCGCTATCCCTATTACATCGGCAAAGCCGGTGAGGGGCCCTCGCAGATTGCCGCGGAACGGGGTTGGGCCAGTTCCGGGCTGGCGGGCCACGCGTCCCGCGATCACATTCCCCAGTGGGGGGCGTTGAATGGCGTGATGGTGTACAACATCTTCAACCCACGGGGGCTGGCGGGGAACTACATGACCATGGCCTGGGAGCGGATTTACTTCCGGCGTATTGTGGATCGTATTGAGGTGGATCGCAGCCTGTGCCCTGACGCAGACCCGGGGCCGGGCCGGGATCGCTTCCGTTTCGACCCGCAGCTGCAGGTGAATCTGGGGCAATCCCAGGGTAACTGGATCAGTTCGCTGATGGTGGCGGCGGACCCGCGCCCTTATCAGGGGGTGATTTTTTCCGCAGCGGCGGGCACCTGGATTCGCCTGTTCAACAATAATCCGGGGTTCGAGCTGTCCATGAACTCAGTGGCCGTCAACCGGGTTCCCATACTGGATCTGGACGACGCCCACCCGTTCATGATGCTGGTGGAATGGATGCTGGCCGGCGTGGATACCATTACCAACCTGCAAAACCTGACCGTTAACCCCGCTAAACCCCCGCCCCATATCATCGGTTTTTCCGGCTACAACGACTATATGCTCTCGGAACCGGTGCAGCGTCCGTTCTTTATGGCGTTGCAGACCGACCTGCTGGGGGAGGACATCGGCCGCACGGCCAGGCGATCCTTTTTGCCGCACATTACCCTGGGCGGCGCCCGGCAGCTGGCCTATCCCGCCAGTGAAAACGCCGGCTTTGACGGCTATGGTGCACGCACCAATGTCGTCATGCGCTATCGGGGCAATAACCCGGTATTGCTGTACAACGGCCATGAAGTGTTATTCCAGTCGGACGCGGTAAAGCATCAATATGGGTGCTTTTTGGAGCACTTATCCCAGGGGGTGTCTCCGTTGGTGGGCATGGGTTGGGAGCAGGGGGGACCATGCCTGTAGCCGTGAAATGAGTTAAGGTTGGTTCTTTCTGTTTGAAGTAGGTCATTGTTTTTCAAAAGAGACCTTTTCAATGGTCGGAACCCGTGTTAATTTTTCGGCACTCGGAGCGCATTCGGAAAACCGGTGGTCCTCTGCGGGGGCATTCTACCCGACACTGGGCCAAACATAATAAAAAAGCCGGATTCTGTTTAAATTGTGAGCTACTGCTCACTTGCCAGCTGGCTGGTGACGGGGGCTGGTCTATATTTACCATGTAAGCACTGATTTTTATGCGGCGTATAAGTGAACACACGCCGTCAAATGCAAGTAGGTAAACGCTCTGTTTTCCGGCTCATACCGCATCGACGGAATCATAAAACCAATAACGAGCTGGAAATGAACTACCGGAACACCGGTGGCGTTTTTTTAACGAGGCAAGGTAAAAAATGAAGAAGAAACCCGATTTATTGGTAGTACTGATGCTGGTGCTGGGTTTGGGTGTGCTTGCAAGTTCCTATACCCAGGGGCAGCCTGATCCTGAAATGGTCGCCAGTCAGTTCTCTATCCGGTAGCGCACACTGCCGGATAGTTCGTTCAACCTTTACCATCCTGGTCGGCGTCAACCGGCGCTGTACTGTCTGCTACCAGTTACAATCCTGTTCATCATGATGTCCCACTGTTCATAGGGCAGCCGTTCCACTTTCTGGCATTCATGGGCCACCCCCACCATGCGCGGTTTGCGCGGTCGACTGTTGTTGCGCAGAAAGGCGAAAGTGCGGTCGTAAAATCCTCCACCCATCCCCATTCGATTACCGTACTCATCAAATCCCACCAGGGGGGTCAGCACCATATCCAGTGTCCAAACCGGGCAATACGCACTGTGATCGCAAAGGGGCTCGGGAATGCCAAAGCGGTTGCGGGCCATGACCTGGTTGGGATAGTGGGCCATGAACAGCAGGCGGCCTTTGGCGAACGGGTGCAGAATCGGCAGGTAGATTTCCTTGCCCAGGCGCCAGGCCAGCTCCAATAGTGGTTGTGGATCGATCTCGCCATCGTTGGGAATGTAGGCGGCGATACGCTTTCCATAGACAAATTCAGGCAACAGGCTGAGCTGGCGACACAGGCCCATGGAGGCTTGCTGCTGTTGGTGTGGGGTCAGATTGCGGCGGCGTTGGCGCAGGGTTGTACGTAACTGGTTCTTGGCGGGTGTGCTGTTGTTGGGCAGTTCCAAGGTGGCGGATTCCGTTTTTTTAATTGAAACCGGTTATCAGTATAGAAGCTGTCAGGCTGATGCGCCCAGCAAAAGCGCGCGCAGAAAAATAGCGCCCCCCGTTCTGCCGTGACTGGCGGTAGCCCTTGAACCCAAGGTTCAAGGTGGTGGTTCCTATGATGCATCGGGCTTTCCGTCGTGCGGACATGCACTCCCACATCAGAAGGAACCCCCGGGTGAAAAAGCATCGGCTCAGGGACGTCGGCCAGATACCTCGAACAGCGCAGGGGGCTGAGGCCTGATTATAACGGATTTGGAAGGGTTTCTCGAACGGCGTATTTTTTGTCGAGGGCTTGACTTTACAGATCAAGCTGTCTGGCGGAGGCCAGAGCACGTTCAATTTTATCGTTGAGTTTGGCCAGTTGTTTTTCGGTGATGCGGTCGTAGTTGGCCAGTTCGGATTGGGCTTTAATCAGTTCATGGGCAATATTCAGTGCCGCCATGACCGCGATGCGGTCAACGCCGACGATCTTGCCGCTGCGACGAATTTCACGCATGCGCTCGTCCAGCAGGCGCGCGGAACCGCGCAGCTCTTCCACTTCTTCCGGTGGGCAGCTGACGCCGTATTCACGGTCGAGAATGTTGACGTGCAGTGTTTCTAGCTCGCTCATGAATCCTGCTCCAATGCCTTAAGGCGTGAAATCATTGCTTCCACTTTGGCCCGGGCCATGTCGTTTTTCTTCATCAGATTGGCGCGTTCTTCCGCCAGCTGGGTTTCCCGTGTCTGCAGCGATCGGTTGTGACGCTTGTACTCATCACAGAGTTCGATGAACTCGTCGACACGGGATTCGAGGTTCTTGAAAAGCTGCTCAATCTTAGTCATTCGGCTTCAGTCACAATTTTTGTTGTCTATGGTACATCAAGAGCCCGGTGGGCACTATGACGACGTTATCATATACAGCTTAGCCCCATTCCTGACTTTGCTACACCCGGCAGCATGTTACAATGCACCCATGTGTCCAAAATCGGGAAAACCGCTATGAACCTGCAATCCGAAGACGTGCTGGATTTCTACGAGCTGGAAGCGGAGCTGCGTAAAATCGAGGCCCTGGCCAGCCCTTCCGAGGCCCACGGCATCCTCTGTGGCCAGCTCAGTGGCGGCCTGACCGGGGATCAGGTGGCCTGGTTGAAGGAATACCTGCCCAATCTGGGGGTGAAGGGCGAGCCCTGGGATAATACCCGGGAGTGGTTCTGCCAACTGCACAAATTCACTTTGGAAGAGTTGGTGGACAATCAGTTCAATTTCATGCCGCTGCTGCCTGATGACCAGGACCCGCTGGATACCCGCCTGGGCTCCCTGGCAGAATGGTGTTCAGGCTTCCTGGCCGGATTTGGCTCGGCCGGTGCCCGCAGGCCGGAGGAGTTCACCGAAGATGCCCTCACCGCATTGCGTGATATTCAGCAAATAAGCCAGGTGGACACCGAAATTGATGAAGAAGAGGACGGTGAAGCGGCTTACTTTGAAGTGCTGGAATACGTACGCATGGCCGCCTTGATGATCTTCACCGAGTTCGCCATGGATCGCGCCAACGTAGTGCCGCCGGGTGCCACCATTCATTGATGATGAATCCCGAATCTTTCCTGTTCCCCATTGTGTGAGATTGTCTCTGCATGAGTATCACCAAAAAAGAATTTGCCGAACGCCGTCAACAGCTCATGGCCATGATGGAGCCCAACTCCATCGCCATCATTCCCGCTGCGCCCCTGCGCACCCGCAGTCGCGACACCGAATACCCCTACCGTCAGGACAGTGATTTTTTCTACCTTACCGGTTTCGCTGAGCCGGAAGCGGTATTGGCGCTGGTGCCGGGGCGCAAACACGGTGAATTCGTCATGTTCTGTCGTGAGCGGGATCGGGCAATGGAAATCTGGAACGGGTATCGGGCCGGCCCCGAAGGGGTGGTGAAGCAATACGGCGCGGACGATGCCTTTCCAATAGGGGATATCGATGAAATCCTGCCGGGCTTGCTGGAAGGCACGGATCGAGTGTATTACGGCATGGGTAAGGATAAGGATTTCGATCGTCAGGTGATGGAATGGGTCAATACCATTCGCGCCAAGGTGCGCAGTGGTGCCCACCCGCCCGGGGAGTTCATTGCCCTGGATCATCTGCTGCACGATATGCGTTTGTACAAAAGCAAGGCCGAGATCCGGCTGATGCAGCAGGCGGCGGACATGAGCGCCTCGGCCCACACCCGCGCCATGGAAAAGTGCCGTCCCGGTATGATGGAGTTTCAGTTGGAGGCGGAGTTTCTGCATGAATTCGGCCGCCACGGCAGCCGTTTTCCGGCCTACTCCAGCATTGTGGGCGGCGGCGCCAACGCCTGCATTCTGCACTACGTCGACAACAACAGTGAGCTGAAAGACGGTGATCTGGTGTTGATCGATGCCGGCGCCGAATATCAGCATTACGCTGCGGACATTACGCGCACGTTCCCGGTAAACGGCGTCTTCAGCCCGCAGCAGCGCGCCCTGTATGATGTGGTGTTGAAGGCGCAATTGGCGGCCATCAAGCAGGTGAAGCCCGGCAACCACTGGAACCAACCCCACGAAGCCGCGGTCAAGGAGCTGACCAAAGGCCTGGTGGCGTTGGGCCTGTTGCAGGGCAAAGTGGATGAATTGATTGCCAGCGAAGCCTATCGCCGCTTCTACATGCACCGCACCGGCCATTGGCTGGGCATGGATGTGCATGACGTGGGGGATTACAAGGTGGGCGATGCCTGGCGTGTCCTGGAGCCGGGTATGGTCTTGACGGTGGAGCCCGGTTTGTACATTGCGCCGGATGAGGAAACCGTTGACCCCCAATGGCGTGGCATCGGCATTCGGATTGAAGATGATGTGCTGGTGACCGAAAAAGGCCGCAAGGTGCTGACCGGCAAAGCCCCCAAATCCGCCGACGAAATTGAGGCGCTGATGGCCAAGGTCCGCGGTGGTAAAAAACAGCCTGGCAGAAAACCTCCGGTCAGAAAGCCACCAGCCAGAAAGCCCCCGGCCAGAAAACCACGACGGGTCGCCTGATGGACGTGGTGATTATGGGGGGTGGCCTGGTGGGCGCATCGCTGGCCGCCTGCCTGGCCCGCGATCCTGCCGTACAGGTCGTGGTGGTGGAAAAATTTGCCCCGCCTTCGCAGCACAATCATACCGGCCCCCAAGACCTGCATCCCAGCTACGATGCCCGCAATACGGCCCTGGCCAATGGCACCTGCCATGTGTTTGAGCAGTTGGGTTTGTGGCAGGGCATGCGCCAGCACGCGGTGCCCATCCACACCATTGATATCACCAATCAGGGTAGCTTCGGGCGCGCGGTTATCCGTGCCGAGGAAGAGCGGGTGCGGGCCCTGGGGTACGTGATCGAGAACCGCTTTATGGGCCAGTTCCTCAACCAGCATCTGCAGCAGTGCCCTAACGTACAGTTGCTGGCCCCGGCTGACATCGGGGGCCTGCATTATGAAGGGGATCAGATGGTGGCCTCGGTGGAAATCGATGGCCGCTGGGAGATGATGAAAACACCGCTGGTGGTGATTGCCGACGGCGCGCAATCCCATGGCCGGGCGCTGTTGGGCATCGGCGCCGAGGTGACCCCCTACGAGCAGGTGGCCATCGTCACCGCAGTGACGCCGGACCGCCTCCACCACAACCTGGCTCTGGAGCGCTTTACCGACACCGGGCCGCTGGCAGTACTGCCGCAAACGGAGAACCGCTGGGGGCTGACCTGGTGCCTGGATAAAGAGCGTGCCGCCGAGCTGATGGCGGCGCAGGATGACGCCTTCATAGCCGCGCTGGAGCAGGCGGCCGGCGCGGCCATCGGCAATCTCACCAAGGTGGGAAAACGTTACACCTATCCGCTGGCGTTGACCCTGGCCAAAGAACAGGTGCGCCCCAACGCGGTGGTGTTGGGCAATGCCGCCCATGGCTTGCACCCGGTGGCGGGGCAGGGCCTGAACATGGCCATGCGGGATGTGGCGGTGCTGGTGCAGACGCTGGCGGCGGCCCGGGAGCAAGGCATCAGTTGGGGGGATTTCAAATTGTTGAGTGGGTATTTGCAGCAACGGCAGCAGGATCAATTCAACACCATTCAGTTTTCCGACAAGCTCACCAAGCTGTTCAGTAATCGTAATGGCGTGCTCAATCTGGCCCGCAACAGTGGGTTGCTGCTGTTTGATACCCTGCAGGGCACCAAGCGCTTTGTGGCCCGGCATGCCATGGGGCGCTCGGTTTCCACAACGTTGCCGGAGGTGGCGCTATGAGCATTTCCCCGCAGGCTGTGCCGGTGGCGCAACCGGATTTGTTGATTGTCGGCGCCGGTATGGCCGGCCTCACCCTGGCCGCGGCGCTGGCGGGGGAGCCCTTGTCCATCCTGGTGATCGATCCCCATGTTCCCGCTGCCCCCGAGCACTGGCCGGCGAGCTTTGATCCCCGGGTCAGTGCGCTCACCCAGGCCTCGGAAAACATCCTGCGGCGGCTGGGGGCGTGGGATGAAATGGCGGCACAGCGCGTTGCCCCCTTTGCCCATATGGATGTGTGGGATGGCGATGGCACCGGCAACATCCAGTTTCATGCCCGGGAGGCCGGCGCCGAGCACCTGGGCCATATCGTGGAAAACCGCATCACTACCCATGCCCTGTATCAACAGGTGATGGCTGCCCCCAATATCGAATGCCGTCGCTTGGGGCTGGAAAAAATTCTGGAAAACGATCCCCGGCAGGATGCCAGCGGCGGATCCCCAGATACGGCACCTGCCCGTTGGCGGGTGGTGTTGTCCGATGGCACTGAGCTGACACCCACCCTGCTGATCGGAGCCGATGGCGCCCGTTCCCGGGTACGGGATCAATTGGGGTTTCGCTGCCGCACCTGGTCCTATGGCCAGAGTGCCATTGTTACCACGGTACGCACCCAGCAGCCCCATGGCGATGTGGCCCGCCAGGTGTTTCTGGACAGTGGCCCGCTGGCCTTTCTGCCCCTGCGGGAACACAGCAACGAACGCCGCTCCTGCCTGTCCTCCATCGTTTGGACCCTGGAAGATGAGCAGCTTGCCGCCATCATGGCGCTGCCGGATGCTGAATTTTGTCAGCGCTTGGGGCAGGCGTTCGAGCAGCGCTTGGGCAACGTGGTGCAGGCGGACCCGCGTTACGCGTTTCCCCTGCTGCAGAACCACGCGGTGGACTACATCCAGCCCGGGGTTGCTCTCATCGGTGATGCCGCCCACACCATTCACCCGTTGGCCGGGCAGGGCATCAATCTGGGGTTGCTGGATGCCGCCGTGTTGGCCGAAGAAATCCAGCGCGCCCTTGGCTGCCAGTTACCCCTGGATGACCCCAGTGTACTGCGCCGCTTCCAGCGCCGCCGCAAACCCCATAACCTGCTGCTGATGTCCGCCATGGAAGGATTCAAGCGCTTGTTCGGTGCGGATATCCCGCCGTTAAGGGTGGCGCGCAATCTGGGCATGTCATTGTTCAACCGCCATACGCTGATTAAAAACCAGATTATGACCCGCGCCATGGGCATGGAAGGGGATCTGCCGGCGTTGGCCCAACCGGGGTTGGTGGCGGATTTTTAGGGTTTCTTGTACCCTTGTTGCAGGTGGCCTGAGCAGGCTATTGTTTAGGCACTTGCAGTTTGCTTTTCATGAACGCTATTCGGGAGTATGTGCATGGCAACAGCGTATGTGATACGAAACCAGTCCGGTCAGTATTTGACGCGCAAGGGGGAGTGGGTGTCCGGTAAGGATGCCGGTGGGTTGTTTCATCAGCCTCACTATGATCAGGCCCTTAACCAACTCATCGAAGTGAACTCCAAGGATATCGAGCTGCGCGGCAAAGTGGTGGAAGTACCGCTGGATGACAGCAAGCGCCCGGCCCATCCGGTGATCGAGGATTATGGCCCCGATCCGGTGCAGCCGGAACTGCTGGAAGAGCCGGAATCCACCCGCGAAAAAACCGAAGATGGTGTGGCTGCCTGAATGAAAACACCCTGGGTGGTTAACGCAGGGTGTTGCCGTGTTTACTAGCTCATTTCTCAATTGGGGGTGGGATGCTCAAACCACCCACCCCCGCCAACTCCGACGGGTGCGCTCCCTGGCCGGCGCCAGCCTGGTGCTGATCCTGGTGGGTTTGCCGTTTCTGGCCCGTTCCATTCAATGGGGAATTTCCCTGCGCATCCTGCTATTGGGCAGCGCCGTCTGCCTGGCATTACTGGCGTTGGCCATGTTGCGCCGGGGCTGGTTTACCCCCAGTGTGCATTGCCTGGCGGCGGGGGTGTACCTGGGGGGAGTGAATCAATATGTGACGGTGGGGGGCATGGAATCCGGTGCCGTGGCCTGGTGGTTGATTGTGGCGCTGATCGGCGGGCTGTTGCTGGGGGTGCGCGCCGGCGTGTTCTGGGCCCTGGTTTCCCTCGCCACCGGGTTGTGTTTGTTTTATTTCGAAAGCCGGGGCTTTGCGTTTCCCAACCTGACACCACCCCCGGCCCGCGGGATTCAGCGGGTGATGATGATGGTGGGGGAGTTTGTGGCACTGGTGGCGGTGATGGTGGCGTACCTGACCCAGATTGAAAGCTCCGAGCGCAGCCTGGAACAGAAGAACAAGGATTTGCAGCAACAGGTGCTGAGGGCGGAACGGGCCGAAGCCGAAGCGCTGGACGCCAATGCCGCCAAGAGCCGGTTTCTGGCTAACATGACCCACGAACTGCGCACCCCGCTGAATTCCATTCTCGGCTTTAACCACCGGGTGATGAATCAATTGCAGGGCCAAATCGGGCCCCGCCAGTACGATGCCCTGCAGATGGTGGCCGATAGTGGCGAGCAGATGCTGAAGCTGGTGACCGACATGCTGGATCTGTCGCATCTGGATGCGGGCAAGCTGGAATTCAGTCGCGGCCTGATCGATCTGCGGGAGATGGTCAACGTGCTGGTGCCGCGCCTGCGGCTGCATGCCCACCGCCATCACTTGCAGTTGCTGGTGGAGCCCTTGCCGGAAGCGTTTACCCAGGGGGATGTGTCCCAGCTCAGGCGCAGCATCGAAACTGTGGTGGGGCACGCGTTGCAGTACTGCCCGCAGGATGCGGTGGTGGTAAGTGCAGTGGTGAGTGCCGAGGTGACCGGGCAGAATCGCTGGCAGTTGCAGGTGCGCTGTAAAAAGCTGGTGTTCGAGATGGAGCATCTGCAACGCATCTTTGATCGCTTTCACCATCTGCACAGTGTGTCCGGGAGGCCAATTATCGTATCCGGACTGGCCATGGTGCTGGCGCGGGAGTTTGCCGAATTGCATGGCGGTACCTTGCAGGTGCAGAGTGATGCGGTTGCTGGCACTCTGTACGATCTGATGCTGCCCTTGCGTTAGAAAACAGTCGATTAGCAAGCAGAGTTGCGGGGCGGGTTTATAATCACAGGGAAGATCGTCATCGAGGGATCGAATTGGAACGGATGCTGAATCGGGTGTTGAATTGTGGTTGGGATGCCGCCTACACGGATCCTGTCCTCTTGCGCCGGGTGCGAACGGCCGCGGCCACCGCCTATTTATTGATTCTGGTGGGCATTCCCTTTCTGTTGCGGGCCTATGAGTGGCACATCAGTTTGCGCATGCTGTCGGTGACATCCGCCATTGTGCTGGCCGCTTTGGGGCTGCTGGTGATGTGGATCTTTCGTCATTTTGGCATGGCTACGCAACTGGTCACGCTGGCGGTGTTCGTAGCCGGTGCCGGCGCCATTATGACCAGCGGCGGCATTGGCACCTCCACCCTGGGCTGGTGGATGCTGGTCCCCTTGCTGGCGGGGCTGCTGCGTGGATTGGGCAGCGGCCTGGGCTGGGGTGCCTTGGTACTGGTGTCTATTTATGCCTGTTATTGGGCCGAACAACATGGCTTTCGCTTTCCTGATCTGACCCCGCCGGAACACCTTGCCTCGCAACAATTACTGCAGGCCCTGGGTATTACCTGTGCCGTACTCATTCTGGTGAGTAATTTTCTGTCCCAGATCGGTCAGTCCGAGCGACAGTTGGCGGAACACAATAAAGATCTGCGGCAGCAGGTTAAGCGCGCTGAACAGGCAGAACGGGATCTGACCCGGGCGCTGGAATCCAAAACCCGGTTTCTGGCCAATATGAGCCATGAAATGAAAACGCCGCTGAACGCCATCGTTGGCTTCTCACGGCAATTGGATAAGCGTGCCGGTGGTGGCCTTGATGAGCGCAGCCGGGAAGCCCTGCAGCAGGTGATCAAACAGTCCGACGGCATGCTGCTGTTGGTGAATGATCTGTTGGCGCTGGCGCAACTGGACAAGGGTGAAGCCCACAACGATGAGCTGCACGCTCTGGATTTGCGGGATTTGCTGCGCAGGGTGGTGATGGCGCTGGAACCGGTGGCGGCCCGTTACCAGTTGCGGATCGAGATGGATGCCCCGGAAAGTGTTACCCAGTCCGGCAACGGGGATCACCTGCTGCAGGCGGTGAACAGCCTGCTGCGCCATGCGTTGGCGTCCACCCAGGGGGCGTGGGTGCGGGTCACGCTGGGTGAGTTGCCCCAGGGCGCGTTGCTGCAGGTGCTGTACCCGGGCACGCTCGCAGCCCACGACCGGGATCGCCTGTTCGACCGTTATAACCATCTGCACAGCCAACTGCAGCGCGATGTGGGCCTGTCCGGTCTGGCCATGGCGCTGGCCTATGAGCATGTGACACGGCATGGCGGCCGTATCGGGGTGAGCGTGGATGAGGGGATGAATCAGATCTGTTTCAACCTCTTCCTGCCCAGTTGAGCCGGCATCATCCCCCGCAGCCATTGTTCACGGGGCTGTTGATTTCCGTCAGTGAAATGGGACTTTCTCAGAAAAATACCTGTTAAGCTGTTTCATTTACAAATGACACAAATTATCATTTGCTGCCCGGGCCCCGCCGGGTTTCCGGATACAGCGAACTAACTCAATGAATTCAGAGGTGTTGTTATGGTGAAGCGAGGAACCCGCATGATGCTGTCCTCCCTGGCAGTGATTGCTGCCGGTTGGATCACAGGCTGCAGCGAACAGCAGGAGCCCGCCCGGCAAGAGGCCGCCACTGAGAAGGCCACCGACAAGGCAGCGGAAGTGGTGGTGTATTCCTCACGCAAAGAGCATTTGGTGAAGCCGCTGTTTGATCGTTTCAAAGATGAAACCGGCATCAAGGTGACCTACATCACCGATGGCGAGGGCCCGCTGATGGCGCGCCTGGAGGCGGAAGCCGAGCGTACCCCCGCTGACATGTTCATTACCGTGGATGCCGGTAACCTGTGGCAGGCGGCCAACATGGGGTTATTCCAGCCGGTGCAGTCCGAGGTGCTGGAAGCGAACATCCCCGATCAGTATCAGGATCCGGAGAACCGCTGGTTTGGCTTATCGGTGCGGGCGCGCACCATTGTCTACTCCACTGAGCGGGTGCAGCCGGAGCAGCTGTCCACCTATGAAAACCTGTCCACCGAGGAGTGGGATGGCCGCTTGTGTCTGCGTACCTCGAAGAAGGTCTACAACCAGTCCCTGGTGGCAACGTTGATCGAGCGCCACGGTGAGCAGCGTACCGGAGACATCGTCAAAGGCTGGGTGGATAACCTGGCCACGGATGTGTTCCCCAACGATACCTCCCTGATGGAGGCCATCGCCGCCGGGCAGTGTGATGTGGGCATCGTCAACACCTACTATTTCGGCCGCTTGCAGAAAGAGAACCCGGATATCCCCCTGGCCCTGTTCTGGCCCAATCAGCAGAGCTCCGGTGTACACGTCAATATTTCCGGTGCCGGTATCACCCGGCACGCCAAGCACCCGCAAGCGGCCCGGCAGTTGCTGGAGTGGCTGGCGCAGGGGGAAGCCCAGGCCATGTTCGGTGGCCTGAATATGGAGTATCCGGTGAACCCTGACGTGGCCGTCGATGAACTGGTGCAGTCCTGGGGCACCTTCAAAGCCGACGACCTCAACGTGGAAGTGGCGGGGCGCCGTCAGGTGGAAGCCATCAAGCTGATGGATCGGGCCGGTTACCGGTAAGTTGATCCTGCCTTGACCCTGGCCGCCGCGCGTCCGCATCCCTATTTACCCAACCTGCTGCGGCGGGTGGGGCTGTTGCGCGCCTGCGCGTTGGCGCTGGCGTTCATGGTGGGCATGCCGCTGTTGGTGATTGCGCTCAGTTGGGGAGAGGTGAACGCCGAGATCTGGCTGCACCTGGCCCAGACACAACTGGGGCGCCTGCTGGGCAACACCCTGGTGCTGGTGCTGGGGGTGGGTGTATCGGTGCTGCTGTTGGGGGTGCCCCTGGCCTGGTTTATTGCCACCTGCGAGTTCCCCGGGCGCAAATGGTTTGATGTGGCCCTGATGCTGCCGTTGGCGGTACCGGCCTATGTGATGGCGTTTGTGCTGGTGGGGCTGCTGGATTATGCCGGCCCGGTGCAGACTCTGCTGCGGGGCTGGATCGGGCCCTCCATCGCTTTCAGCTTCCGGGGCACCGGGGCCGTGGTGATGGTGATGTCCCTGGTGCTCTATCCCTATGTGTATATGCTGTCACGCAATGCCTTTCTGGCACAGGGCCGGGAGCCGCTGGAAGCGGCCCGGGTGTTGGGGCTGGGCCCGCTGCAGGGGTTTTTGCGGGTGGCCCTGCCCATGGCCCGGCCGGCGATCATTGCCGGCCTCGCCCTGGCGCTGATGGAAACCCTGGCGGACTTCGGGGCCGTGGCGGTATTCAATTACGACACCTTCACCACCGCCATCTACAAGGCCTGGTATGGCTTTTTTAATTTGCAGACTGCGGCGCAATTGGCGTCCATGTTGCTCTTGATTGTGCTCACCGGGCTGTACCTGGAGCGCCGTGGCCGGGGCTCGGCCCGTTACTATCAGAGTGCCCGCCGTCGCGCCAAGGCTAGCCGCATGCCGCTGCAGGGGTACAAAGCCTGGTTGGTGAGCGCCTGGTGCGGGCTGGTATTTGTGCTGGCCTTTCTGGTGCCGGTGGGGCAGTTGCTGGTGTGGATACTGCAGGGCGCCTGGCAGGATCTGGATGCCCGTTATCTGGGATTGGTGGGGCACACGCTCTATCTGGCGGCCATCGCCGCGCTGATCACCGTGGCCGCCGCATTTCTGCTGGCCCTGTACCGGCGCAGCTACAAAGGGGCCCTGTCCGGCGGCATTGTGCGCCTGGCCACCGTGGGGTACGCCCTGCCGGGGTCTGTGCTGGCGGTGGGCATCATGCTCAGTTTCAACTGGCTGGATGGCTGGGCGGCGCAGCTGCAAACTGCCCTGGGCCTGGCCGTGCAGCCGGTTTTTGTGGGGGGCGTACTGGCCCTGTTGCTGGCTTACACCACCCGCTTTCTGGCGGCCGCCTTCGGCCCGGTGGAAACCAGCCTGGATCGCATTCGCCCCTCCATTCCGGAGGCGGCCGCCATCCTGGGTGCACGCCCGGCGGAGATCGTGCGGCGTATCTACCTGCCCATGCTGACACCGGGGCTGCTGACGGCAGCCCTGCTGGTGTTTGTGGATGTGATGAAAGAAATGCCCGCCACCCTGCTGATGCGCCCGTTCGGTTGGGATACCCTGGCGGTGCGCATCTATGAGATGACCTCCGAAGGCTTATGGCAGCAGGCCGCCCTGCCGGGATTGTCCATTGTGCTGGTGGGCCTGGTGCCGGTGATCATTCTGGTGCGGCGCTCAGCTCACTAGGCCCCGGCCGTCAGGATTGGTTCAGCAGATCCAGCAGGGCGCGGGCGGTGGCCGCCGACGAGGCCGGGTTCTGCCCGGTAACCAGCAACCCGTCCACTACAACGTGGCTTTGCCAGTCTTCCCCCTTCTGGTAATGGGCACCCTGTTGTTGCAGCATGTCTTCCACCAAAAACGGCACTATCCCGGTCAGCTCCACTGCCGCTTCCTCTGAGTTGGAAAACCCGGTGACATTTTTGCCCTTCACCAGTGCATCGCCATCGGCGCCCTTGGGGTGTTTGAAGACAGCAGGGCCATGGCACACCGCCGCCACCGGCTTGCCGCTGCGGTGGAACGCTTCGATCAGGGCGATGCTGTGTGGGTCTTCTGCCAGATCCCACAACGGGCCGTGGCCACCGGGAAAGAAAACCGCATCAAAATCCGCGCTGTTGAGCTCCGCCAGTTTGTGGGTATTACCCAGCCGGGCCTGCAGGTCGGGATCGTCCTGGTAGCGGCGGGTGCTGTCGGTTTGGGCGGGCTCCTCCTGGCTGCGGGGATCAATCGGGGGTTGGCCGCCCTTGGGGGACGCCAGGGTAATCTCGGCACCGCCATCCAGAAAGGCATAATAGGGTGTGGTGAATTCCTCCAGCCAGAATCCGGTGGTGTGATCAGTGTTGCCCAGTTGGGCGTGGGAGGTGAGAACAATCAGTATTTTGAGAGGGGTCATGATGTGCCTCCTTTCAAGTGGGTGAAGCGACCTGCGAACCGTCGCCTGGGCTTAACGTAACAGAATTGCTCCCCACTGGTCACGTGCCCCGGACCTGAGTACAATTGCCCCCCTTAAAATTCTCTACCCGCAGCGATTGTTTTGGTACAATCGTGCCAAAAATGGAGTGAGACCATGGCCAATCGCACAGCCCTGTATGACAGCCACCTGCAAGCCGGTGCCAAGATGGTGGATTTCGGTGGCTGGGACATGCCCATCAACTATGGCTCCCAGATTGAAGAGCACAACACCGTGCGCGGTGATGCCGGTATGTTTGATGTATCCCACATGACCGTGGTGGATGTGACCGGACCCGCCAGCCAGGCGTATCTGCAGCGCCTGCTGGCCAACAACGTGGCCAAGCTCAAAACACCGGGCAAAGCGCTCTACAGCGGCATGCTCAATGTGGATGGCGGCGTTATAGATGATCTGATTGTTTACAACATGGAAGGCTGGTACCGGTTGGTGGTGAACTGCGCCACCCGCGAGAAAGACCTGGCCTGGATGGATACCCAGAGCGCCGGCTTTGACGTCACCATCACCGAGCGCCCCGACTTTGCCATGATCGCCGTGCAGGGGCCCAATGCCATTGCCAAGACCTGTGCCGTGGTGGGCGAACCCAAGGCCGATGTGATCCGGTCACTGAGTGTGTTTCAGGGGTTGCCCGCCGACGACTGGTTTATCGCCCGCACCGGTTATACCGGTGAAGACGGCCTGGAGATCATGGTGCCCGAAGCGCAGGTTGCCGGGTTCTGGCAGCAGCTGTTGGAGGGCGGTGTGGCCCCCTGTGGTTTGGGTGCCCGCGACACCCTGCGTCTGGAAGCCGGCATGAACCTGTACGGCTCGGACATGGATGAAACCGTGTCGCCGTTGTGCGCCGGCATGGGCTGGACCATCGCCTGGAGCCCGGAAGACCGGGAATTCATCGGCCGCAACGCTTTGGAACAACAGAAGGCCGACGGGGTTGCCTTCAAACAGGTGGGCCTGGTGCTGGAAACCCGGGGCGTGTTGCGTGGCCACCAGAAAGTGAGCGTATTAAACGTGGGGGAAGGCGAGATCACCAGTGGGACATTTTCCCCCACCTTGGGATATTCTATTGCCCTGGCGAGGGTGCCCTTGGCGACTGCGGATACCGCCCAGGTTGAAATCCGGGGCAAGTTGCACGAGGTGAAAGTGGTGAAGCCACCTTTCGTCCGCAACGGCAAACAGGTTTTTTAATTTTTCGATTCCATAACCTTATATCAGTTCTGAGGAAGCATCATGAGCGAAATACCTACCGAATTGCGTTACCTGTCATCTCACGAATGGGTGCGTGTGGAAGATGGCGTTGCCACTGTGGGCATCACCGCCCACGCCCAGGAAGCCATGGGTGATCTGGTGTACGTAGAAACCCCTGAAGTGGGTACCACACTGGCCGCGGGTGATGAAGCCGGCGTGGTTGAATCCGTAAAAGCCGCATCCGACATTTACACGCCGGTGTCCGGTGAGGTGATTGAAATCAACGATGCCCTGGAAGATGCACCGGAAACCGTCAACTCCGATCCCTATGGCGCGGGCTGGATGTTTAAAATTCAGGTGGCGGATGAAGCCGAACTGGAGAACACCCTCACCGCCGACGAATATCAGGCGCAGATCGAAGACGAGTAAGTCATCGCCCTGACACCCGGTTGCAACACAGCCCGATTCCTGCAGTCGGGCTTTCGTCTTTTTATCTCCCGCATAACGGTAACCCAAGATGCCCTATATTCCCCATACCGACGATGACGTAAAACGCATGCTGGATACCATCGGTGTCAACAGCATCGATGATTTGTTTGATGAGATTCCCCAAGACATCATCGCCCAACCCCTGCAACAGGTTCCCCCCGGTAAAACCGAGATGGAAACCATGCGCATCATGAACGATCGCGCCGCGCAGGACGGGGGCAACCTGTGCTTTATCGGTGCCGGTGCCTACGAGCATCACATTCCGGCCGCAGTGTGGGAGATTGCCAGCCGGGGGGAGTTCCTCACTGCGTACACCCCCTATCAGGCGGAAGCCAGCCAGGGTACCCTGCAGGTGATTTACGAATACCAATCCATGATCGCGCACCTGTGCGGCATGGACGTGTCCAATGCCTCCCTCTACGACGGCGGTTCCGGTTTGTCGGAAGCGGTGTTGATGGCGGTGCGGGCCAATCGCAAATCCAAATCCAAAAAAGCGCTGGTGCTCACCAGTGTGAATCCGCTGTATCGCCAGGCCACCACCAACATTGTGGAAAACCAGGGCCTGGAGCTGGTGGACGTGGCCTACTGCAGCGTGGAAGGCACCACCCCGGTAGCCGCACTCAAGCATTTTGAAGGCCAGGATTTTGCCGCGTTAATTATCCAGCAACCCAACTTTTTCGGCTCACTGGAAGATGTGGACGCATTGACCGACTGGGCCCACGCCAACGGCATGCTGGTGATTGCCTCGGTGAACCCCACCTCGCTGGCGCTGTTGAAACCGCCCGGTGAATGGGGCGAGAAAGGCGCCGACATCGCCGTGGGTGAAGGCCAGCCCTTGGGGGTGCCGCTGTCGTCCGGCGGGCCTTACTTTGGATTCATTACCTGTAAGCAACAACACGTGCGGCAAATGCCCGGCCGCATCATCGGCCGCACGGTGGACATGGAAGGCCGCCCCGGTTTTGCCTTAACCCTGCAGGCCCGCGAGCAACACATTCGCCGTTCCAAGGCCACTTCCAACATCTGCACCAACCAGGGCCTGGCCATGACCGCCGCCACCGTGTACATGAGCTTGCTGGGTGCCGACGGCCTGCAACAAGTGGCCGTGGCCAGTCACAACAACACCCAAAGCCTGCTGCAAAAACTCACCGCCATCGACGGTGTGGAGAAAGTGTTCTCCGCCCCCACCTTCCATGAAGTGGTGATCCGCATCCCCGGTAATGCTGCCGACGTACTGAAAAAACTGGCGGACAAAGGCATCCAGGGGGGCGTGGACTTAAGCGCCTGGTACGCGGAACTGGAAAACTGCATTTTGTTGTGCGCCACCGAAACCAAAATTGAATCGGACCTTGAACGTTATGCCGCTGCGCTGCAGGAGGTGCTGTGATGTTGATATTCGAAATAAGCCAAAGTGGCCGTCGCGCCACCTCGCAGGCACCCAAAAAAGTCGCGCTTAACGGCGACATTCCCGCGGCTTTGTTGCGTAAGGAAAAACCGCTCATGCCGGAGGTGGGTGAGATGCAGGTGGTGCGTCACTACACCAATCTTTCGCGCAAAAATTTCAGCATCGATACCCAGTTCTACCCCCTGGGCAGCTGCACCATGAAATACAATCCACGGGGTGCCCACCGTGCCGCCATGCTGCCCGGCTTTTTAAGCCGCCATCCACTGGCGCCGGAACAACACAGCCAGGGTTACCTGGCCTGCCTGTACGATCTGCAGGAAGTATTGAAAGACGTTACCGGCATGAAAGGGGTGTCGTTAACCCCCATGGCGGGGGCCCAGGGCGAATTCGCCGGGGTGGCCATGATTCGCGCCTACCACGAAGCCCGTAACGATCACGAACGCGCCGAGATACTGATACCCGAAGCAGCCCACGGCACCAACCCCGCCACCGCTGTCATGTGCGGCTACAAGGTGCGGGAAATTCCCGTGGACAAAGACGGCGACGTGGATGTGGAAGCATTGAAAGCCGCCGTTGGCCCCCACACCGCCGGCCTGATGATGACCAACCCCAGCACCTGCGGCGTGTTCGAACGCAAAATAAAAGAGATCGCCCAGGTGGTGCACGAGGCCGGTGGCCTGCTGTATTACGATGGCGCCAACTTAAACGCCATTCTCGGCAAAGTGCGCCCCGGCGACATGGGCTTTGACGTGCTGCACATGAACCTGCACAAAACCTTTGCCACCCCCCACGGCGGTGGCGGCCCCGGTGCCGGCCCGGTGGGCGTGGGTGAACGCCTGCTGCCTTACCTGCCGACACCCATCGTTGGCAAAGACACCGTAGACGGCGCGGATCACTATCGTTGGCTTACCGAAAAAGACATCCCCGGCACTATCGGGCGGCTCTCTACCTACATGGGTAACGCCGGTGTATTGCTGCGCGCCTTCTTCTACGCCAGCGTGCTGGGTAAAGAAGGCCTGCACCGTGTGGGGGAGTTCAGCACCCTGAACGCCAACTACATGATGAAAAAAGCCGAGCAGGCCGGGTTCCAATTGGCTTACCCCAATCGACGCGCCACCCACGAATTCATCATCACCCTGAGCAAACAGGCAAAAGAACTGCACGTTACCGCCATGGATTTTGCCAAGCGCATGTTGGATTACGGTTATCACGCCCCCACCACCTACTTCCCACTGTTGGTGCCGGAATGCTGGCTGATCGAACCCACGGAAACCGAATCCCCCGACGAGCTGGACGGGTTTGTTGACGCGCTGGCGAAGATCCAGAAAGAAGCGGAAGAAACCCCGGACCTGGTGAAAGGCGCGCCCTATACCCAACCTGTGAGACGGCTGGATGACGTGAAGGCGGCACGGGAGTTGGATTTGGTTTGGGGTAAGCAAAAGAACTAACGAAATGGGCGGGATGGTACTCATACTGACCGGTTAAGCCAAAATGGTAGCCGTGAGTGCCGTTTCGAACTTTCGCGATCTTGAGGCTGGCCACTGTAATTACCAACATTAGCCAAAATGGTAATTGTAGTGGCCAGCGAAATATCCAGCCCAAAAGGAAATAGGCCCTGGTCTGTGATTGTTCTCGGCCGTGTTTGATGATTGTGCAAGATACGGGAGGAGCGCTCAGGGCCCGGTGAGCGGTGATGAAGACGGGTAAGATTAATTCGGAAGGATGGTGTTGGGTGTTGTTTTTGGTGGGGGGATACTTGTAGGTTGCGAAGTAGTCTGGTTGCGGCCAAAAGCGGTCATTCGTGCATGCGTCAGCAATTGGCGAGAAGGTGACCTCGACTAATTGAGTTCTCTGCCCCATCCAATCGCGAAAAGCAGACACTCACCAACATTTTCAAACCCATACACGTGTACTCAAAATCATACTAATACTCCCGGCTTTTTGGAGACATGGCACCGCCAAGTTGCCCAAGCAAAATCTCATCACTGATGTAGCGTACCAGAGATGTGATCTATCGAGCCAACCGTATCCATGGTTACGGCAAACTTCGAAAGGGCTCGTTGGTCATTGGCAGCAACGAAAATTATTGATAATTATTTCTGCGAAATGGCCCGTTGTTTGTAGGGGTAGGACTATCTGATCGGGCATGAAGTGGTGGCGCTGGCAGAAAGCAAGTCCGCGGAATCCTATTGGATTCGCGCGAAAATATACGATGCCAGTGGCGAAAAATTGAGAGCGCAGATGTTATTAAATCATACGACGTTGAAGGGGTCGTATCAGGGGTATGAGAAACAGCTTTCCTGCCCTAATTCACGCCCACTGCTGGATGTTTCGCCGATCAATACATCCAGCAGTATTTTTCTCGTTCAAAACCTGGCTTTCAGGATGAGATCAACGACCCCCTTTATTCTTCGTTGTGTATGTCATCCTAAATGCATTCCAAGTGCTATCCACGGTTGTCAGCGTTGTTTCCTCTGCTGTCGCTACCGTTGGAAGAGTAAAACTGTAAACAACCTGATCCAGCGTTAAAGTGAGCACACCGTTTTGGTTTTTCCAGCGATTGACAGGTAGGTATGCATAAGGGCCTGGATCATCTGTATTAAAACCGAAGTTTCCGTCAGTCTTGAGGTGGATATAGAAGCCTTTGGCCCACATGGCTTTTACTTCGGGTGCTATGGGAGAATTCGGATCCACTGGGACAACTTTGATATGGGCGAATTCGGGGAGGGCGAATGGTTTAGTGGCAATATCTGCTTTGGATTTGGAAGCCACCACGGACATTTTGGGAATATCCGACACTGCATTTTTGTAATGGTCCAGGTTTTCACAATAATAGGAAGAAAGGGTGAAGAGTTTTGAAAAATCGGCTGAGCTTTTAATCTTGTCCAATGGCTTGCCAACGGTTTTAACGGAATCCTCAGAACTCTTTATTGTTTTGCAAGTACAATATTCCAACATTCCGATGTGCTTCATGCTCGTTGCCTGTGAACTTTGCAGGCAGCTGTCATACCATTTTATAATGTTCAGTTTGTCTATTGCATCTCGATCAAATGCTGTTTTTGGTCGTGGGATCACTACACCCTTTTCATCAATAGCCACGGCCTCAGTAAATGTACAACGACGATTTCCTGTAGATCCCATTTTAACACCCTGCAACCGGACAGCTGTTTTCTGGTTAGACAGGTCGAACCAATAAGCATAGTGTTCCAGTCGCTCAGTGGTCATTGCAGTAGATCCATCTGCGGGCATATACTGAAAATCATCGCAAGCCATTGTTTTGCCTTTCGCATCCACAGGTTTCTGAATATAAGGCTTCAAAATCAACACATTTTTAGAGTTACTTGTTGGGGAATATTGTGAAATGAAACCTTCAGTCATCATTGGTTTCAGAGGACGATCTTTTGTGCTTTTAGATTCTTCACGTGAATTGGTTTTCGATGACGGGACTGCGGAGGTAGCAGGGGCAACGTTTCTTATACTGTCCGGAAGTGCGTACGTATCGATAGATGGATCCAGTTCTGTAAATTGAAAACTATCGGCATAGCATCGACCTTTAATATGCACAATATTTTTGGCCACCACGGGTCGCCACTCAGCAATGATTTTTGCCGATGGCGTGCCATCGATAGGGAATACTTTGAGACCGCATAATTTTTCATATTTTGAGAGTTCTACTCTCATACTAGACTGAGTGGATTCATATCGGTCTGATTGCTGCACGTAGTAACCGTATTCACTGAAGGTTATGGCACGGCCTTTTACGTCCCCAAGTGCTTGTCCGGCAGCGAGATCGGCTTGACTGGGTGGTAACACGATAAGACTGTGAAAATCGCAAAGATTACCTCCTTCTCTAACTCTTACGGCTGTGAGCTTAACCCGCATACCCGCTTTTATATGAGCGCCGGTCTCAATGGTGTCACCGTATACCCATCGCCGTTCGGCAGCCGATGACTGGCATGCTTTAGTGAATTTATCGGTAGAAACTGAGCTTGGATCGAATGCCACGCCGCCTGCAGTTACCAAGCGAACGGTACCCTCAATATCACCGATAAACTGAGGGGATTTGCGGATTTGCGTTTCATAGTCGGTATTCTCTACAACCCGCTCCACTTCATCGGCCAGGCAGGTATAATCAACATTGGAGTAGCGAATGTTGGTAAATTGGTAAGAACCTTCCCGAAAATAAATTGCGTCGTTAATCTCCTGGTCAGACACATCTCGGGTTAACACAATAAGCTTACAAGGTGCCTTTCCTTCACTTTTGGCTTCTTGGCTGAGCCAAATGCCGCCTTCATGATCTGAAGTAGGATGGAGTATGGTGTACTCCAGAGAACGATGCTTCTTATTATCGGGCGAAACGTAGATTGCACGCCGTACCAGAACATCACGACCACCCACGGACTTACGTTGATCAGAAGATTTATCTTTTTCGGTAACAAATCCTAATCGTGTTCTTGTGAATTCGATGTTGTCGTACAGGCAAACATTGCGTCGCAAACCATTGGGTCCATAACTGTCACTAGGTACTTCAATGGGCCTGACATTTGAAAACGCTGCCCACACCGTGCCATATTGCATACGCGCACTGGCGAAATCTCTGGCTATGCGGGCATATTCAGTATCGCTTACTGAAGACGATGGCCAAATTTCACGACAATAGAAGGTGCCCAGATTCCGCCAGGAGTCTGAATCCGAAAATGAAGAGATCGTGAACTTAATACTGGGAACCGTTTCTCTCCCTTTGCCAGTGGGCCATTCGCTGCGCACGATATCGTTAAGTCCCAGATCAATCATGGGTATAACAATTTTTGGAACATCGGAGAATGAGAGCTGGGGATAAAAACAAGACAAAACCACAAATAACATCAATGTCGAAAAACGATTCACAGTAAAACTCCTGATTAGTAATAATACTCCGATACCAAAAAATCGGGGGCTCAAGCTGTTGACCACTAGAGTGGTGGTCCCAATCAAGGATTCAATTCACAACTCGTTCCTATAAGAACGCCGTTGTTGCCTCCTGCCTGCCACGTGCCCCAAAAACCTGCCTGGCCATGTAAACCAACACCCAGGTTATCGGCATGCTGGCCTGTGCTATCAAAAATAATGTTTGCAGTTAATCCATCTTCACTTGTTGCTAAAACGGTATCGCCGTTCAAGGTGCCAGCAATACTGTATCGGTTGCCTCTGGATGTCACAACGACACCTTGCACTCGATTATCGGCAAACACGTCCAGTGCGATGGCACCTGTATTATCAGCTGTTGCAGCTGCTAGAATGAGCGTTCCTATGGCGCCCCCGAGACGATATTTAGCATCCAGATTCCCCGCGACACGGCTGCCTGAGAAGACACCTTCACCGCCCTCAATGCCGTTCTGCCAAGCACCCTCTGTTATTCTGTTGAAGTCGACAATATTTCCTGAGAATTCCGCACCATTGCTTGCACGACCGGCAACAAAGCGATTACCAGAATTGAACTGCAGTCCTTCTTGCGGTGCGACTCCGATTAAACGATCTTCGGTGGTACTGTAAATATAGGCACTGGTAACACCGATACGTGGAGAATCATCACCAAACAACGCCTCATCAATGCGCTGATCCTGTATCCACAATACAAACTTACCTGCGTCGTCTCCAGAAAAGTCACCAGAGAATATACCGGAACTTTGACAGGCCAGGGTTTGCTTTAAGTGAGCAGTGGCTTGCTCAGTGCTGGGGAGCGAATAAACGCGAGAGTCCACACTACTGGCATCGGCAATGATTTGGGTAACCGCAGGTTGATTCACAAAGTCATTATCGGAAAAATTCACTGGTTGCCACACAAGGGTCAACATAGCGCTCATCAGATCCATTGAAGGAGAAATCCCATTGCCTAAATCTCCATCATTGTCAAACATCTGGATAAAGCGCGCAATGTTTTGTACGGCAACCGTTTCCAGATCGGCATTTGGTACCAGATCAAGTGGTGTAATGACGGCTCTGCCCAAAGCAGTACCCAGCTCAACTCCGTTGAAGGAAAAGGTCACCGGTTGGGAAACATTATTGATCTCCTTGTATTGGAAAGTGCCCTGGGAATCGGTGATACCTGTGATGTCCCCGGACTCATACCCTAGTCCCTCAACGGCACTGTCCAGGAAACGACCAGTTGCAATGGTCGGTATGGATGTATTAGCACCAGGGGCTGGGGTAGTATCTGAACCAGAACCACCGCAAGCAGAGAGAATAATGGGAAGCGTCAGAGCGTTGAAAAGGGCTCGAACGGTGTGGTGTACATTCATGGGTAGTCCTCCAGAGAATCGTTTGATTGATTAGCAACCATGCGCATTAAAACGCCGGGCTGTTAGGTTCCCATGATTTAAGAAGCGGCGTGGCGGGACAAACCTCTATTAACATTTATTCGACCTTATTGAATAACGCCGAATAAATACCAATAAAAGCTAATAAAAACAGATTGTTATATGGAATATATGGTTAAATCCAATAGTGCGACGTTCTATGCCGTACGCCCGGATCTGGTGTTACGTGCGGCCCGACTCTTTAACGTGCGTGCCAGCATTTTGAGCGGTGGTGCTCGAAGCTTGTACAACAAGGCGGTTGCGTTGGATGCTGGCAAAGCACCCGGTCGCTGGGGCAAGCATCAGCGAGCAGTGATCAAGCAATTCTGTGAATACACGGTGACGATTGGTTCCGAGGCGCTCTTGCCCTGGCAAGAGTTGGTTGAAGATGAGATGAGCTACGATGGTAAAGAGGGAATCTCGGCCCGAACAGGTAATCGCCCTTTGGCAACGGTGCAGCGTGTGGCTGTCAATGTCGAGGCGTTGAAGCAGGCCCGAGCCACCCAGTCACTTGAGCTTACCGAAATCGCCAAAATGTGTGGACTTCCCATCGGGCTGTTACAGGCCATTGAAAATGGTGAATGGGGCGATATTGCGAGTTCGACAGCCGAAAGCATTGCAACGGCACTAGGTGTATCGCCCGAATCGTTGTTTATCTATGTTGAGAACCCTGCTCCGAGCCCGGCTGTGAACTCGCAACAAGCAGCAACTCCTGAGCGAAAGTCCCACTATCTTGCTATTGCCATCGGCGGTCTTGCAATGCTGGTGCTGACCCTCTTTGTCTGGTTGAAAACTACACAACCCATGGAAGACTTTACATCAAGTCAATGGCGGATGTCCGTAGAACTGAAGAATCAAAATATCCCAATCCCCGAAGATACGATCAAGCTCTGGCACAACGGTGGCTATCTTCAGCTGCGTGAACATGGCGTAGTGGCATTCAACTGGATTGACCCTGGAGCATTGGTAGAGCTGCCCTATCCGGAGGTGTCGTGGGTGATAGAGGGCAACCAGCTGACGTTAACGTTAGACAATATTGTTTATCCGTTTGCGATCGGAGAAGATCGTGAGAAGTTGGTAACGATGGATACGACCAGATCATTTGAAATGACCTTGCAGGCCATACTCAAGTAGACCTTATTCCAGGGATGGGGCTATTTCCAGCCCAGTGTTGCTCTCAGATAATCGTCCATGGTGCACTCCGCCTGTTGGCTTGCCTATGGGAGTTAATTCAGGCGCAGGTGCCAGTGCAGGCACGAGTCTGTCTTTGGTGCTGGTGAACGTAGGCGCAGGTTTAGGCGTCGGGCGGGGTTGGATAGGGACCCAAAAACGACAAAGTCCTTTGGCAGCCATACGCGAACCAGAAAGGTCGATCAACGGCGATGGTCCGCTTTCGAGAGAGCGTCTGGAGAGTACACAGGAGGTTCAATGTCGCCTTCCAGCTTCAACCAGTCATCATCCAAATCTAGGATCGAATACCTAGCCACTATCCTGGGCCTGCGTAATCGTTACTAATTCAACACCGATCCCACCACACGACTCGGCACGTCGCCAAAAAGCCGCTTGTACTCGCGACTGAATTGGGAAAGGCTTTGATAGCCAACCTGCCAGGCTGCTTCGCTG
This sequence comes from Ketobacter sp. GenoA1, assembly GCF_003671475.1. Taxonomy (NCBI): domain Bacteria; kingdom Pseudomonadati; phylum Pseudomonadota; class Gammaproteobacteria; order Pseudomonadales; family Ketobacteraceae; genus Ketobacter; species Ketobacter sp. GenoA1. Next base: position 174,149 of record NZ_RCHM01000007.1, on the reverse strand, counting down.
ACGCTGAGTTGGCTGTCGCTTAACAGGTGTTGCGCCCGATGCAGGCGGATGGCTTTAATGTATTGCAGTGGCGAGGCATTGGTGACGGCCTTGAAGTGCTGGTGCAGACTGCTTTGACTCATGCTGGCAATATCGGCCAGGGCGTTGATATCCAGTGGCTCGGAAAAGTGGGTCTGGATATGGCGCAGTACGTCGGCGATACGGGCATGGTGACGATCACGGGTGACAAAGGCCGCCAACTGTTCGCCCTTTGGACTTTGCAGACCGTAGAACAGAATCTCGCGGATGATCATCGGTGTCAGCACCCGGCGCTTGTGACTGTCTGTCAGGCTGGCAACCAGCCGTTCCACTGCGGCCACCATCTCAGCTGCCACCGGGCACACACAGACGCCCCGGCTGGTTCCCCGGTTGGTTTCCTTTGCCGGCTCCAGATCCGGCAACTCCCGCAGCAGCGACAGCACGGTGCCGCTATCAACGGCAAGCTTTATGGCCAAGTAGGGTTCATCCGCAGTGGCGACCGTCACCATGCCTTCCATGGGCAACGGCACGGTCAACGCCAGAAAGCGCCCGGGATCGTACTGGAACACCTCATTACCCAGGAAGCTTTGCTTCTGCCCCTGTATAACGATATAGAAAACCGGCTGGTAGATGATTGCTTTGCGTTCAGTGGGAGCGTCGGCGCGGATCAACATCAGGCCCTCGTAGCGGGCATCGTTTTCTCCCTGGTTGGGGGTCAGCTCTCTCAGGGTGTGAATGCATTCAGTGGAAAACATCGTGCTATTGCCATAGTGATCATCGTTGCTCCAGTCTAAGCCTTGCGCCGGGGAAGGGAAGGGGTTTAGACCCGTTTCTGGAGGATCAGGCAAAAACTCTACAGCATCCGGATAGCCGACAGTGGCCCCCACTCGCCATACTGTGCCTGTACCTCAACCAAGGGAGATAATCGAATGAAAATGCGAACGCTGGGTAAACAGGGTCTGGAGGTTTCAGCCATCGGGCTCGGCTGCATGGGCATGTCGGATTTCTACGGCGCCAGCGATGATGCCGTCAATATACAGGTGTTGGCCGGAGCGCTGGAGCGCGGGGTAACCCTGTGGGACACCGCCGATATGTATGGGCCTTTTACCAATGAGTCCCTGTTGGGCCGATTCTTTAAAGAGAACCCCGGCAGCAGGGAGCGTGTCCAACTGGCCACCAAGTTTGGTAATCGCCGCAACGACAAGGGTGATTTTTTAGGCGTATGCGGTACACCGGAATATGTAAAGTCTGCCTGCGATGCCAGCCTTCAGCGTCTGGGTGTGGAATGCATCGACCTCTACTACCAGCACCGGGTTGATCCACAGGTGCCGATCGAAGAGACCGTCGGCGCGATGGCGGAACTGGTAACCGCAGGAAAAGTCCGTTACCTCGGATTGTCCGAGGCAAGCGCACGCACTCTGCGACGGGCTCACGCCGTCCATCCCATCAGCGCGTTACAGAGCGAATATTCCCTGTGGTCCCGCGAAGTGGAAGCCGAAGTGCTGCCCACCTGTTGGGAACTGGGCATCGGCTTTGTGGCATACAGTCCACTGGGGCGAGGCTTTTTAACCGGTGCCATTCGCCAACGCAGCGATCTCGACCAGAGCGACTGGCGTCTCGCCAACCCGCGTTTTTCTGAAGAAAACTTCCATCACAACCTCAAACTGGTTGAGACCGTTCAAGCCATGGCAAATGAGCTTGGTTGCAGCAGTGCCCAGTTGGCTCTGGCCTGGATGCTGGCACAAAGCCCTCATATTGTGCCGATTCCGGGCACGCGGAATCTGGATCGCCTGGGGGAGAATGCCGCCGCTGCCGAGATTGAACTTGGGAGCGAACTGCTGGCAAAACTGGACGAGGTGATTGCTTCAGCGTCGATTTATGGAGAACGTTATCCTGAGGGAGGCATGGCTTTGCTGATGGGGGACACGCCGGAAAGGGTAAGTAACGGTTGATGATGCTAACAGAGGGTCTGCTGGCTTTAGTGCAGCGCTTTCCACGCAGTATACTCAGACGGCCTCAGGCCATAACGTGCCAGTACACCCTCATGCAGGCGTCGAAGCTCCTCCACAATCAGAGCTTGGACATTATCCTGAAGTTGCGCTGGAACCTGCCGTTTAACCGCTTGCTCTATATAAGTAATCGGATCTACCTCGGGGTGAAGAATGACGCCCTGGATCGTGTCCTTAATTAATTGGCGCCAAGCCAATCGAAGTGGATCTGGTTCTGCCAGATCCCGTTTGATGGCAAGGTATTCCCGGGTTGAACGTTCATAAGCCCAAACATAAAGATCCCGCAATAACTCCACTCGGCCCATCTCATACACGCCCAGCATCGCGCAACTGTAGGCGGTTTCCGGCACATCAAGAAAGGTCATCGGACACAAGTTGGCGCGGATCAACGGTATGTTGGCCGCCAACCGCGATGTTCGCTTGTTGACGTCGGCAAAGGGTTGCAGATAGGGCAGGTGTACCATGATAAAAAAGGATTGCTCGAAGGGATCTTTGATTCGACTGACCTTATCCAACACTGCATCCATGGCTTCATCAATCTGTTGTGGAGTAGACAGGGGGCGATAAACACTTTGCCCAATGTCGACCGCGTGCTGGCGTATGCGGCCTTCATCTGCCGGATTGGGCAGCAGGTTTTCTGCCAGAGTGCTGTGCAGATTCATAAGGGTGAAGCGGTCGAAACCAATTTGCTCAATGTTCTCCACCAGCAGCTCAATGGCCGCCTTGTGGTTCAGGATCATCTGGGTTTCCAGGCTCGCCTTGCCCGTGGCCACTGTACCGTGCTCGATCAGTTCGCGGGTATCGAGTCGAGAGTAGGTGTTCCCTTCCAAATGGCTTGAGGCCCAGGAGAGATCAATCAAAAGTCGGTTCAGTATGGCGCGGCTGTAGGTGCCGGCAGGAGCGTTCAATTCGGTTGTATTGCCCATTTTATGCAGATTACGACGCAACGAATCGGACAGGTACCAGGATTGGTTCGGTTGGTAGGCATCCAGGAAATCCAATTGATACCCCACGGGCTGGCGTGCTGCAATGGGTTTTTCCACGTAGCTGAGGATGTCGCGGCTGTCGGCTGAGAGTGGGATGAAACTGGGGAAACGATGGGAATCCGGCTCCTTGGCAATGAAATAACGGCGCGCCCGACCTTCACCTTGGGCTAGGATCTGGTTGTTTTCCAGCAGTTGGGCAATATGGCGCTGGGCCGTACGCCGGGGGATATCCGGATGTTTCTTCAATAACTCAGAAAGTGACAAGCCCTGGGCTGAGGATTCAATGCTGTGTAGCAATTTGCTGGTAGATGACATGGTTATATGGCGCAGTTTCATCAGTCTTTGGCGCCATTATGGCGCGGTTTTGCTAACTGCGCCACTTTTATGTGGATACGGTGGCGCGATTCGTGACCCGGCGCGGCGCTGAGGTGCTCTGGGAGGCATGGGATCAGGCGGCAGCGAAGGCGGGTAAGATGAATTCGGAAGGGCGGTATTGGGTGTTGTTTCCGGTGGGGGGAGTGGATGACGGGGAGATACTGAGATCATCACTCGTTAAAGCCCGCGTTTTGCGGGCTCTACTTCCTGAGCTTTATTCGGAGTCTGAGTCGTAATAGGACAGAGTTTTTATCAAAACTTCGGCATGCTGGTATATGTCGTCCACAGCATCTATTGGAATCCTTGTCTCCTTCTTGGCTTCGTCAAAAACCCCCAAATACTTTTGCTTTGCATTGAAGTGCAATCTGCAAAGGGGTTTGCGATTGTTGTCATCCAATAGAATCCCGAAATAGCTCTGGGTGTCTCGATTTACGATGCGTTTCACTGGTACGTTTTTTCTCAGGATAGCCCGGACTATATTGAAACCTTCAATTTCTTCCTCGGTAGTAACCACTTTATTGTCTGAGTCTTCAAGCTGAGCGCTTTCCATTTCAGGTACATTTTCTACTGTTTGGTTAGCGTTGGAGCCCCCGTCTGAACCAATAGCAGATTTAAGCCTGTCATTAATGCTGTCATTTAGAAATTGCTTGAGAGCCTTGCCAGTTATCTCTAAAAACTGGGCTTTAACCTTTGGTGTCAGCACACCGTTGTAAACCCTAGATGCGAAGAATTTAATAAACTCTTCTTCTGGCTCGCGAAATTGTTGGCCTATCAGTTTCTTTATCTGATTTAAATATTTAAGTTCTCCTGCAGCATCTACAATTGATTCGACATCGAATGAAGACTTGGTGAGTTTCTTTATTTCTGGGACTACGTGTTCGTCTAATTCTTCAAGATCTACCGTAAGCGCTCAACCACCAACCCACTATTCGTAGCCAGCGAAGTTATGTAGGTTCATTGCTCCAGAAAATGAAGGAGCAATTGTTATGCCTGACCCAAAACCCCTGACTGCCAAACAGCAATATTGGATGAGCCACCTCGAGGCTGCAGATGCCAGCCAAATGAGTTTAACAGAGTACGCCAAAGCCAATGAACTAAAAGCCAGAGATTTGTACAACGCACGCTGGAAATTCAAGCGATCAGCTCAACTTCCAGAACGCGCTGATTCACCCTCTTTTGTTCGTGTTCAGAACGCACCCACTCATTCACATCAGGCTGTGCATTTGGTCATAAGGTTTGAAAATGGTATTCAATGTCATCTATCAGCCAGTGCCGATGCAATGTCGCGAGTGCTGAGTCAGTTAAAAACGCTATGATGAGGCCCACACAAGAGGTGACTGTCTATCTGCACCGACAGCCCGTTGATTTTCGCAAAGCCATTAATGGCCTGTCATTGATCGTGCAGGAAAACATGAAATTAAACCTCTATTCCGAAGCGCTGTTTGTCTTCATCAATAAAAACCGCACCAAGCTTAAATTTCTCTATTGGGAGCGCAACGGCTTCTGTTTATGGCAAAAGCGGCTTGAGAAAAATAAATTTGCCTGGCCGCGACACCTGGAAGACGATACTGTGCAGCTAAGGACACAAGAGCTTAATTGGTTGCTCGATGGCTTTGATATTTGGCGGATGCCACCACACCAAACTTTATTTTACGATTGTGTGGGATAACGTATAATCACGGCCATGGAAGACATGTCTGACGATCAATACCCCGATGATGTGGTATCGCTAAAAGCGTTGTTGAAGAAAGCGAATCAGAAAATTGCTTTCCAACAACAATTGATTGATGCCTTTGAAGAACAAAGGCGACTAGCGCTCGCTCGCCAATTTGCACCGAGCAGTGAAAAAGAAGCGCTTCAGTATCGAATGTTTGATGAGGCTGAATCCGAAGCTGAAGCGTCGCCTGATGTAGAATCCGACAGCACCGAAGTAAAAGCACATCAACGACGGGGTGGTAGACGAAGCTTGCCTTCCCACTTACCCCGTATTGAAATACGACATGATCTGCCCGATGCCGAAAAACAGTGCTCCTGTGGTTGCCAGAAAGAACGTATAGGCGAAGAAGTCAGTGAGCAGATCGATATCATTCCGGCTAAAGTACAGGTGCTCAAACACATACGGTTTAAATACGCCTGCAAACAGTGTGATGGTGCACCAGAAACCGCTCCGATGCCACCGCAGCCTATCCCCAAAAGCCAGGCCAGCCCAGGATTTTTAGCCTACATCGTTACCAGCAAATACGCTGATGCATTACCACTGTATCGCCAATGTCATATTCTAAAACGCAGTGGAATCGATTATGCCCGCAACACCCTGTGTCATCAGGTGGTTAAAGCCGGTGAACTATTACAACCGGTCATTAATTTAATGCACGAACAGCTACTGGAATATCCGGTACTGCAAATGGATGAAACCACGGTACAAGTGCTCAAAGAACCGGGCCGTACAGCGCAAAATAAAAGTTATATGTGGGTTATGCGCGGTGGCCCACCGGATCAACGATCCATACTGTTCAATTATGACCCTGGCCGAGGGCAACAGGTCGCTACGCGCTTGCTCGCGGATTACCGAGGCTATCTGCAAACCGATGCGTGGCATGCTTATGATGCTGTACACAGCGATACGGTGGCAGCTGTAGGCTGCTGGGCACACGCTCGTCGTAAATTCAAAGATGCTGAAAGAGCTCTGGGTAAAGGTAAAGCCAGCCCTAAGCTGACGCAAGCCATCGCCTTCATCCAAAAGCTCTATGCTGTGGAAAAACCGATTAAAAACGCAGATACTGAAACGCGACTAAAAGCCCGACAAGAAAACAGCCTGCCGATACTTACTAAATTCAAAGCTTGGCTGGACAAGCAAAATGTTAATCCCAGCAGCAAGCTCGGTGAAGCAATTCACTACACGTTAAAAATCTGGTCTAGGCTAACGGTGTACTGTAGCGATGGCCGATTGGAAATCGACAATAACGAAGTCGAAAACAAAATACGCCCATTTGCGGTTGGCCGCAAAAACTGGCTCTTCTCAACCAGCCAGTCCGGGGCAAAATCGAGTGCAAACCTGTATAGCATCATCGAAACAGCCAAGGCCAATGGGTTGAATGAATATCAGTATTTACGCTGGTTGTTTACCAAATTGCCCTCAGCAAACTCGGTAGAAGACTTCGAGTCTCTGCTACCTTGGAATATTGACCGAGATAAACTGGTCAACTGGGTCTATGCTTGAGCGCTTACAGTCTTTCGATAAAATCCATTCGGAAACCTCTTTTCTAATGTTGTTATCTAATGGTTATTTGTGCAGAAATCTATGTGTCTAAGCTAAGATTTCAGCTTATTCAAACGATGTCTCAAAATGAAACGTAGAAGACAAATACCTTGCCTCTCCCTTTTTTTGCGTGATTCTATCATGGGAAGTTAGAGCGTGGCTTACCGAGTTGCTCGCGCTTCTTCCACTGCCTAAATAGCACCTTGAATCGTGACTTCGCACTCAATCCATAGGCATAATGAGCAGTATCTTATAGAAAAAAGCTGGAAGCCAATGCGAATATTTTTCTTTTGCTACTCTTAAAAAATCCCTCCGGACGCCCATGTATATGCATCTCCTTATCTTCACGCCGTCACCGCTCCCCAAAACTAGCCATATAACTCTTAGCCTGAAGGTCCACATGGCGATTCACAGCACCTTCCAGCTGAAACAAACGCGCACTTTTCCTAAAATCATAAACCCGATACAGACAATATTGAGCCTCTTTTTCTTGTGAATAAGCAAGCTCGTTATCCGAAATATAGAATGGATGATATTTCCCACCGCTGGTGGTCTTCACTTCGATATACAGTTCTTCTTCTCGTTCCACATTGAAGGATTGTATATCAAAGCCTGCACCATCACCCTCGTCTTTGCTCACCCAGCGTATCTCCTTTGCCAGATCCGGGCGCCCCGCCTGTTGCAGGCGGAAGTGCTCAAAATCCAGAACAAAGCGTTCACCTTGTTCCCCCAATGAGCGGTTGTTTCGCTCCCGTTCTGCGTAGTTGGGTTGGCGGGCAAGGTATTCTCTGGGCGCTTCTTTGATGCGAGGGATACGTTCCGGTAACTCCCGATCCAGTACGTTATTCCAATCCACTGAATGGTGCCTGTACTCAACGGCTATGGAGGCAGCATCGGCAAAGGCATCCAATGTGTTCAAGTCTGCCGCAATATGAGCCAGCACAACATCTTTCAGCATGTGCTGATAGTTTAAGGCCGGTTTATAGCCTGAAATATAGGGTTGCCCCAATTCAATGAGAATCGCGCTAATATTCTGGTGCTTAAATTCAATGGAGCCTTCTGAGCGGTTGCGCAGTTTTGTTTGTAAAGCGCGACGGTGTGCGGCTTTGTAGTAGTGGTTGCCAATTAGCTCTTGCTCCAGCATGGCGAAGTAATCCTGCACAATGGCTTCGCATTCCAGCCAATCCCAAGCATCCTTTCCTACCTGCAACAGTTCTCGCCGTGCTTCTGGTGCAAGATTCTGCATCAGCGCTGATTTCAAATACTCTCGGGTTATTTGATGGCTAATATACTCAAACAACGCATCATCCAGGTATGCATAGGCAATATGCTGTTCGATAACACCGGGGCCGGATGCCGTGCTCAGTTGGTCAAAGGCATTCTGTTTGCCCGGCTTTAATTTAAAGTGCCAAAAGCCGCTGCTGCGTAAATGAAAAAAGGGAAGGTGTGGATTGTTACGATCTTTGGGGTTAGCCAATTGTTCAAAATGTTTGGTGAATGTGTCTTTGAGTATTTGATCAAAGTAGATTTGGTTGTGGGGGATGTGTTTTTGCTCCACCAAGTCCATCACCGCCAATAGCAGTGCCACTTTATGTGGGCTTTTTTCGGTGCCATCGCCACCCCGTGTGTTCATACGCAGGCGTGAGAGCTTCAGCTCATATTCCTGCAAACTCACTTGCACCCGCTCCAGTAATCGGCCTTTTCCGGCACAATCCAGCGTACGCCCCCTCTGGGGTCTACCCCGGCTTCGTTAAACCTTGGAATCAGATGGATATGCACATGGGGAATGGTCTGCCCCGCAGCGGGGCCATCGTTGATACCGATATTGTAGGCGGCGGGCCCGTACTCCCGGTCCAGATCAGCCTTGGCGGCATCCAGCAGATCCAGCAGGTCGTTGCGTTCTGCCTTCGTTAGCTCGAAAAACGAAAGAACATGCCGCCTGGGGATGATGAGTGAATGGCCCTCAGTCACCGGGAACCCGTCACGGATCACAAAGCCATGATCGTTATTTTGTAGAACACGATGGTGATTGTTGATGGCAGCAATCTGACAGAATGGACAATTTTCTTGTTCATAAGTCATCTAATGTACTCATGAATGGATAGATGTAGTTGGTTCAGTATAAAAGTTGGCTAATGTTGCTTCAAGATCGAGCATTCTGAGTAGCAACGAGCCACAGAGGCGACTGAAATTGCGGCAGGAAGCCGTCATTGATCAACAGGGAATCAAATTCTTCACCGGGAAACCCCAATTGATCACCGGGAGATCAGATCCAAGCACCGGGGAGGCCTGATTGATCACCGGGAAGCCAAATTCCACGCCGGGAAGCCCCAATTGATCACTGGGGCACCTAGTTCCCTCACCGGGAAGCCGCTTCCACCCATCCCTCACTCTTACTCCACAGCTCCTCCGCCAACCCCTCATCCAGCGCCAGCGCCGAAGGCTCCGCCACCTTACACTCGCCGTAATACAATCCGCTCTGCCCAGCCGCCGCATTCGACATGGCGCAATACAGTGAGGTTTTGGCACCTTCTGCGGTGCTCAGCATAAACGGCTTGATCAACTTATCCAGGGGCCAGGGCAGCGCGCGCCACACGTCCGATGCCACCACGCCGGGGTGCAGTGCATACACGTTCACGCCGGTGCCTTCCAGCCGTTTGGCCAGGGCCTTCACAAACAGCACATTGGCCAGCTTGGCCTGGCCGTATTCGGGCACGCCGTTCCAGCTTTTGGTGGGGGATTTCACGGCATCAAAGTTAAAGCGCTTGGGGCCTTTGTGCATCTTGCTGGACACCACCACAATGCGCGCCGGTGCGGACTGCTTCAGAGTATCCAGCAGCAGGTTGGTCAGCAGAAAATGCCCCATATGGCACACGCCAAAGGTCATTTCAAAGCCGGAGTCGGTAAGGCCCTTGTTGCCCGCCAGGCCTGCGTTGTTCACCAGCACATGCAGGGGCAGGCCTTTCTGCAGGAACAGCTCAGCACACCGGCGCACGGAATCGAACGAGCCCAGGTCCAGCGGCAGGAACTCAGCTTTGCCCTGATCCTGATCGTGAATCTGGCGGTTGATTTCATCCACCACCGGCTGGGTTTTGGCTTGTGATCGGCAGGCCAAAAACACCTGCGTCCCCTGGCGCGCCAGTTCCAGTGCGGTCTCCCGGCCGATACCGGTATTGGCCCCGGTGACGATGGCCACTTTGCCTTGCATTGAACCCATGTTGATGTCCCCTGTTCAGTGAAAGCCCGTTATGACACAAATAGTGTGTTGATGTATAGGCCACGATATTATCATTTCCCTTTGTTATCCTCCTGAACCACTTATCACCGTACATGAAACAGGCAGTGTCACATGGCTCGAAATCCCGTTTTCCAGTTTCCTGATCGGGCGCAGATCAGCCCGGGCTTCACTGGCCCCAGAGTGGCGGCCATCCACGGTTTCATGGGGCGGGTGCTCATGCAAAGGCATTTGCTTCGCTGGTTGCGGGAGTCCGGCCACCGGGATACCACAATGTATGGCTACTTTCACGCCCACACCGCCATAGCGGATGATTTGTGTGAGGCGGCGGCCAACGGCCGCAAGGTGGTGATTGTGGGTTACAGTCAGGGCGGATTCCAGGCGATGAAGGTGGCCCGCGAACTCCGGCGGCGCAACACCCAGGTGGCGTTGCTCGTTACCATTGCCGCGGGCGGCCTGGGCCGTGCCTTTCCCGGGCGCTGGGGCTTTGACCTGCGGCGGGTGCCGGGCAACGTTGATCGTTGCCTCAACTTTTTCTCGGAGGGTGATCTGCTGGGGGAGGATAAGATCCGTCAGTGGAATCTCGCCCGGCCCGTGCAAGCCGGTCAACAGATCGAGAATCATTGTTTCCCAAAGAGTGAGCAACTATCCCACGTGCGCCTGGTGACCTGCTATCCGGAATCAAGGGTTCATCCCTCGGTGAGAGGGGTATTGCTGGACCGGTTGCGGGCGGAGTTGGAACCAATGTATACCCCCTGAATTTATAACTTGATATAGTGTGCAAACTTCGTACGATTTTGCAGAGGGATAACAATAATGGCAACACTGGAAACTGAAGACCAAACCAGCTTTATAGACGATCTGAAAGACACGTTACGCCGCTCCAAAACCATCGACGGCTACGATTACAACGCGAAAAAGCGCTATTACGAGCCGGCCCCGGAACAAAACCATGGTGAGGCGTTTTCCCAGGTGGTGGAAAGCCGGCGCTCGGTGCGCAAATTCACGGATAAGCCGATTCCCAAAGCAGTGTTGGATGCTTGCATCGATCTGGCGTTGATTGCCCCCAGTTCCTGCAACCTGCAGCCATGGGAATTCCATGTGGTGCAATCGCCGGATAAGAAAGCCAAGCTGGTGGAAGCCTGCATGAGTCAGAATGCCGCCACCACGGCGCAGGAACTGATTGTGGTGGTGGCCCGCACCAACAACTGGAAGAAGATCGCCAAGCTCAATATCGAGCAGTGGCCGCAGCCGAAGATCCCCCGCCACTGGAAAGAGTTCTACAGCAAGGGTGTGGCATTTACCTATTGGCAGGGGCCGTTTTATGCGGTGGGCCACGTGAAGAAAGCCTTCACCAATCTGGCGGGGCTGTTCCGCCCCATGCCCCGTGGGCCCTTCACTAAGTCCGATATGCGGGTGTGGGCCATCAAAAGCACCGCCTTGGCGGCAGAGAACCTGATGCTGGCGTTTCGCGCCTATGGGTTCGATTCCTGCCCCATGGAAGGCATGGATGAGCAACGGGTGAAAAAGCTGTTGCGGCTGCCCGGGGATGCCGAAGTGGTGATGGTCGTGGGTGCCGGTGAGCGCGACACAGACGGCGTGTACTTTCCGCGGGTGAAGTTCGAGCGGGAGAATTTTGTTAAATACGTTTGATGAGGCAGTGGAACCAATTACCAAAACACCCAGGCATACAACGTAATCACTCCAATGCAGGTCAGGTTGATCCACAGGCCTGCTTTCATCATGTCGCTTTGCAGGATGTGCCCGGAGCCAAACACGATGGCGTTGGGGGGCGTGGCCACCGGCAGCATAAAGGCGCAGGAGGCGGCAATGGCAATGATGGCGGCGAGCATCACCGGGGGCACGCCCAGGCTGTCGGCGATGGCGGCAAATACCGGAATCAGCAGGGCGGCGCTGGCGGTGTTGCTGGCAAATTCGGTGAGGATCACCACAAACGTCACGATGCTGAGCAAGGCCAGCAGAATGCCGGCCTGGTCCAGAAACCCGCCGATGCTGTGGGCCAGAAACACGCTGGTGCCGGTGGCTTTCAAGACGGCGCTCAGGCACAGGCCGCCACCAAACAGCAGCAGCACGCCCCAATCCGCGGTGCGTTCGATGTCGCGCCATTTCACCACGCCGAACAGGGCCAGCAGAATGATGGCGTTGAGGGCGATGATGCTGTCCAGTTTGGCGATGCCGCCCAACAGTTTGTTCAAGGGGCCGCTGAAGATCCAGCACAGGGCGGTAAACAGGAAAATACCCAGGGTGGCGATGCGGGGCCAGGTCCATTGCAGGGGGTGGGGCTTGGCGGTAAAGCGGTGCTTCAGATCCGGTTTCACCACTGTATACAGTACCAGCATGGCCAAGGGCAGAAGCAGTAATGCAATGGGCATGGCCAGTTGCATCCAGCCAATAAAATTCAGTTTCACCTGGGCCGCAGCGATGGCGTTGGGCGGGCTGCCCACCAAGGTACCGATACCACCGATGCTGGCACAGTAAGCCACCCCCAGCAGTACGAACACATAAGTGCGGCGATGCTGTGCTTCGTCCAACTGGCTCAGCATGCCCAGCACCAGGGGCAGCATCATGGCGGTGGTGGCGGTGTTGCTGATCCACATGGACAGTCCGGCAGACACCGCAAACATCATCATGGCCGCCAGCGCAAGCCGGCCCCGGGCCAGCACCAGCACCTTGTTGGCAATGGCCACGTCCAAGCCTTGTACGTGCAGGGCCGCCGCCAGGGCAAAGCCGCCCAGGAATAAAAAGATAATGGGGTTGGAAAAATGGCTGAGGGCGGTGGTGGTGTCGAACACACCCAGGATCACCGCCAGAATCGGCACCAGCAGCGCGGTGACGCTCACATGGATGGCTTCAGTGAGCCACAGCAGGCCGATGCACACCAGCATGCTGAAACCGGTCACCACCTGCGGTTCCATGGGCAGGGTGTGCTGCAGAATAAAGAACAGGAGGATGTCGGCGCCGATGACGAGGTGTTTCCAGTTCAGGCTGTCAGGCATGGGGCTCCCTGAAAGGTTGGGGGGTCCGGTCGTATCGATACAACCATACCGGATTCCTGCGCCAAGACACAGGGTGCGCCGCCAGATTTTCAGGCTTTTGGATTGCCCTCCAGAAACACCAGCTCAAAGCGGCCCACCAGCAGGCGGTCGCCGTCTTCCACCACGGCGGTTTCCACCGGTTCACCATTCACGATACAGCCTTCGCAATCGGGATTGGTGCTGATCATCCAGACGTCGTCCAGCCGTTCCACGCTCAAATGCCGGTCCAGCAGGCTGGGGTCGCGGATGTAGAAGTCCACACCGCTGGAGGAGCCCAGGGTCCAGTTGCGTTGATCCCGGTGGGGTTTCAGTACCATTTCCAGGCCGCGCAGAGGCGGGGAGAGAATGATAAAACGGGCGAAATCGCAGGGGCCGGTGGCTTCCCGCTGAAAATGCCGCGCCAGGGGGAAGGCGGTAACGGTGTTGAGCAAGCGGTTGTGAGCGGCTGTTCCCATTGCCAAAAACCTCAGCGGGTGATGAATCCTGACTGCTGGGTGTATGATGGGTTCTATAAAACTATAAAAACAGGGCAAAAGATCACACTATCGCTGGCAATAGTGGTGGGATGACGGTGCTCTGGTTATGATCTGCACTGATTACCTAGAGGGAATACTGACTTCATGGGCATGTTATCCAACCCGGTTAAGGACGTTAAACGTCTCAACGAGATTGTTTCCATTCTGATCAAATACGGCTTCGGCGATATGATGCGGCGCATGGGCCTGTCCAACACGGTGGAGCAGGCCAGTCGCCTGATACGCTCACCCATCTCCAATGAAATGCTGAACATGAAGCCCCCGGCGCGTTTTCGTTGTGCCATTGAGGAGATGGGCCCAACCTTCATCAAGCTGGGCCAGATTCTGGCCACGCGGGTGGATCTGTTCAGCCCTATGATGATTCACGAGCTGGAAAAACTGCAGGACGATGCCCCGGTGATGCCCTACGAGGAAGTGGAGCCGCTGATCGCCCAGGCGTTGGGGGCACCTCCGGCCAAGGTGTTCCGTTATGTGAATGAAACCCCGCTGGCCAGTGCCTCCATTGCCCAGGTGCACGAGGCCATGACCAAGAAAGGCGAGCGGGTGGTGCTGAAGGTACGTAAGCCCGGGGTCAGGCGTACCATCGAGGCGGATCTGCGCTTGATGCACAGCCTGGCGCGTCTGATTAATATTCAATCGGTAGAGCTGCGCCGTTATCACCCGGAAGAGATGGTGCGGGAGTTTGAACGCTCCCTGCGTCGCGAACTGGATTTCACCATCGAGGCCAAGAATTCCGAACGCATTGCCCGCAATCTGCGCAAGTTCAAATGGCTGAAGATCCCCAAGGTGTATTGGCAGTGGACCAGTGAATCCCTCAATGTGCAGGAATATCTGCAGGGGATATCGGCCAAGGATCCGGAGGCCCTGGACCGGGCGGGATTGGATCGCGAGCTGCTGGCCCAACGCGGTTCCCAGGTGGCCTGGAAGTGCATGTTGGAGGATGGCCTGTTTCACGCCGATCCTCACCCCGGTAATTTTTATGCTCTGCCGGGCAACGGCATTGCCATGCTGGACTTCGGCATGGTGGGCAAACTCAGCCGGCAACGGCGTGAACAGCTGATTCGTCTGGTGCGTGCCATCATCTTTCAGGAAACCGATACCGCCGCCTCGGTGCTGGTGGAATGGAGCAACAGTAATCAGGTGGATGTGGAGGCCCTGGCCCGTGATTGTGGTGATCTGATCGAGCAGTATTACGGCCTGCCGCTGAATGAAATCGACATTCCGCAGATCCTGTTGGATTGCATGGCGCTGATGCGCAATTACGATCTGATGTTGCCTTCGGACATTACTTTGGCGGCCAAGGCCTTTATTACACTGGAAGGTTTTGGCAGGCTCATCAAGCCGGATTTCAATCTGATGGAAACCGCCGAGCCGCTGATCCGTGATCTGTTAAAAAAACGCTATCATCCGGTGCGGCTGGTGCGTTCCATGGGCAGTCGCGCCATCAAACTGGTGGACAAGATGTACGAGCCGCCCTCGGCGTTACCGCAACTGCACAACAGCGGCGGCAATTCCAAGTTGGATGCCTACCTCATTGATCGCTTGTCCTATCGCCTGGAGGATGCCAGTTACCGTCAGACGCAGGCCATTTATGATGTGGGCTTTCTGTTGGTGTATACGTTGTTGTTGATCACACCCCACGGGCCGCGCATCTATGACATCAGCGTGTTGAATGTGATCGGCTTGCTGGGGATGCTGGCGGTGATGACCAATGTGTTTCGGGTGCAGGTGTTGACCTGGTGGCAGCGCAAAAAACGGGATATCAGTTAAACAAGCGGAGTAGCAGCATGAAACGAATGGGATTGGTTGATAGGGCCTGTTGGTGGCTGGTTATGGTTACGGCTCTGTATTCTTTCGTGCAGGTTGCAGCCGCGGATAACCACACCAACCATAACGCCCGGAACGTGCCGCTGCATCACATTGTGCTGGTGCGCTTTACCGAATCCAGCACGAAGGCGCAACGGCAGCGCATCATTGAGGATTCACTGAATCTGTTGCGAACCATTCCCGGTGTGATCGCGGTGGCGGCCGGTGCCAAGGCCCGTGCTGACCGGGCGGTGCATTTATCACAGTATGATGTGGGCATTTATGTGCAACTGCGAAATGTGCAGGCGTTGGATGCCTACAGCGCCCATCCACAACATCAACAGCTACTGAAAAATAATCAAGAAGCCATTGCCGCCATCAACGTGATCGATTTCAGTGGGCGTTTTGAAACGGCTGCCGCCGCGCAGGAACACCCATAACAGCGTGATGGAGTTCTGATCAAAAAGAGATCTGCGTCACAAAACTGATCAGGCGTTGATCGCCCCCCAGCTTCAGCGCCATTGCTGTAAATCAATTAACCGCTTGCTGCCCGATAATCATTTGTTATGACATCGCTGCAAAGTACCGGCTTATGAATATAAAAATGCAAAGTCTAAATTTGTACGCTGCAGGTTAAGTCTCTGTAAACATTTGGGGTTGCAATCAACACCTTCGCCAACGATTACTTTTTTGCCTCAGCAATCGGCACCCAATCCTCCCGGGAATGTATTTTCAACAAATGTTTTTAGCTGGAAAGTGGCCGCGTTGTCATCTTAACTGATTCCATATTCAGCCAACTCTGGGGCGTGATCACGCAGCTTAGTGACACGTCGTAGTAGTATCTTCGGGAAGCGTTTGAATAGATATGGACAGCAATCGAACAATTTCTTTGTATGGATTTCGGGACACCGACCAAACCGTTTTTTGTAGCCTGCTTTCATTGCTTTCGTTCAAAACCAATGCGGTATGGGAAGTGGTGGAAGACGAAAGCTGTGATGTCACCGTGGTGGATGTGGATTCCAACCAAGGCCTGGATCTGGCGGCAACCATGGAGAGCAACGGCCGCAAAGTGATTCGCTTCGGTCAGTATTCTTCCATGAGTACCCATCAGCCCTGCCTGCACAAACCCCTGCGCGCGGCGGACATTCTGAAATGCCTGAACAGCTTACATGCCGACGACAGCGCGCAATCCCCGGCGCCAACTGCATCCGCTGCAGCCGGTGACGCGCCACCGCAGGAAACCGTAACCGGTTACCGGCTGCGGCGCTGGCCCTGTGCCAACATCCTGAATAGGTATCCCGGTTCAAGCCGCTTGTGTGCCCTGTTGCTGAAAGAGCCTCTCACCGTTGACCAGGCGGCAGAGCGTTCCGGCGTTGCTCCCGATCTGGTATGGGATTTTGTGTCGGCCTGTCAGCAACAGAATTTTATTGTCCAGCAGGCGGTAACCCGGGCACCTGAGCCGGTTGCGGAAGCCAAGCCTGCCAACGCCGGCCTGTTTGCCATGCTGCGTTCCAAGTTCGGGAGTCATTAATCGTGTCAGAACTGAAGTTTGTAATTACCGGTACCGCCGGTGTAGGCAAAACCACCGCGATCTGTGCCCTGAGCGACGTGCCGCCGGTGGGGACGGATGCCGATACCACCGATGAACTTTCCATAATCAAAAGCACCACCACGGTGGCATTTGATTTTGGCGAAGTGGTGTTGGAAGACGGGGCACGGGTGCGCATCTATGGCACGCCGGGGCAGGAGCGGTTTCGTCACATGTGGGAAATCATCGCGGAAGGCGCCCTGGGCTTGATAATTCTGGTGGACAACAGTCGCCCTGATCCGCTGGACGATCTGATGATCTACATGGACAACTTTAAACAATTGATTGAAGACACCGGTGTGGTGATTGGCGTCACCCGTTGCAACGGGTCTGACCGGGTGAGCATTGATGATTATTACTCGTTTCTGGAGCGGCGGGATATGTTTTGCCCCGTGCTCGAGACAGATCCCCGCAGCCGTGAAGATATGGTGGTGTTAATGGATTCATTGATGGCTATGTTGGAGTACGCGTAAATGTTGGCAGAAAAGGAAGAAAACTCCATTAAACGCAGTGTGGTGGATCGCAACCTGAAACAACTGATTGCAAACAATGAATCCATCTATGCGGTGGTGTTGTCCAGCATTGATGGCCATGCCATTGCCAATCAGGCGCAGGATCATTTTGAGGATTCCAAACTGGCGGCCATGACCAGTTCCTGTCTGGCATTGGGCGAAAAGATTGCATTGGAAGCCAACCAGAAAGGATGTGATTTTGTCATCATTCAGAACCAGGATGGATTCCTGGCGTTGAAACGAGTGGGGCGCAAGCTGGTGCTGACCACTCTGGCGGACAAGTCCATCAATATGGGTATGTTGTTGTCGGCAACCCGCACGGCGGCTGATGCACTGTATAAAGAGATTACTTGAGTAACACAAAACCTGTAGTACCAAAGAACTGTAGTACCAAAGAACTGTCTTGCTGTTTATGAGGAGAAAGAAATGGCAGATTTAAATAGCCTGTGTCAAAACTTGGTCAGTGATGTAAGCGACGCATTGGGGGCGGCCGTGGTGGACTTGTCTTCCGGTTTGCTGTTGGCGGCGCATCATAATGTTCCCTATTTCACTCAGAGTTATCTGGATGCGGTGGCCGCCGCCGCAGTGGATATGTTCCGGGGTAAAACCATCACCACGGTGGAAAAGATGTTGTCCAGCCAGCGTGGTGCGGAAGTGACCCACTCCATCAAGGAAGTACAGATGAGTACAGAGCGCACCTATCATTTTATGTCGGTGGTGCCGGGTAAGGAGGATTGCCTGATGGTGTTGATCACCGGCCGGAAAGCCAATCTGGGTATGGGTTGGTCCGCCATGCGCGGCGTGCTGCCGGACATTGCCCCTCTCTGTCCCTGATCGGGTGCGGTTGATCCATGGTACACATCATAGGGGCCATCAACCAACAGGCTCCGCAGTTTGATGAACAGACAATTCTGGCGACATTGGATCAACCGCAAGCGCTGCAACATCTAGCCACCTTCACCGGCCGCCCGGCCACCCAGCTTTTTGTTGCAGAGCAGGCGGTCATCAAACTGCGCACCGACTTTGTGTTTCAGCCCAAGGATGTGGAGCGCCGTGCGCTGGCGGCGTTGCAGGAAGAACGGCGCCTGCAGGTGCATCATCCCGCCAAGACCTGGTTCTATTGCGATTGGGATGGGCAGCTGATCATCGGCAACATTGCCCCCCGCCTGTTGCCCCTGCACCGGGAATTACCGCTGTATCTGCAACAGGACCCGGCGCGGGCGCTGGCGGTGTTGGGTGATCTGATTCAGCTCTACACGGATACCGCGTTGCGT
This sequence comes from Ketobacter sp. GenoA1, assembly GCF_003671475.1. NCBI lineage: Bacteria > Pseudomonadati > Pseudomonadota > Gammaproteobacteria > Pseudomonadales > Ketobacteraceae > Ketobacter > Ketobacter sp. GenoA1. Next base: position 155,495 of record NZ_RCHM01000007.1, on the reverse strand, counting down.
CATGACCGGCGCCTGGATGAAGGGCTCTCCAATTTCGGACTGGATGCCGAGGGGCAACTGTATTATCTCGACGATGATTTTTATGCCTGGGATGATTTCACCAGTCTGGCGTTGGTGTTGGGTGTCTGGATTCGCCAGTTGGAGGCATTGGATGTGCAACGCTGCCGTCAACTGGGGGTGGTCATTGCCGACATCCTGTGGCAGTTGTCCGGCAACGTGCATTCACTGCATATTCTGCACGGCCAACTGCGTAACAATCTGGCCGTGGCAGAACGTGAGCGGGATGGTATTGCCGAGATTCTGGCGGTGCTGTCGGAATATTCACGCCGTGGTTACAAGCAACGCAAACAGCAGGCGCAGCACGATACTGAGGGTGGGCAGCAGTCCACGCTGGATGCGTGCAGCAGCGCAAGGGCGCAGGCCCGGGCGCGTGAACCATTAACCAGTATCAGTGATCAACGCTTTGCCGTGATCGCGGATGTGCACGCCAATATTGCCGCCCTGGAGGCGGTTGTGGCGGACATTGCGGATCATGGGGTACAGCAGATTCTGGTGCTGGGGGATGTGGTGGGATACGGCCCGCACCCCGAGGCCTGTATCGATTTGCTCAGGCAGCAGGATTGCCTGGTGATTCAGGGTAACCATGATTATGCGGCGGCGTGTGGCGACACCAGTCGCGGCTTTTCCAAGCTTGCCACCTGGAGCATCGAATGGACCCGCAATCAGATTGCAGCGCCCTATATGGATTGGTTGGGGGCGCTGTCACCGGTGCATCGTCAGGATAACTGGATCGCGGTGCATGGTGCGCCTGTGGATAAGCGATACTTTTTTGCCTACGTTTATCACATGACCTACCAACACAACCTGGATTGGCTTGAGGCGGAGCAACTGGCCATAGGCTTTCATGGCCACAGCCATTTGCAAATGTGTTATCAGCGCCGCCACAACAACGATGACAAAAACCTGCAGCCACAGCAAAATATGGCAAAGAATCGCTGTACGCTGGTGTGCCCGGGATCGGTAGGGCAACCACGGGGCGGTGAAAGCCGGGCGGAATATGCGCTGTTTAACAGCGCCGAGCAGGTACTGGAACTGAAGCGCGTGGAATACGACATTGGTGCCACGGTGCGAGCCATGCAACACTTGCAGTTCCCCTCACAACTGTACGAGCGATTGACTCAGGGTGCATAAAGCAAAAGGTGCCCGGAAGTACATTGAGGCAACGCCGCTGATCTACTTCCGGGTATTGGTTTACCAGGCTTTGTAAGGTAGGAATTTACCGTTCATGGTAATCACCACCCGATCGCCTTTCGGGTTTTCCTCTTTGTCCACTTCCATGGAAAAATCGATGGCGCTCATGATGCCGTCACCGAATTTTTCCTGAATGACTTCCTTCAAGGTTTCGCCATAGACGCCGACAATTTCGTACAGCCGATAGATCAACGGGTCGGTGGGTACAGCCTGATCCCAGATCTTGGTGGGATACTTCTGCAACTCGGTACTGATTTCAGGCCCCAACCCCAACACCTCACACAGCGCGTCGGCGCTTTCCTTGGGCATGCTGTTCATGCCCATGCAGGCGGATGTGGTCCAGACCGGCGACATGCCAACGGCCTTGCCGATTTCTTCCCAGGTCATCCCTTTACTTTCTTTGGCAGCGATAATGGTTTTTGCCACTTCACTCATGACGGTTCTCCTGATATTACTTATTGATTGACTGCATATGGGTGAGCGTTGCGATCGTTGTCGGTTGTGGTAGCCGGTGCCGACGACGAGGTAATGGCGGATAGAGGATTGACCTCTTTCGGCTTGCCGGATGAGTTATCCGGTTTTTCGGCCGATCGGTTCACCAGAAAATCCACCAGGTAATTGCGCAGCTGGTAGTAGCCGGGCTGTTGAAAAATGGTGTTACGTTGCCGTGGCCGTGGAATATCCACCTTAACCGATTCGGCGATGGCGGCGTTGGGGCCGTTGGACATAACGAAAATACGATCAGACAGCAGTATGGCCTCATCCACATCGTGGGTGATCATAAACACGGTCTGCTGGGTTTCACTCCAGATCTTCACCAGTTCCTCCTGGATCACACCACGGGTCAGCGCGTCCAGCGCGCCGAAGGGTTCATCCAACAGCAGCAGTTCCGGCTGGGTGGCAAAGGCCCGGGCAATACTGACCCGTTGGCGCATACCGCCGGATAGTTCGGACGGTTTGCGCTGCAGCGCATGTTCCAACCCCACCATGCTGAGAAAGCGGGTGCTGTGCTCGCGCACCTTGTTTTTGCTCCAGTCCGGCCAACGGGCTTTCACCCCAAACTCAACATTGCTGAGGCTGGACAGCCAGGGCAGCAGGCTGTAGTTCTGAAACACCACGCCACGTTCCAGGCTGGGCCCTTTGACTTCCTTGCCATTCATCACCACGGCACCGGCAGTGGGATCATCCAGCCCCGCCAGGGTGTTTAAGATAGTGGATTTGCCGCAGCCGGAGTGGCCGATGATGCAAACAAATTCACCTTTGTTGAGGTTGAAATTAACGTTGTCATAAACGGTAAAGTCGTTACCCTCTTTGGTTGGATACACTTTGGCTAAGCCGCTGACTTCCAGAAATGCATTCGACATATGGCTCCCCTTATTCGTTGTATTCAACCAGCTTCTGCGCACTGGACAGTGCCAGATCCAGCAACATGCCCACGCAGCCGATCATCAGAATGGAAAAGATCACGCTGTTCAGATCCAGGTTGTTCCATTCGTTCCAGACGTAGTAGCCGATGCCGGTACCGCCCACCAGCATTTCAGCGGCCACGATCACCAGCCAGGCGATGCCGATGGAGATTCTCATGCCGGTGAGAATGGTGGGCGCCGCCGCCGGCAGTATCACCAGGAAGGCAGTACGCAGGGATGACAGTTCGTGCGTGCGGGCCACGTTGATCCAGTCTTCCCGCACATTGGCCACGCCAAACGCGGTGTTGATCAGCATGGGCCAGATCGAACAGATGAAAATCACAAAGATGGCGGACGTTTCGGAATCCTGAATGATGAACAGGGCCAACGGCATCCAGGCCAGCGGAGAAATGGGCCGCAGGATCTGGATAAACGGATTCAGCGCGTTGTACATCAATGGCGACATGCCCACCACAAAACCCACCGGAATGGCAATCAGGGCTGCCAGCACATAGCCGGTCAGCACCCGATACAATGAATAGGCCAGTTGAATGCCGATCCCCTTGTCGTTGGGGCCTTTGTCATAAAAAGGATCACTGAGTTCATTCCAGGCATGCACCAGCACGTCCGAGGGTGGAGGCACGCGGGCCTCCTGGTCGGCACCGCCCATCAGCATTTCGTACTCCGTCATCTCCGTGGATTTCTCCGGCACGTCACTGGAGGCTTCCCAAATACCGAACAACAGTACCGCGATGACGATCGACAACAGAGCCGCACGAAATGGCATGGACTGAATCATCAGGCTCTCCCTATGGCAAAACTCTTCACGTACTCATCGGGTTTGGTGTAATCAAACTCCTTACCCATGATGGTGTAGTTGGCGTAGGTTTTGTCCGGCGCGGAATAACCCAGATCTTTCATGATCTTTTCGCAGTCGGAGGCCAGATACACCTGCTCGGCCACGGTCTTGTAATCCACATCGCCCTCTATGTAGCCCCAGCGTTTCATCTGCGTCAGAATCCACACCGCCATGGAGTGCCAGGGGAACGGGTCGAAGTCGATTCGATCCGGTACATCCTGTATGGAACCCAGGCCATCGGCGTAGCGGCCGGTGAGTACCTGTTGAATCACCGGTACCGGTTGGTTGAGGTAATTCTTCGGTGCAATGGCCTCTGAAATTTCCTTGCGGTTGTCCGGGTTCGACGAGTATTGGGTGGCGTCCACAATGGCTTTCAGCAATGCGCCGTAGGTGTTGGGGTTGGTTTCGGCAAACGCCTTGCTGCAGGCAAATGCGCAGCAGGGGTGGCCTTCCCAGATATCTTTGGTGAGGGTGTGAATAAAGCCGACTTTCTCCCACACCGCGCGCTGGTTAAACGGATCCGGAGAGAGGTAACCATCCAGATTGCCGGCGCGCAGATTGGCCACCATTTCCGGTGGTGGTACCACGCGAATCTGAATGTCCTTGTCCGGGTCCAGGCCGTGTTCTGCCACATAATAACGCAGCAGGAAGTTATGCATGGAATAGTCAAAGGGCACACCAAACTTGAAACCTTTCCATTGCTTGGGATCCCGTTTGTCCTTGTGATCCACATGCAGCACGATGGCCTGGCCGTTGATGTTTTCAACGGCGGGCATGATGTAGGGCTCAGCGGTAGAGCCGGCGCCCAGGGTCATGGCCAGCGGCATGGGGGTCAGCATGTGGGAGGCATCGTATTCGTTGGCCAGTGATTTGTCCCGCGCCACGGCCCAGCCTGCGGTTTTGATCACATCCACATCCAGGCCGTATTTGGAATAGAACCCCAGCGGGTGGGCCATGATGATGGGGGTGGCGCAGGTGATGGGCACAAAGCCCACATTGAGTTTGGTTTTCTCCAGTTTGCCCATGGATTCCTTGAGGGCGGCCTTGGCTTCATTGAGGGGAAAAAACGTCGACAGCATGGCCGCGGCGGTACCGCCGCCCAGCAGCCCCATAAATTGACGCCGGCTGACATCGCTTTGATTAAACACCGCCCGGACCACGGCATTCTCGATGGCCCGATCCATCATGTCTTCTGAGGTGGTGGGCAAATTGTTGTCTGGCTCGGTGATGGCGTTGCTGCATTTCTGGCAGCTGCACCCTGCTTCATGGGTCAGGCTGGTTTTTGGATCGTATGGATTTCCAAGACTTTTCACGGTCATCGCTGACTCTCCCCCGGAGTAGTTGTTGTAGCGGTGCAGGGTTGCGTTGGTCTGCACCACGGCGGAACAGAAAATGGATCGCTCGCAGACCCTGTTGGTGTCGGGCCTCAAGTTAGCAGTGATAAGGCATGGTCTGTGCCAACCTGTTTCAGCTGTAGCCAACTGCAGATAAATCAGAGGGTTAGGTTATTGCTCGGGTGTCCTGAATCGGTTACGCAAATGCGTAATTTATGCTTATGCGTAATTTATTTTTACGAAACTTCGTAAATGGCACGGGGCTTGATTGCGCTGTTTGCTATCAGCAAATTGCAACGGTAAGGGGTATGAACGCACAAGCAGAGTTATTGTTTCGGGGCCTGGATGCCAGCGATATGGCGGTGATGTGCATTGATCCCGTGGCCGATCAGGTGCTGGAATGCAATGCCACCTTGTCGGATCTGTGTGGTTTCACCCAGGATCAGATTCTGTCGCTGCCGGTGTCCATTTTGTTCGCCAATCAGTTTCCCAGCCTGGTGGCGTTCAGTCAGGCCTGCATAGAAAAAAAGAACAGCTACACCAACGAGCTGAGCCTGATCTGTGCCGACGACACTACCCGGTCGGTGGAGGTGTATGGCTCTGTGTTTGAAGATCAGGGCCGGGTGCTGTTGCTGTTTACGCTGTTCGATACCCATTACTGCCACAAGCTGCGGCTTGATGCGGATGCCACCCGTTACCACCGTGGTGGTTTGATGGAATGGAAGCGCATTGAGGAAGTGTTTTCCGAGTTCGAACGGGAGAACCAACTGATCCTGAATGCCGCGGGGGAGGGCATCTATGGTGTAAATACCGAAGGCGTTACCACCTTTGTGAATCCCGCCGGGGAAAAAATGCTGGGATACGCGGCAGCCGAACTGGTGGGGCGTAATGCCCATGAATGCATTCACCACAGTCATGAGGATGGTTCCTGCTATCAGATGCAGGGTTGCCCGATTTACGCTGCGTTTCACGATGGCATCGTGCATCAGGTGGGGGATGAAGTCTTTTGGCGCAAGGATGGTTCATCGTTTCCCGTGGAGTACACCAGTACGCCCATCGAAGACCAGGGCCGGGTGGTGGGCGCCGTGGTGATTTTCCGTGATGTCAGTGAGCGGCGGGAGGCGGATCGGCGCTTGCGGGCCGCCCTGTCGGAAGTGGAAAGCCTGAAGCGGCGTCTGGAGCTGGAAAACGCCTACCTGCAGGAGGAGATCCGATCGGAACATAATTACCGGGAAATAGTTGGCCGCAGCGATGCCATCCGCAACACCATTGCCCAGATTGAACTGGTGGCACCCACCGACGCCAATGTGCTGATTACCGGTGAATCCGGTACCGGCAAGGAGCTGTTGGCCCGTGCCATTCATGAAGCCAGTGATCGCCGCAACCGGCCCTTGATTCGGGTCAATTGCGCGGCCATTCCCCGGGATTTGTTTGAGAGTGAATTCTTTGGTCATGTGAAAGGGGCCTTTACCGGGGCCACCAGTGACCGCATCGGCCGTTTCGAGCTGGCCGATGGCGGCACCCTGTTTCTGGATGAGGTGGGCGAGATTCCGCTGGAGTTACAGGGCAAGCTGCTGCGGGTGTTGCAGGAAAAACAATTCGAGCGCGTGGGTGATACCCAGACCCGGGGTGTGGATGTGCGGGTGATCGCCGCCACCAACCGGGATCTGAAGGCCGATGTCAGCGCGCACCAGTTTCGTGAGGATCTGTATTTCCGCCTGAATGTGTTCCCCATTGAGTCCGCGCCCCTGCGCCAGCGCAGTGAGGATATTCCGCTGTTGGCGACCCATTTCATCGAGAAGGTCTGTCGCAAGTTCAATAAACCCGTGCTGCCCATGTCGTTGGCGGACGTGCGCAAATTACAGACCTATAATTGGCCCGGCAATATTCGTGAACTGGAAAACATGATCGAGCGGGCGGTGATTGTATCCGGTACCGGCAAGCTGCGAATCGATATTCCTGAATTGAATCAATCGTTACTGCAGTCCGATGAGCAGGCGCAGGATCATCGGGCGGAGTCTGCTTTTTTGGTGCAGACAGAGGATGAGCGGCGCGCCAACGAGCGTGCCAACCTGATCAGTGCGCTCAAACAATGTGGGGGCAAGGTAGCCGGCAGGGATGGCGCGGCCCGTTTACTGGGGGTAAAGCCCACCACGTTGTATTCCCGTATCCAGCGTTGGCGCATCGACACTCACGCCTACAAACCTCAGCGTGCAACACTGTCACGCTAAAGGTGGGGGCCTTCCGCCAGCTCTTGCGCGGTGGCGTCACGCACGTTGCGTATCTCCGCGCTGAACAGCAATGTCTGTCCGGCATAGGCATGATTGCCATCCACTGTGATGGTGGTGTCATCCAGGGCCACGATGCGTACCGGCACCGGGCCGTCTTCGGTTTCTGCTGTGATCTGCATGCCCGGCGCCAGATCCTGATCCGCATCCAGCAGTTGGCGTGGCAGGGTTTGCAGCAGCGTTTCGTCCCGTACACCGTAACCAAATTGCGGCTCTATCCGTGCCTGCACTTGATCGCCAACCTTCTTGCCCGCCAGCGCCTGCTCAAAGCCCGCCGGTATCTGTTGCCGGCCATGAATATACAGCATGGGAAGAACCCCTGCCGTGGTTTCCAGAATCTCGCCATCCAGGTTGCGGATGGTAATGTGCAGAGAGACCAGCTTGTCGTTTGCAATGGTTTCGATTGTCATACAGGGTGCGTGGGCATGGATGGTCTTATGGAGGTTAAACCGTAACACAAAAGCGGCTGATAAATGCAGAACTAAAAATCCAATAAACCTAAAAAAAAGGAGCGATTGCTCGCCCCTTGGATGCACCGCATTTATTTAGCACTGCATTTGGCTTGTATCTGTTTCCATCTGTGTTCCGTGCGGCTTTCTACGCCGCTGGAATTCAGTATGTCAGGCTGGAGAAATGGTCCGCCATATGGAAGGCGTTGGCCAGCTCCCACTCCGCATAAGTCAGATTGCCGTAGGCAAAATGAGGGAAAGTTTCACCGGTGAAGTTCTGGAAATCAGAAATGGCGTTACGAATCCGGGTAAAGGCTTCCGGCAGCGGGCCGTCGTCAGCAATCTCCGGGCCGGGCACCGGTGCAGTAAGATCATGGCTCATGTACCCTTGCGCCTTAAAGGCCTGGAAGCCGATGTATTGCACAGCCTGTACGGCGGGTGGATCGGTTTCCGGGAAACCGAACATGGCGCCTTCACAGGTTTTTGCCAGGTGATTGAGCACTTTGTACAGTGTCCACTCCTGTTGCATTTCCAACGTGTCCAGATTGTTTTCGATCAGGGCCAGCTCGATCAGGGCGTCGTTCAGGCTGTCGAAGCGCAGGGCGCGGCCATTATTGCTGCAACCGGTCAGTGAACCCAGGCCCGCGGCGGCGGCCACCCCAACGGAAAGGCGCAAAAAACTTTTCCGGCTCATTTTGGTAGGCGCGTGCTGATCTCCTAACTCATTGTTTTTATTGTTCATATCTCACTCTCTACATGCGTGGTCAAATTGGGTAAGAACAGTTGTGACAGCTCTAACGATGGATTATAAAGGTGACACAGAACAAAAATCGCCCGTCCATAGGGATGGGACGGATTAATAGATCTAAAAGGCGTAACCAATGATTCGGACTCAATACCTGAAAGGTGACCAACTGCAAACCGGCGGCAAGGAGCAGATCGAGATATGGCGGCAGCAAGGGGGGGCCATCTGGGTTGATATTGAGGGCGAGGAAGAACTGGCGGAGCAGGCCTTGCTGGACCAGTTGGAGTGCCATCCCCTGGCGGTACAGGATGCCCAGCGCCATCGCCATCCACCCAAGTTTGAGGATTTTGGTAATAACACCTTTGTTATCTATCGTGGTTTTGAGCGTTTCGACGAAGACATCAGTATTGCCCATGTGCAGGTCAGTTTTTTCATCAGCAGCAACGCACTGATCACCCGTCGCAACGGCACGTCCTACGGCGTGGAAAAACTGTGGGGTTCGGCGACGGATCTGCAGCGTTACCTGCCGACTCCGGCGATCCTGTTCACCCGTATCGTGAACCAGTCGTTGAGTGAATACATCAAACGCATGCTGGAACTTGAAGATGCCATCAGCCAAATGGAAGATGAAATGCTGGAAGCACCCACCGACCAGTTGATGCAGCGCTTTGTGTTGTACCGTTCCCGGTTGCGTAAACTGAATCGTGTATTCCGCTACCATGAAAAGGTGTTTGCAGAAATCATGCGGGAATCCACCGCCGTGCTGGATATGAATGAATCCTCAATTTATCACTCCATGCAGGATGTCTATGACAAATGTGAGCGTTTGGATAGTCTGGGAACGTTATTTTACGAGCAATGTGGGGATCTTATTGAAGGCTATATTTCTTTGACCTCTCATCAGTTGAATAAAACCATGCAGGCATTGACGGTGATCACCGCGATCTTTGTGCCGCTGGGCTTATTGTCGGGTATCTACGGTATGAATTTTGAGAATATGCCGGAGCTGCATTCCCAGAATGGCTATTTTGTTCTGTTGAGTGTGATGGCGACGGTGGCGATCTCTCTGCTGATTTTTTTCCGGCGCAAACGCTGGCTTTGATGGGCGTGCGGTTAGGTGGTTGTGCCGGCCTCATCGGACCGGCCCTTACCGGCGTAGCGCAGCAGTTCTTCGGCCACCCGTTCCCGTATGGCGTTCTGATCACTGGCATTAAGGCCGTATTTTTGTGCCAGAATTTCAAAATCTTCACTCTTCAGGGATACGGTGAGGCGGGGCCTGACCGGCTTTTTGTTGTAGGGTAAGCCCAGTATCTTGCGAATTTGATCCGGTGGATTCAGATTGTTGTCCAACGCGGCCTGTTTGATAACGCGCTGAGCTTCGGCCGACACATCAAAGGCCACCTGCACGGCTTTAATAGCTTGTTTTTCTTTCTGCCAACGTTCATTCATTTTTTCCACCTATGCACAAAACGCGATACCGAACCCAATCGGTATCGCGTTGTTTGTGCCTGCCATGTCATCACTGTTTGCTGGCTTTGATCCGCGCCAGAATATCCGTGGCAGTGGCCGTTTCGCCCTTGATTCCGGCCTCTTCCAGTTTGCTGTCCAGGTCGCCTCCGGATAATTCCTTATCCAGAAGCTCACCGGCTTGCAACTGATCCTGCCGCATTTCCTGATGGGCCTTGATGCGTTCCAGGGATTGGCGTGCCGTATTCAGCGTGGAGTTGTTTGCCGCCACGTTTTCCACCACTTGCTCCGTGGCTTTCTGTACGCTCTCGGTGGTGCGCACAATGGACAGTTCCCGCTCATGATCGGCAATGAGTTTCTCTGCCTTACGAATATGGGCCTTCAATTGTTCCACCTGGCCGGTCAGGCGCCGAACGATCGCATCCTGCTCGCCTTTTTCCGCTTCCATGGTGGCAATCTTGCCGGCCACTTCCAACGCCAGGGCTTCGTCATTATTGTCCAATGCTTTGCCGGCATAACCTTCGTGGTTGCGGATCTCTTCCACCAGTTTGCTTACCTTGCGCTCGGCTTGCATCTTGCGCGCCATGACTTCGGTCAGATTGGTTTTCGCCTGTTGAATGCTGTCTTTGGCATCAATGATTTCCTGTTCAAAAATGCGAATGCCGTTGGAATCGACGATGGCATCACCCATCTCCCGTACGCCGCCGCGCAGGGCTGTCCAGATTTTATTTAATACGCCGCTCATGGTTGTTCTCCGCTGTCAGTTCGTTAAACCAGGTATTCTTCAATGGCTTCCAGTGCGTCGTAAGCGTTGGAGGCCAGGGTAATCAGTTCTTTGCAGACATCGTCAAAGCTGCTGCTGGTGGCCATGGCGCCGAACACCACATAATAGTCTTCCACAATAGCAAAAGAGCTCAACGGCATGGCCACGTTCAGTTCCAGCATGTTTTTGTTCAGTTCGGCAGTGCGGTCCGGCTGCACTTCTGCCTGTTTACACAAATAGGTGATGCACAGGATCTGAGTATCGGTAATGGTGACGAAAATAGGCATGGCATCCAGTTCCGATACGATTACCTGCAGCACCTCCTGCTGGCCGAGAATGGGCAAACAATTAAAGGTGTGCCCTTCATAATTCACCTGCCCCAGTTGAATAGTGAGTTCCTGGATTTGGGTCATCGCTCGCTGTCTCCTTTTTGACATATTATGTCGATAGGGTTAAGGTTAGACCTGGCTGACATAACATGTCAAGCAAATCTGTCTAACCGGATAAATCCTTGCTATCTTTGCGTCTCTTTAGGGCAGGATTATAACAATACGCATCTTGACATAATATGTCGTTGAGTCTAATTTGACATATTATGTCTGCTGTTGGGGAGTTTCATGGAAGCCTTTTTTGCTAATATATTTAGCTATCCCACTGTTTTCTTTACCGTTATCTTGCTGGTTTTAGCGGTTTACTGGCTGTTTGCCATTTTGGGAATGGTGGATATCGACGTGCTGGATCTGGACATGGATGTGGACGCTGATGTGGACGTGGATCTGGAAGGCATGACAGGGCTGGCCGGGCTGTTGGTGACGCTGGGCCTGACCGGCGTACCCGTAACCGTGGTGATGACCCTGTTGGCATTACTGGCCTGGTTGCTCAGCTACTTTGCTGTGCATCTGCTGTTTTTCTGGGAGCACGGCTCGCTGATGAGTTACCTGGTGGGCAGTGCCCTGATCCCGGCGGCGATTGCGGTGGCTATTCCCGTTACCGCGCAACTGATCAAACCCCTGAAGCCCCTGTTCCGGAAAGTCTACACACCACCACCGGATAAGGTACTGCTGGGACGTAGCTGCAAGGTGCGTTCTACGCGGGTGGATGAGCGTTTCGGTGAAGCCATTGCCGACCTTGATGGCGCCAGTCTGATACTGCGCATTCGAGGCGAGGCGGAAAAAAACCTGCAGCGCGGTGACCCAGTGGTGCTGATTGAATACCGCCCCGATGACAACAGTTACTGGGTGGTACCGGAAGCTGAATTCAATAACAACGATTAGTCAGACAAAACCCGATTTATATTTCAATTTAATTAGAGGTACGGACGCTATGGACTTTTCAATCATCATGCCTGTCCTGACGGTGGTGGGCTTCATTCTGCTTTTGCTGGTGGGCATCCTGTCCCTGTTTAAGGCTTTCTACATCAAGGTGGATCAGGGCAAGGCGCTGATTGTGAACGACATGTCCGCCACCCCCAAGGTTTATTTTACCGGTGCCATGGTGCTGCCGGTGATCCACAAAAAAGAGATCATGAAAATCTCGGTCATCACCCTGGAGATTGATCGGCGCGGCAAGGATGGTTTGATTTGTCGCGATAATCTGCGGGCGGACATCAACGTTGCATTCTATCTGCGGGTAAATGAAACCGCGCAGGATGTTTTGAAAGTGGCCAAAGCGGTGGGTGTGGAACGGGCTTCCAACAAGGAAGCGGTTAATGAATTGTTTAACGCCAAGTTCTCGGAAGCACTGAAAACCGTGGGCAAGAAAATGGATTTTCTGGAGCTGTTTGAGAACCGTATTCAGTTCCGTGATCGCATCATCGAAGTCATTGGCGAAGACCTGAACGGCTACGTGCTGGAAGACGTGGCCATCGACTACCTGGAGCAAACCCCCAAGTCGGCACTGGACCCATACAATATTCTGGATGCGGAAGGTATCCGCCGCATTACGGAAGTGACCGCCACCCAGAATGTGGAAACCAACCGCCTGGAGCGGGATGAAGAGCTGGAGATCAAACGCAAGAACGTGACGACCAGGGAAGCCATGTTGGAGCTTGAGCGTCAGCAATCCGATGCCGAAGCCAAGCAAAAGCGGGAAGTGGAAAGCATTCGGGCGCGGGAAGAGGCCGAAACCCAGAAGGTGCGGGAAGAGGAACGTCAGAAATCAGAATCAGCCCGTATTACCGCCGAAGAATCCATTGCCATAGCCGAGGAGAACAAGCAGCGGCAAGTGGAGATTGCCGGTAAGAACCGCGAACGTGCGGTGGCAATTGAGCATGAGAAGGTTGAAAAAGCCCGGCAGCTGGAAATAGTGAATCGTGAGCGCGAGGTGGAACTGCAAACCATCGAAAAAGAAAAAGCGCTGGAAGAAGAACGTAAGATCATCGCCAACACCATCAGCGAGCGCATTGCCGTTGAGAAGAAAGTGGCAGAGGAAGAAGAACGCATCAAGGATGTTCGTACAATCTCTGAAGCCGAGCGTCTGAAGCAGGTGAAGGTACTGGATGCGGAAGCCAACGCCCAGGAAGACCTGGTTACCCATGTGAAGAAAGCCGAAGCCGAAGAGCTGATGGCCAACCACCGCGCCAAAGAGATCAATGTGATTGCGCAGGCAGAACTGGAGGCCGCCGCCAAACAGGCAGAAGCGCAGATCAAACGCGCCGAAGGCACGCAGGCGGAAGAAGCGGCCATGGGGCTGGCACAGGCTCGGGTTCAGGAAGCCAAAGCCGCAGCGCTGGAAAAAGAAGGTGTGGCCAAAGCCAACGCCGACCAGGCTCAGGGTATTGCACGGGCACGGATTATTGAGGAACAGGCTGCCGCCAATGAGAAACAGGGTCTGGCGGACGCTCATGTGCTGGAAGAAAAACTGGCGGCCAAAGCCCGCGGTGAGAAAGCACTGGGTATGACCGAAGTGGAAGTGTTGGAAGGCAAGCTCACGGCCCAGGCAGCCGGTGAAGAGGCCATCGGTAAAGCAGCTGCCGCCGCCGACAGAGAGAAGGGGCTGGCAGCAGCAGAGGTGATCCGTCAGAAAGCCAATGCCGAAGCTGAAGGCCTGACCGACAAGTTTAACGCCATGAATGATATGAGTCCGGAAGCCCGCGAGTTTGAAGAGTTGCGCATGCGTCTGGACCTGGCCTTCCAGGAAGTTATGGCCACCATTGAAGCCAACAAGGATATCGCCAAAGAACAGGCTGAGGTGCTGTCGGCGGCCTTGCAGAAAGCCAAGATCGAGATTGTGGGCGGCGAAGGTGACTACTTCAACAGCTTTGCCAAGGCCCTGTCAGTGGGCAACGCCATCAATGCGGTGTCCGGCAAAAGCCCGATGATCCAGCAGGCGTTGAATAAACTGATGAACCTGGGTGCGGATGAAAAGCCGGTGGAGGCCGAGCCTTCCAAAGAAGCGTAATCAACCGGGTTTTTCAAGAGGAACGTTAAGTGACAGACGTAAGCCAGACATCAGCTGTGGAGCAAGCTTCACAAGGACAGGTAGAGTCAGCGGTTGCCCAGGGCACCGCTTACGAAGTCATCCGAAAACGCTTGGCGGATCAGGGTAATCAACTTGAGGCGCTGTCCAACCAGCTCAATCAACAGCGCCTGGAAGAGTTTGGTTCTACGGAATTGAACATTATCGGCCGTACCCGGGTGCGTACCGACAATAACTGCATTGCGCGGGATATTGTGCGGGTAGGCGATCATCTGCTGTTTGGCTACAACGTGTTTATCGGCTTGAAGCAAACTACCTCGGTGGCGGATGTGTTCTCCCTGTATCGTCTGGTGCAGGGGGATGAAGCGCTGGATATGGAACCGGTGCCCGCGCACGACACCTTCCTGGGTGACGCGCGCTTTGTCTCTGACTTTAACGAGCTGTACACCTATTACAAGAACACGTTTCTAACCCAGTTGCGGGTCAAGGAAGGCCGTTTGCTTGCCGCCTTTCAAATCGGCGAGCGGCTAACCGATATTCGGGTGTTCCGCTGGTCCGTGTCTGCCGATGGCAAACAGATTGAGTACCTGGATAATCGCGGTGAGCGCGAGATCGAACTGCCACCGGCGTGGGATTTTGAATGGCGTGAAGTGCAGCGTGAAGCCATCGTGGATGGCCGCCATCCCCACGTGAATATTCTCGATACCATTTTCGTGGACACCATCAAGGGTGATCTCACCATCAAGGTGGAAAACAACACCCGCAGCGGCAAGGGTATTTATACCGAGCCAGTGGAGGATCCCAACCAATCGCTGGATGATGCGGATTTTTATTTTGCTGAAATCGGCCAGCTGATCCTGTTGCGTATCAAGCCCTATCAGGAAGAGCTGTGGCGGCATCTGGTGTTTAACCGCCTCAATGAATCTGTGGTGCGTATCGATGCCATTGGGGATAGCTGCCAGCAGCTGCCGGAAGATCACGGTATTGTGTTCCCCGGTGGTTACTATTTGCAAACCGGTGACTACAAAACCTTTGCGGAAACACATACGGGTTTGCGGTTTCGCCGCACCATTCGCTCACCCAATGGTGAGGATGTGCTGTATGTGCATTATCAGCCGGAGCAGGGGGTGGTGGCGCTGTACCCCTACAACATGATTGAAAAGGCCTTGCGCAATCCGGTGTATGGGCACGGTTACGGATTGTTCGAAGATGGACGCATGGTGGTGTTCTCGGCCGATGAAGAGCCCACTCGCGTGCATCCCATGCAGATCTGGCAATCGCCTTTCTTCAGTGATGTGCACGCCAGCCAGGCACAGCAATCCCAGAGTTTTTTCGGTCGCGTGGGTAATGCAGATCTGGTGCGCGGCATTTCGGATCTGTTCAGTGTGGTGCAGTTGATCCGCAGCCCCGATGCGGCGTCTACCCATTACCATGAGTTGTGTAAATTCAGTACCCGCTTGTTTGATCAGTATTACTGGTTGTCAGACGCCAGCCTGAGCGAAGTACACGATGTACTGAAGGCCATCATCGAGTCCAGTGAACTGGTGCTGGATGAATACGAGAAAGTTCAGAGTATTCGCAAAAGCTCCCAGCAGGCATTGCAACAGGCAGAAGATTCGGTGGCTGCCCTGATCAAGCGATTGCAGCCCGATGGCTGGACCGTGCCCCAGCCGTATATGACCGCCATGCTGGATATCCGCAAGCTGCGGGGCCATTTGCTGACCATTCAGGATTATCGTTACATCAATCAGCCGCGCATTGCTGAGCTGGATTCGCAACTGGAGCAAAAGCAGGCGTATATCGCTGACTGCACCATCGGGTTCCTGGCCGATGAAGAATCCCTGCAACCGTTCTACGATGACCTGGCCCGTCTGGAGAAACAGATTCAGGAAACTGACATCAAATCTGAATTGAGCCCCCTGCTGGAGAAGCTGGAAACCCTCGGCCAGGGTTTGGATGCCCTGACCGAAACAGTCAGCGCGATTACCGGTGCCGAAGCCACCACCCGTACGGCCATCATTGAGCGTATTTCCAATCTGTTTGCCCATCTGAACCAGGGCCGGGCTCGGGCCCGCAACAAAATGAAAAGCCTGGGTTATAACGAAGCATTGGCCCAGTTCTCGGCCCAGTTCAAATTGCTGTCGCAGAGCATGACCAGCGGCCTCAGCATGGCCACATCGCCGGATCGTTGTGATGAACAGCTGGCGAAACTGATGAATCAATTGCAGGAGCTGGAAAGCCAGTTCGGCGAGTACGATGCCTTTCTGGCAGACATACTGGAGAAGCGCGAAGAGATTTTTGAATCCTTTGAAGCGCACAAGCAAAGTTTGCTGGATGAACGCCAGCGTAAGGCCCAAACCCTGTTTGATGCCGCGCAACGCATCATCGACGGTGTGCGCAAACGCAGTCAGAAATTCAAGGCCGAAGACGAGCTCAATACCTTCTTCAGTTCAGATCCCCTGTTGAACAAGTTGAAACAACTATCACAGCAGTTACGGGATTTGGATGATGCGGTGAAGGCCGATGATGTGGATGCCCAGCTGAAAGGGGTAAAAGATCAGGCGGTGCGATCCCTGCGGGATAAATCCGATATTTATGAAGACGATGGTAAGGTCATCAAGTTGGGGCCGCGACACCGCTTCAGCGTCAATACCCAGGAGCTGGACCTGACGCTGTTGCCCCGGGGTGATGAACTGCATTTTCATTTGTCGGGTACCGATTTTTATGAGCCCTGCCACAACGCAGAGTTGCTGAACACGCGGTCTTATTGGTCCATGGCCATGGCCTCGGAATCGGATCAGGTCAGCCGCGCGGAGTATCTGGCTTACAGTGTGCTGATCGCTGCCGAACGTCATCAGGAGGGGTTGGAGATAGCAACCCTGATGCAGGCGCGCAATGATCGTCAGCAGCTGCTGGAGTTACTGCGTCAGTATGCCGAGCCGCGTTATAAAGAAGGCTATGAACGGGGTATTCACGATCACGATGCCGGCCTGATTCTGGAATGGGTACTGCCCCAGTATGAGCTGGCGGACCTGCTGCGATTCGATCCCCTGGCTCGGGCCTGGGCGGCGTTGTTCTGGGCAACAACGCAAGAGCAGGATATTCAGAGCCATTGGCCGCTGCGGGCTCAGTCCGCTCTGCATATGTCGGGCCTGTTCGGCAGCGACAGCGCCCTGGCAGAGCTGCTGCAGGATGTGAAAGCGCAGCTGCACCTGTTTCTACAACAGCAGGCGGTAGCGGATAGTGATCAGTTGCTGGAACGCAGTGCCCGTTATCTGATCCTGGAGCTGGCGCGGCCGGTACGGGAGTTTTCCGTAACCCGTGCCAGTCAGAATTTACTGGAAAACCTGCAGCGGGCGCTGGCTAATGCCGGCGCGCAATCCGTATTTGAAGAGAACCTGAATGCATTGCAAGCAGAACCCGGTAAAGCCTGGCGTTACGTGGAAGGCTGGCTCGATGCCTGGTTGGCAAAGCAGGAAGATCAGAGCCTGCGGCCCTATGTGCCCGAAGCGGTGGCGCGTATTCTGATTGGCACGGGGTTGTCGTGGAAGCCGCGGGAATTGGATCTGTCATTGAAAGTGACCGGTTTGCTGTCTTCGCACTATCGTATTCACAACGGTGAGCTCTGGTTACGGCTGGATGAGTTTCTCTTGCGGCTGGAGCACCATCGCAGTGTGGTGGTGCCGGCGTATAACCGGTATCTGGCATTGCGTCACCAGGTGGTGGAGGCGCAGAAGCAGGGTCTGCGGCTGGATCAGTTCAAGCCCCGGCCGCTGTCGTCTTTTGTTCGTAATAAACTGATCAATCAAAGTTATCTGCCGATCATTGGCGACAACCTTGCCAAGCAAATGGGTACGGTGGGGGATAAGAAACGCTCTGACCTGATGGGGCTGTTGATGATGATCTCGCCGCCGGGTTACGGGAAAACCACCCTGATGGAGTACGTTGCCAATCGCCTGGGGTTGATTTTTATGAAGATCAACTGTCCGTCCCTGGGGCACGAGGTGGATTCCCTTGATCCGCAACAGGCACCCAATGCCACCGCGCGGCAGGAGCTGGAAAAACTCAATCTGGGGTTGGAAATGGGAAACAACGTGATGTTGTATCTGGATGATATCCAGCATACGCATCCGGAGTTTCTGCAGAAATTTATTTCGTTGTGTGATGGTACCCGGCGCATTGAAGGGGTCTGGAACGGTCAAACCAAAACTTATGACATGCGGGGCAAAAAGTTCTGCGTGGTGATGGCGGGCAACCCGTACACGGAAAGCGGTGAAGTTTTTAAAATTCCCGACATGCTGGCCAACCGGGCGGATATCTATAACCTGGGCGATGTGTTGAGCGGTACCGAAGAGGTGTTTGCGCTCAGTTACATAGAAAACAGCATGACGTCCAATCCGGTACTGGCGCCTCTGGCCACCCGTGACCTGGCGGACTTTTACCTGTTTGTGGATATGGCCCGTGGCCGTGCCGTCAATGAATCGCAATTCAGGCATCCCTACTCGGCGGCGGAAAGCCGCGAAATTGTCGAGACCCTTAAAAAGCTGTTCCGGGTGCAGGAGGTGGTGCTGAAAGTCAATCAGCAGTATATCGAGTCGGCTGCCCAGGATGAGCGTTTCCGCACCGAGCCTGCGTTTAAGTTGCAGGGCAGTTATCGCAATATGAACAAGTTGGCGGAAAAGGTCACGCCGGTGATGACGGCACAAGAGCTGGAGGCATTGCTGGATGATCATTACCTGGGCGAGTCGCAACTGTTGACCTCCGGAACCGAAGCCAACCTGCTGAAACTGAAATCCCTGCGCGGTGTCCTGAGCGCAGAGGAAGCGCAGCGGTGGGAGGACATCAAGGGGGAGTTCTGCCGCCTCAAGCAGATTGGCGGTGATGAAGCCGACGTGGGTGTGCGGGTGGTGTCGCAACTGAACGCCATGGCGCAGGGGATTGATAAGGCGGTTACTGCGCTGGCACAGAAGGGTTCCGCGCCGGCCGCCGAAGGCGCGCTGCAGCAATCCCTGCAGGCCATTGCGGATGCCATGCATAACATGACAACCCACGTGGAAGTGGTGAACCAGCCGGTTCCCGGTATCGATCTGTTATTACAGGGGCTGACCGCGACGGTGGAAGGCAGCATTTTCCCTCTGGTGCAGGCGATGGACGGCAAAATTGATCTGGATCTGAAAACCCACAACAAGATGGCCGCTATCTCGGAGCAGTTGCGCATGCTGGAAGCCAGCCTGCTGCGCTTGAAACACACTACCCGCGCAGGCACTGGCACCACTTCTGGACAGTCTGGTGAATAGTCTGGTTAAGCCCCAGGCTTTCCAGTAGAGTGGTCCATTCACGCTTGATGTAGCCATTGGAAGAAGAGAGTCATTCTGTGGAAACCAGCCTGGTAATGAGTTTTGCCCTGATCGGTGTTTTGGGGCTGGCCTGTCAATGGATTGCATGGCGACTGCGGTTACCGGCCATATTGTTTCTGCTGATTACCGGCATCATTGCCGGCCCCGGTGTGCATTGGCTTGATCCGGATGCGCTGTTTGGCGACATGTTGTTTCCGTTGGTCTCCATGGCGGTTGCCGTGATTCTGTTTGAGGGCAGCCTCACCCTGAAATTCACGGAAATCCAGGGTATGGAGAATGTGGTGTGGCGTATTCTCACCGTGGGTGTGCTCACCAGTTGGGTCAGCATCTCGGTCTTTACCGGATGGTTGCTGGATCTGGATTGGCATCTTGCCTTGCTGTTCGGCTCCATGGTGATCGTCACCGGGCCCACCGTCATTGTTCCCATGTTGCGTTCGGTACGGCCCACTGCGCGGATTACCAATATTTTGCGTTGGGAGAGCATCCTGATCGACCCGCTGGGGGCCTTGCTGGCGGTTCTGGTGTTCAATTTTATTGTGGCCCAGTCCAGCGGCGGCAATGAATGGCTGGCGGTGATGCTGCTCTTTTTCAAAATCCTCGCCATCGGCGCAGCCCTGGGCTGTGGCGCCGGCTACCTGTGCGGCTGGTTGTTACGCAACGAGGTTGTCCCCTCCTATTTACAGAACGTGTTTGTGCTGATTTCCGTGCTGGCGGTGTTTGCCGTATCCGACACCCTTGAGCACGAATCCGGGTTGCTGGCGGTGACGGTGATGGGCATCTGGCTGGCGAATATGCGGGGAGTACAAACCGAAGGCATTCTGGATTTCAAGGAAAGCCTGAGTATTTTGTTGATTTCCGGTTTGTTTATTATCCTGGCGGCACGGGTCAATCTGGGGGATCTGGTTACCCTCAGCTGGCAGGCCCTGGCCATTCTGGCCTTTGTCCATTTTATCGCGCGGCCGTTAAAAATTGTGTCTGCCACCGTGGGTGCATCCCTCAGCTGGCAGGAGAAAACCATGATCTCCTGGATTGGGCCACGGGGGATCATTGCCGCAGCGGTATCGGCGCTGTTTGCCCTGCGCCTGTCGCAGCTGGGTTTCGAGGGGGCGGATCTGCTGGTAACCCTGACGTTTGTGGTGATCATCGGTACCGTGGTGTTCCAGAGCCTCACTGCCAAGCCATTGGCCCGCTGGCTGGGGGTGATGGAGCAGGCGCCCCAGGGCCTGTTGTTCATCGGTGCCAATTCGGTGTCGCGTACCATCGCCAAAGAGCTGAAAAAGAACGGGTTTGAGGTGATGCTGGCGGACAGCTACCGAACCAACGTACGTCAGGCACGCATGGAAGGTTTAAAGGTCTTTCACGGCAATCCGGTATCGCGGCTGGCGGAAAAGGAGCTGGATCTGGTGGGCATCGGCCGCATGCTGGGCCTGTCGCAGAACGACGATCTCAACCTGCTGGCGGTGCAGCGTTACACCCGGGAATTCGGTAAAAAGCGGGTGTATGCGTTGTCCTCCCAGGCCAGCCAGCGCAAGAGCGATCGGGAAAAAATTTCAGAAGAGCTGGTGGGCGTGGTGTTGTTCTCTGAAGATGCCACCTACAGCAAATTGGCCAGCCTGGTGGCTCAGGGCGCGGAAATGCGCACCACCAACATCAGCGAAGAGTTCACCTTCGAAGACTATCTGGAAAAGTACGGCAATAAAGCCATCCCCATGTTTTTGCTGGATTCCCGTAAACGCTTGAGCATTCTGTCCGGCCTGCCCAGCGCAGACCAGGTGCCCGCGGGCAGCAGGATAGTGGCCCTGGTGAAGGCGGAACGGGTGGTGGAAAAGATAGAAGAGAAAAAGCAGGATGCCGCCAAGGCCCAGTGACGCATACTGTGACCTTGGCTGGTGGATCCTCAGGGCATCAATATCCTCAGGGCATGAAGATGAAGCGTGCCGGTGCGGTCTGGCGAATGAGGTCCCCATGGTGATCCAGGGCACTGACCTGCCATTGATAGGTGGCACCGGGTTTCAACTCGTCCAGTAATTGCGGGCTCAATGCGGTGGCGGTGTTGGGTGCCGCAATCAACAGCCGGCCCACGTAATCCCCCGAAGTAAGGCTTTCTTTACCGTTCTCCTGGCGCAGTACCAGTTCATAGATGATGGTGTCCGCGGTGGCCGGCCAGGACAGCTGGGTGCCGGCTGACAGGGTGGCCGGTGTGGATGGGGGTGGCGTATTCTGCTGATTTTCGATCACTTCGTATTGCAGGGTGGTGCTCAATTGCGGGTTGGGGCACAGGTTGCCCGCCGTTTCTGACTTGTCCAGGGTCTCCAGCGCACAGAACCGTAACACATGCAGGCCGGGCTTGCTGGTTTCCAGTTGCGGGCTCAGCAGCCAGTCTTTCATGCCCTGCTGTAAATCCTTGCTCACCTGGGCCAATTCCCGGTACACCAGCTGCCCGCTGTCCGGGTTTACCGTGGCCAGCTGCCAACTGCCCTTGAGCTGGCCCTGACCGGAGTAGGTGACCGTCAGTTGGGCCTGCAATGGCAATCCCTGACTGACCTGGCTGCGGAAACGCTGGGGTTTAAAGCTTAACTCCTGGTTGTGCACCGCCAGGGGAGCGTTCATGTGGGGCGTGGCCAGTGCGGAATCCTGGGCACTCAAGCGGATGCTGACCCGGGCATCGACGGTGGAGGGGCGTTCGCTGCCGGTGCTGAACTGGCGGTTGTATTCCAGCGTACGATAGCCCAGCTCCAGCCATGTTTTGGCTTCGTCGGCGGTGATGGTGAGGGGCTCTTCAAAGTGCAGCGGACCTGCGCCCTCGGTTTGGTTGAAGGGGGTGGTCTGGGTTTTCAGGACTGTGCTGGTGGCGGCGTCTTTTAATACCCCCTGGGCTGAAAAGGCACCGGTACTGTGGGCGGAGGTGGTGGAAATGATCCAGCGTATCTGCAGGGTGCGCCCTTCTTCAACGGGTACCCGTGCCAGTTTCGGCGCGCTGCTGGCACCAATCAGTGCCGCCTTTGCTGCGCTGCTGAGGGTGAGGGTGGCCACCAGTGTCATCAGTGCCAACACAGCGGCAACCGGCGGTGTGTTCATTCTGCGTAATCCCCAAAACATGCCATTCTCCGCGACAACGTAAATCAGGTGGCAGAGTCTACCGAAGCGGGGAATGGGTTAGAAGAGGCTAAAGCAACAGAATATGTATCCCCGGATCAGTGGTCGGCCCATCAACCCTGGTCGTAGTAGCCGGCACCGCTGACCCCCTGATTCTCCAGCTGGGCGGTGAGGTCGTCAAAATCCATGTCACTGAGCCCCACATAGGTAAGCAGGTCTTCACCGATTTCCTGCCATTCATGGTCTGTAGCACAGTTGCCCAGAGTTTGATGCAGGCCACAGATGTGCTCCGCCATTTTCAGAATGGCGAGCAGGGTTTTGCGGCCGTGATCGTAGCTGTTGGCGCGATGGCGGAATATGTTTTCCATACTGTGGTGTTCGGCGATGACATCGCAGAGATCCGCCGGTAAGCCCCAGGATTTGGCGACGTAGTAACCCACCACCGCATGGTTGGTGTTCAGTTGCTGGTTTTCCACATCGATCACACGGGGGCTGGGATAAGCGTAGGATTCCTGCAGGATCTCACTGTAGTTGGGGTGGGCCCGGTACAGCAACGGTACTCCGCAGTTGTGGAACAAGCCCACGCAGTATGCCCGGTCCAGGGCCTGATAGCCGATGGCCCGGGCCAGGGTGGTGGCCGCCCTGGCGATGTCCATGGCGCTGTCCCAGAAGCTGCTCAGGGCAACAATGGTTTCATCGTCCATTTCACTTTTGATGGAGAGCCCCTCCATCAGGCGAATGATGGTTTGCAGTCCCAGAATCTGAACCGCCTGTTCGATGGAGGTCATGTGGTTTTTCTGACCAAACAGGTCCGAGTTCACCACTTTGAGGATGGCGCCGGAGAGGCCCACGTCCTGGCTGATCAATTTGCCGATGCGGTTGATATCCGGGTTGGGCATGGCCTGTTCCATATGGATGTCCACGATTACCTGGGGTTGGGGGGGCACGGTGATTCCGCGCAGGATTTTGGCAATGTGCTCATCGTCCAGTATGGGTGTAGCAGTCATTTCGGTATAATCCGCAACCAACGTCATTATTTATCAGTGTAGCAGCCGGGGTTTGATGCTCCAGTTGCTGGACAATTGCCCTCTGGAGCCCGCCTGTGTCCGAATCCGATCTGCCCCGTATCCGCTTGAAAGCGAAAGAAGAACGTCGCCTGAAAAGCGGTCATCTGTGGGTCTACAGCAATGAGGTGGATATCACTTCATCCCCGTTGCAGGGCCTGCCGCCCGGTATCGAAGCGGTGTTTGAAGAAGCCTCCGGCAAGCCCATTGGGCGCGGCTATGTGAACCCCCATTCACTGATATGCGGGCGTCTGTTGAGCCGGGATCCGAAGCGAAAACTGGACCAGCGTTTTATGGAATTGCGCCTGCAGCAGGCGCTGGCGCTGCGGGAGCGGGTCTACGGCCAACCGTTCTATCGCCTGGTATACGGAGATAGTGATGGCCTGTCCGGGCTGGTGATTGACCGCTATGGTGATGATCTGGTGGTGCAACTGAATACGGCGGGCATGGAGCGTCTGAAACCGGTGATCCTGGCGGCACTGGATGCGGTGGTGCGGCCCCGGGCTGTTCTGCTGCGTAACGACAGTCCGCTGCGGGAGCAGGAGGGTCTGCCCCAGGAGGTGGAGGTGGCCAGTGGCCGGTGGCCTGAGTATTTGTCGGTGCAGGAAAACGGCGTGACCTTCAACGCCGCCGGCGAGACAGGGCAGAAGACCGGATGGTTCTATGATCACCGTGAAAATCGTCGCGAACTGATGCGCTGGGTAAGGGGCAAGCGCGTGCTGGATGTGTTTTCCTATGTCGGCGGGTGGGGGTTGCAGGCCATGGCCGCCGGTGCCCAATCGCTGTCTGCCATTGATGCCTCGGCCGCGGCACTGGATCAGTTGCAGGCCAATGCGGAGCAGTTGGGGGTGGCGGATCAGGTCACCAGCTACGAGGGCAATGCCTTTGATGCGCTGCAGGCGTTACTGGAAGAAGGCATGAAATTCGATGTGGTGATACTGGACCCGCCGGCCTTCATCAAGCGCAAAAAAGATTACAAGAACGGCCTCAATGCCTATAACAAACTCAACAGCCTGGGATTGCGTTTACTGGAAAAGGACGGCCTGCTGGTGTCCGCCTCCTGTTCCATGCATTTGCCGGAACAGGCGCTGCTGGATTCAGTGCGGGCCGCCGCCCGCCATATTGATCGCCACGTGCAGCTGGTGTTCCGTGGCTCGCAGGGCCCGGATCACCCGGTACACCCGGCCATTGTGGAGACCCAGTACCTGAAGGCGCTGTTCTTTCGGGTTAACCCGGCTCTGTAGGCACGCGCTGCCCGGCCCCGGATTCCAGGGCCCGCGATAGCTGCTGCCGCAACGGGGCCGGTTGGTCGGCGCTGGGGGCGTCCGTTGCCGGCGGCAGGCCCGGTATGGCGCCATCGGCCAGCCAGGCAGCCAGGTGCGTGCTGACCTGGGTATTGTCCGGCTGCTGCTCCAGCGCCGTTAACATGGCTTGGATCTGCTGCCTGCGCCAGGCCTCTGCCGCCGTCTCCGAGCTGGGAAACTCACCGCTTTGCCACAGGTTGCGCAGGGCCTGGCTGTCTTTTGTCAGCAGGCGTAAAGCCAGTTCCAGCAGGTGTCGGCGGCGGTTGTTGGGGTGTGCCTCAATGGGCAGATCCGTAAAGCCGTCGTCCCACAGGGTGGCAGGTTCATAATCCGTCACAGGCCGGGCCGGTAACTCCGGTTGCTGTCGTTGTTCCCCCCATAACAGGAAGGCCACCACAGAGAAACCAATGCTGACTTCGGTTTCATCAGTGAGGCCGTGTTGCTGGCGCAGGTTGCTTTCATCCAGCAGCAGGCTGGCATCATTAACGATGCCGCTGTATGGGTAGCCGCTGACACGGTCGATGAAGCCCGGCATGACCAGGGGTTGCCCCAGATTGTTGCGGGCCGCCTGCAGCGCCTGCCGGTGTGTCTGGGTAAAGCCCCGCAGCAGGGTGCTGGCCCGGTAAAGATCAAAGCAGGCCTGCCATTGCGCCTGAACGGTCTCCAGGTTAGTGGTGTCGGTCTGTTGCAGAAATTGCTCCCCCAGTGTCTCCAGGGTCTCGGTGCACACCACCAGGCCATCCAATAGCTCGGTGCTGCGGCGGCGAAAGGTTTCCAGGGCCGCAAGCGATTCCGCCGTGATGGGTACGCTGACGGGGGTGGGCTGCTGTTGTACCGGCTCCGGTTGTGGTGCCGGTTGCGGGTCGTCACAACCGCTGGTCAGTATAAGGGCCGTGATCAGGCCGATACCGGAATAACGCTTCATCAATCGCGCAGGGAGATGCATGGCCAGCCTCGCTGTTGGGCTGCGCTGGTGAGCCGCTGGTCACCATCCACCACCACCGGATGGGTCACGGCCTGCAGCAGCGGCAGGTCATTGATGGAGTCGCTGTAAAAGTAGCTGTTGTCCAGGGTGTGATGGGTTTGCTGCAGCCACTGATTCAAGCGCGTCACTTTGCCCTCCTGGTAGCAGGGGGTGCCGACAATGCGTCCGGTGTAGCGGTCACCTTCCACTTCCGGGTCGGTGGCGAGAATGTCATCCACCCCCAGGGCCTGGGCGATGGGGCGGGTAACGAAGCCGTTGGTGGCGGTGATGATCAGCAGAAAGTCGCCCTGTTCCCGGTGCCTGCGCAGCAGGGCATCGGCCTTGGGCTGGCGCATGGGGTTGATGTATTCCGCCATAAACTGGGCGTGCAGCGCTGCCAGTTCCGCCAGGGTAAAGCGGGTCAGGGGTTCCAGCGCAAAAGCCAGATATTCCATGATGTCCAGCTTGCTTTGCTTGTAGAGTTCATAAAAGTGATCATTCTGCCGGCGGTAGAATGCTTCATCAACGATGCCTTTGTTCACCAGAAACTCGCCCCAGGCGTGGTCGCTGTCACCGTTCAGCAGCGTGTTGTCCAGATCGAATATGGCCAGGCTCATAGGGTGTTACTTCTTCTGCAAAGTTGGAATTGGTGACAGTTTATCAGGCTGCCGTGGCCCAATAAACGCTGCAGAGGGATCAAAGCGATCAAAAGCTTAGAAAAATCAAAGAAATAGTTCTATAGTAATATGAAATTAAATTGCCATGCCTGTACGTTGTACGTACTTAACCCAGTTGTGCGCACGGGCAGACTAGGGTATTTATAAACCTAGTGAAGAATTGGAACCATTAGCGTGATCGATGAGGATGGATTCAGGCCGAATGTTGGGATCATTCTGGCGAACCCTCGTGGGCAGGTGTTGTGGGCTCGGCGAGTTGGTCAGGATGCCTGGCAGTTTCCTCAGGGCGGAATCGCGGAAAATGAAACGCCGGAACAGGCGTTGTACCGTGAGCTGCACGAGGAAATCGGTTTACAACCGGAAGACGTGCACATAGTCAGCTCTACCCGGGGCTGGCTGCGGTATCGTTTGCCCAAGCGTTTTCTGCGTTACCGCAGCAAACCGTTGTGTATCGGCCAGAAACAGAAGTGGTTTCTGCTGATGCTGACCGGCTGTGACAGCCGGGTCAGTTTTGCTTACGGCGACCCGCCGGAATTTGATGATTGGCGTTGGGTCAGTTACTGGTACCCGCTCAATCAGGTGGTGTCGTTCAAACGGGAAGTTTACCGCAAGGCGCTGAAGGAGCTGGCGCCTTCCCTGCATGCCATTGCAGCGGAGGCGGGAGATAATAAAACCATAAGAAATCAGTAGCCTGTGTTGCAATATTAAGGCGATACCAAGGGAATTACTGAAATGAACCGTCAGCTGCGAGAGCCGTTCTATGCTGGAAACCTTAAGACGTATCGTACAGGAGGTAAACGCCGCCCCTGATCTGTCTTCCGCGCTGGATGTGATGGTGGCCCGGGTACGTCTTTCCATGGGCACGGAGGTGTGCTCCATTTATCTGCTGGATCATAACGCCAATCGTTACTTCCTGATGGCCACTGAGGGTCTGAAGAAGGAAGCGGTGGGCACGGCCACGCTGCATTTTTCAGAAGGCCTGGTGGGGCAGGTGGGTATGCGGGAAGAACCCATCAACCTGGACGATGCCCCCAGTCATCCCAAATTCCGCTATCTGCAGGAAACCGGTGAAGAACCTTTCCACTCCTTCCTGGGTGTTCCCATCATTCATCATCGCAAGTTGCTGGGCGTTATTGTTGTGCAGCAACGGGACCGACGCCGTTTCGATCAGGAAGAAGAAGCGTTTCTGGTTACCTTGTCGGCTCAGTTGGCGGCGGTGGTGGCCCATGCGGAAGCCACCGGCTCCATCGATGGTATTTTCGGCAATACCATGGGGGTGGCCACCAAGTTTGATGGTGTGGTGGGGTGTATCGGGGTGGCCATCGGTTCGGCCTTTGTGGTCTACCCGCCGGCGGATTTCAAATCGGTGCCGGATCGCCCGGTGAAAAACATCCGCAAGGAAATGAAAACCTTTAACGATGCGCTGAAGCGGGTGCGGGCCGATATCCGGGCCCTCAGTGAGAAAGCATCGCTGACGCTGCCACCGGAAGAACAGGCCCTGTTCCAGGTGTACGAGCGTATGCTGGATGATAACGCCCTGGCCGGTGAGATACGGGCCCATGTGCAGGCCGGTAACTGGGTGCAGGGCGCTTTGCGGGAAGTGGTGTTGAAGCACGTGGCGGCTTTCGAAGCCATGGAGGACGCTTACCTGCGGGCGCGGGCCTCGGATGTGCGGGATCTGGGGTTACGGATTCTGGCGTATCTGCAGGAGGCAAAAACCCTCACGGCGCCCATCCCGGAACGTGCCATCGTCATGGGCGAGGACATCACACCGACTATTTTTGTCGACATCCCCCGTGAACGGATTGCCGGTATTGTTTCCCTGCACGGTTCCAGCAACAGTCATATGTCCATTGTGGCCCGTTCGTTGGGCATCCCCACCGTGGTGGGGGTGGGTGAATTCCCCCTCTCCAGGCTGGAAGGGTTGCAGCTGATCGTGGATGGCCACCGCGGTGAAGTGATTGTTGAGCCGGCTCAGGAAGTGGTGCGCCAGTATCAGGCCATCATCAGTGAGCAGGAAGAGCTCTCCAAAGAGCTGGAATCGGTCACCGACCTGCCCTGTGAAACCACCGACGGCCATCGGGTGAATCTGTTTGTCAACACCGGCTTGATGGCTGATGTGAACATCTCTTTGCAGCGTGGTGCCGAAGGGGTGGGTTTGTACCGTACTGAAATCCCTTTCATGGTGCGGGATCGTTTTCCCAGTGAGCTGGAACAGATGGAAATCTACCGCCAGCAGCTGGAGGCGTTTTACCCGGCGCCGGTGACCATGCGTACCCTGGACATTGGCGGTGATAAATCACTGTCCTATTTCCCCATTCATGAAGACAACCCGTTTTTGGGTTGGCGCGGCATTCGGGTCACCCTGGATCATCCGGAAATCTTTCTGGTGCAGATTCGCGCCATGCTGTGGGCCAGTGAGAGTCTGGACAATCTGCGCATCATGCTGCCCATGGTGAGTTCAGTGATGGAAATCGACGAGGCCATGCACCTGATTCACCGGGCGTACCTGGAGGTGCTGGAAGAAGGCGCCCATGTGCAGATGCCGGAAGTGGGTGTCATGATCGAGGTGCCCGCTGCGGTTTATCAGATCAAGGATTTTGTGCAGCAGTGCGATTTTATTTCCGTGGGCAGCAATGATCTTACCCAGTATCTGTTGGCGGTGGATCGCAATAACCGGCGTGTTGCCAGCCTCTACCAGGCGTTTCATCCGTCGGTGTTGCGGGCCTTGAAGCACATTGTTGATGCTGCCAGGGAAGAGGGCACACCGGTCTCCATTTGTGGTGAAATGGCCGGGGATCCCCGTTCCGCCGTGTTGCTGATGGCCATGGGCTATGAAACGCTGAGTATGAGTGCCTCCAGTTTGTTACGGGTCAAGTGGGTGTTGCGCAAGGTGAGCCTGGAAGCGGCGCAGACGCTGCTGGAGCAGGTCTGGAAAATGGATAACGCGGCAGTGATCAAGAGCCATGTTGATCTTATGCTGGATCGCGCCGGACTGGGCAGTTTTATTCGCCCGACCCTGTTTCAGGGGGCTTCATCCCAGGAGCCGCCGGTCCCCGCCTGAGCGATCGGCAACCGCGTCCTGGGTGTCGAACAGTGCCTGCAGTTTGGCTTGCAGCTCTTCGAATTCCAACGGCTTACACAGGAAATCGTCCATACCGGCCTGCTCGGCCCTGGCTTTGTGTTCCGTCAGTACGTGGGCGGTGAGGGCAATCACCGGTTTGCGTTGGCGCTGGAGCTTGGCTTCCTGCTGGCGCAGCAGACGGGTGGCTTCATAGCCATCCAATACCGGCATTTCGCAATCCATCAGTACCGCATCGAATAGGGCATAATCCTGCAGCAGCATATCCAGAGCCTGGCGCCCATTGTCGGCCACATCATATTCCACCCCCATTTTTACCAGCATTCTGCACACCACCATCTGGTTGATGGGATTGTCCTCCGCCACCAGCACCCGCCGAGTGGCCCGCTGGGCCGGTTGATTCCGCTGGGCTGTTTGGGGGGCTTCAAGCCGGCCGCACAGCACATCGAACAGAGCCTCCCTTAACTGCGGCCACATCACCGGTTTCTGGATGACGTGATGTACCCCGGCCTGTTGTAAGGCGTCGTTGGCCGGGGTGGGCCGCAGTGGTGTTAACACCACGCGCTTGCACTCAGGCAGCAGTTGGGCTTGATCCAGGCGGGAAAAGCACGCCAGTCCGTGGTTGTTTTCCAGCGTGCTGCTGACCACCAGCAACACCGGGTTGCGTACCTGTACAGCGGCCTGGCGACAGCATTCCAGCCCCTGCTCAATGGATTGCGCGGTGTGTAGATCAAGCCCCCAGGGTCGGGCCTGTCGTTGCATCAGGTCGAGAAATTCAGCGCTCTCATCCACCAGAATCACATGGCTGTTGCGCACGGCATCATATTGCTCCGCTTGCAGTGGGGCTGCGCGGGGTGGCTGGCTGCGCAGGGGAATGGTAAAGCAAAAGCGGCTGCCTTGCCCCGGTTGGCTGGTGACGCTGATCAGCCCCCCCATCAATTCCACCAGGCGCTGTGAGATGGTCAGGCCCAGGCCGGTTCCACCGAATTGACGGGTGGTGGTGGAGTCCGCCTGCACGAAGGCACTAAACAGGTTTTGCCGAATGGGCTCGGGGATGCCGATACCGGTGTCCGCAACCTGAAAGCGCAATTGCGCGGCGCCGGATGAATCCTCCGTGCTCACCATCAACTGAATACGGCCCTGTTGTGTGAACTTGAACGCGTTGCCCAGCAGGTTCAGCAGAATCTGCCGCAGGCGGGTGGGGTCACCCTGAATCTGTGCCGGCAGGTTGCTGTCGATTTCCACCAGAAACTGCAGCCGTTTGCGTTCGGCGGTCACGAAAAAAACCGACGCACATTCCAGGCACAGGTTCTCCAGATTGATGTCGATATCCTCAAGCTCCATTTTGCCGGCGGCTATCTTGGAGTAGTCCAACACGTCGTTGATGATGTTCAGCAGCGCTTTGCCGGAGCTATTGATGACCTTCAGGTATTGCTGCTGCTGAGGAGACAGGGGCGTATCCTGCAACAGTTCGGCCATCCCCAGCACGCCATTCATCGGTGTGCGAATTTCATGACTCATGGTGGCGAGGAATTCGCTTTTGGTGCGGCTTTCGGCTTCTGCCTCAATGATCTTCTGCTGGGATTTGAGTTCATCCACTTTGGCGTTGAACTCCATTTCCAGGTAGCGCTCCCGTTCGTTGCGCAACAGTTTTTCATTTTCCAGAGCGCGCTGTTGCGCGGCGTATTTCTGGCGGCGTTCCTGGTTAATGCGATCTGCCAGTGCGAACGAAAGCAGCACCACTTCCATCATGGAGCTGATTTGCATGGAATGCTCGGTAAAGAAATTGCGTGGCACTATACCAATTTTATTGAGTGACATGATGATGCTGGCCACCATCAGTGTGCTGTAGGCCAAGACGTAGTAACGGGCCTCACGCAGTCCACGGTACAGGAGGTAGCTGCCGGAAAGCAGGGAGGATGTGCAGGCGGTGAACCCCACCACAATGGCGATCAATATGGACAGTTTGTAGGGCAGTAAAAATGAGAAAATCAGAATCCAAGCGTACAGAATGGCGTGGGTCAGCAACAGGTAGTAATAACGTGGACTGTTCTTTTTCAGCTGCAGGAGCGAGATGGTGAAAGCAGAGGCGAAGCAGCCGAACACCCCCAGGGATGCCACCACCGCGGATTGATTGAGCACTGGCCATTGCGGCCACAGGTATTGAAAACCAAAGCCGTGCAGCGCGGCCATAAACAAACCGATACCGGCGATGGAGAAGGCATAGTAGATGTAAGAGGGGTGGCGTACGGTGAAGAAAATGAACAGGTTGTAGAGAATCATCACCACGAGCATGCCGAAGTACAACCCCTGCCCCATCAGATAACGTTGTCGATCCTGGTAGAAGGCATCCCGTTGCCAAAAAATCAATGGCACCTGCACAGCGCTTTCTGTCTGCACCCTTAGGTAGAATTGTTGACGTTGATCGGCTTCCAGCGACACCGGGATCAGGAAATTATGATGATCCAGCGGACGTTCAGAGTACGGTAAAGTGTCCCCCAGGGTCAGTGGAAATGCAGGCGCGCGGCCGGGAACAGCAAAAACCGTTACATGGTCAAGAATCGGGTAGGCGATTTCCAGCAGCCCGTCCAAGGGCTCACTGCTTTGGTTGCTGAGGGTAAAGCGAAACCAGTAGGTGGCGGTATCAAAGCCAAAGGAGGGCGAATCGGTCAGCACCGGCTGCCACTGATCCGGTGGTGTGGCCTGTACGCTGGCCCAATCCCGGGTACCACCGGGATCACGAAGATAGTCGATACCCGGCGCCAGATTCAGCTGCTTAAAGCCCGGCTGTCCAACCACCAGTACCCTGTTGGCGCCCACCGGGTTGGCCCAGGCAGGGTTCAGCGTCAACATGCACAGCAGTAAAAAACCACACAGGCGCTGCAGCGCCACAGTGCCGCAGGCGGAAACGGGATAAAGCAAAGGCCATACCTTGATCAACCACTAAGTACGTTAAATATAGTTCAGGAATGGCCCGGGTGTGGAAGGCTCTGATGGTGTTAATCGCAGCCAGAATCCCTAGGTGGATTAGTACGGCTGCCAGGGGTCAAGCGCCAACTGGACATCCTCGCGGCCGCTGGGATCGCCGTTACTGTCCCAGCTCCACTCGGTGAACTGAACCTCGCCATCTTTGCTCACCAGGAGCACGGTGCTGGCGCGGGTACCGTAGCCCATCGCCTGGCCTTCAATAAAGCGCGATGACAGTATACGTTCCAGTTCCAGGCTCACGCCGGTGGCCGGTAATTGGCGGTCGCTGGGGCGCTGTCGATGGTTGAGAATGGGCAGCAGCTGATCCGGTGACAGGGTGTCGTTTTGGGTCAGGCTCTGCTGCAGCGCCCGGCGGCCACCTTCCAGCTTGGGCCAGGGGGTGTTGAGCAGTGCGTTGCTGACACCATGGATGCCGGCGCCCAACGGCTGGGGAGGGCCGTTGCGATTGCTGGCATAGTACAGCCGGCTGACGTGACCGCATATCAGGTTGAAACCGTTGTAGCGTTCCGGCCGCAGGTGCCGCAGGTAACTGACTGCGGATTGTTCAGCGGTGAGGAACTCGCTCACCAGGTGACCCCGGCTGATTACGCCTTGGGGCTCGGCTACGTCCGGTTCCCGGATATTGGTGAGGGCGGCAAAGCGGCCGTTGCGGTTGATGCCGAGCCAGGTGCCGCCGGCGCTGAGATCCCGTCCGGCCAGCAGCTGCGGGGCATCCGGCCAGAAACCGGCGGGCAGGCTGGGGCGTGCGAAATACTCGTCCCGGTTGGCCGCCACCACCAGGGGATACTGCGGGTGAACCTGGCAGGCAATCAGAATCAGACACATGGTTTGAAAGCCGTTGATTGGTGTACACTAGTGCCCCTGCAAATAGACCGCAGTGGGCAGGCGATTGCAGAGCACATAATAGCCCACACTCGCGCCGGTTGATATTGCCTCCGGTGAACTTCAACGTTCTCGTTCGACCACGATCGACTTAGTTTGATAAGGAATTCCGCCATGTTGATGTATCCGGAAATCGATCCGGTGGCGATCCAGCTGGGCCCCCTCAGTGTGCGCTGGTATGGCATTATGTATCTGATCGGATTTGCCTCCGGTTACTGGTTGCTGTCCCGCCGTGCCCGCAAGCCCAATTCCGGCTGGACCACGGAACAGGTCAGTGATCTGATTTTTTATGGCGCCCTGGGGGTGATTCTGGGGGGGCGTATCGGCTACGTGCTGTTCTATAATTTTTCCGCTTTTCTGGGTGATCCCCTGCTGCTGTTCAAGGTCTGGAATGGCGGTATGTCGTTCCACGGCGGGTTTCTGGGGGTGATGCTGGCCATGTGGCTGTTTGCCCGCAAAAATCAGAAAAACCTGTGGGACATTCTGGATTTCGGTGCGCCCATGGTGCCCATCGGCCTGGGTGCCGGCCGCATCGGCAATTTTATCGGCGGTGAGTTGGTGGGGCGGGTCACGGATGTGCCCTGGGGTATGGTGTTTCCCCACGTGGATAATCTGCCCCGCCACCCATCCCAACTCTATCAGGCGGCGTTGGAAGGGGTGGCGTTATTCTGCATACTATGGTTCTTCTCGGCCAAACCCCGCCCCCGGTACGCAGTTTCGGGCATGTTTGCGTTGTGGTATGGCATTTTCCGTTTTGGCGTCGAATTTGTACGTCAACCGGATGGGCATCTTGGTTTTGTGGCCCTTAACTGGCTCACCATGGGGCAAATACTGTCACTGCCCATGATCCTGCTGGGTGCAATCCTGTTGTATCTGGCGTACGGCAAACGTAATGGAATCCAATCGACATCATGAAAGAATACCTTGATCTTCTGCGCCACATCAAAGACAACGGCGTGAGCAAAAGCGATCGTACCGGCACCGGCACCAGCAGTGTGTTCGGCTACCAGATGCGCTTTAACCTGGCCCATGGGTTTCCATTGGTAACCACCAAAAAAGTGCACTTGAAATCCATTATTCATGAGCTGCTGTGGTTTATTCGCGGCGAAACCAATATCGCCTATCTGAAAGAAAACGGCGTGTCTATCTGGGACGAGTGGGCCGATGATAACGGCGAGCTGGGCCCGGTGTATGGCAAGCAGTGGCGCTGTTGGGAAGCGGTGGACGGCGGCGCGGTGGATCAACTGGGTCAGTTGGTGGAAGAAATCAAACGCAATCCGGATTCGCGCCGCCTGGTGTTGAGTGCCTGGAACCCGGCGGTGCTGCCGGATGTCAGTAAAACGCCGAAGCAAAACGCGGCGGAGGGCAAGCAGGCGTTGCCGCCCTGTCACTGCCTGTTCCAGTTTTATGTGGCCGATGGCAAGTTGTCCTGCCAGTTGTACCAGCGCAGTGGTGATGTGTTTTTAGGGGTGCCTTTCAATATTGCCTCCTACTCCCTGCTGACTCTGATGGTGGCACAGGTGTGCGGCCTGCAGCCGGGGGATTTCGTGCATACCTTTGGCGATGTGCATCTGTATTCCAATCATGTTTTTCAGGCTGAGCTGCAGCTGTCGCGGCAGCCGCGCCCGTTGCCCACCATGAAAATAAACCCGGCGGTGACGTCGTTGTTTGATTTTGTGTACGAGGATTTTGAACTGGTGGATTACGATCCCCATCCCGCCATCAAGGCACCGGTCGCAGTTTAGGGGGCAGGCATGATATCCCTCATTGTGGCCAAAGCCGACAACGGTGTTATTGGCCGTGATAACAAAATGCCCTGGCATATTCCCGCGGAGCTGAAGCATTTCAAGGCCCGCACCATGGGCAAGCCCATCATCATGGGGCGCAAAACCTTTGACTCCCTGGGGCGGGTCCTGCCCGGGCGCCCTCATGTGGTGATCAGCCGCAGCGCCTTGTCTTTGCCCGAAAACTGCTACGCCGCGCGTTCACTGCAGGAGGCCATCAGCACGGCACAAACTCTTGCTGAGCAGGGTGAAGTGGTGGTGATCGGCGGTGCCGAAATTTATCGGCAGGCATTGCCATTGGTTGATCGCCTCTACCTTACTGAAGTGCACATAGAACCTGAAGGGGATACCTGGTTCCCCGAATTGAATCCCGGTGACTGGCAGGAAACAGAACGTGAAGACGTGCCTGCTGACGCCGACTCTGCAATTGCCTACAGCATTGTGACCTATCAACGTAACTGACACGACGATACGACATGTTTAAAAACCTATTCAAACCCAAATGGCAAAGCGCCAAACCCCACGTGCGCATTCAGGCGCTGCAGACTTTGAATGTAAGTGATGAGAACGAGTTTCACATTATCGAATTGATGGCCAAGGGGGATGTGGAAAACGAAGTGCGGCTGGCGGCCATGAAACGCATTCCACAGCGGGAAAAACTGCTCACCCTGATCAAGCAGGAAAAAGACAGCAGTGTGCGCTTTGCGGCCATAGAGCATTTGATTTCCGTGTTGTCGGAAAACGCCAATGGTGTTGATCCGGTGATACGGGATATGGTGGGTGAACTGGATAGCCACGCCCTGGCCGCGATTGTTGAGCAAACCCAGAATGTCGATCTGGGCTGTCTGGCGTTGGCCAAGATCAGTGATGAAACCCTGTTGGAAAACTATGCGGTGAAATTGCCGTTGGCGCAGCTGCGGCAGGCCGCGGCCGGCAGGCTGCAGGCAGAGGATGTACTGGAGCGGGTGCTGAAAGCCAGCAAGGGAAAAGACAAGAGTGTGTGGCGCATCTGCAAGGACAAACTCAACGGCCTGCGTGCGGAACAACAACAGGAAGCCTCCATGGAACAGCAGATCGGTGAGCTGTGCCAAAGTCTGGAAACCTTGTCCCGCCTGCCCTATGACAATCTTTACGGGCCCAAGCTTGAGCATTTGCAGAAGCAATGGCAGCGCATGCAGCATCACGCCGATAATGAAGCCACGCAACGCTTTAATCGGGCCTATGCCCTGTGCAAGGCCACCATTGATGACATCCACAATGAGCAGGACCGCCTGGCGGAAGAAACCAAGCGCCAGCGGGAAGCCTTGCAGGAACGGATGGCCGCTTGTGAGCAACTGGAGGAAGCGGTACGTCAGCTCAGTTCCATCGCGGTGCTGCAGCCTGGTGATATTCCGGCGTTGCAGGCCCTGTTGAACACGCAGAAAACCCGCTGGGAGGAAGCCGCCACGGTGGTGGAGCCGGCGGCCGATGAGCGCAAGCGTTTCGCCCGAATTCACGGTTTGTTGCAGCGGGCACTGGACGCGGTGCGTTTGCTTGGGGAGCGGGATGAGGCCATCCGAGAGGCGGCCACTGCAGTACTGGAACTGCAGGAGGCCACCATGGCGACGCTGCAGCAAAAGCAGAAGCGACTGGCGCGTGCCCTGGGCGATCTGAAATGGCCGGAGGAGCTGGCCTGGCCGGAAGCGCTGAAACTGCATCAGCAGGCGCTGGATCATTTTGCCCGGCTGCAGACCAAAGCCGGCGCCATGGAAGAGGACGCCATCAATAACATCAAATCCCTGCTGGCGGACCTGGCCAGTGAAATTGAGCAGGGCCATCTCAAGCCCGCCAACCGGCTGCTGAAGGAAGCCAATCAGCTGGTCAGGCATTTGCCGGTGAAAGTGGCGTCCGGTTACCAGAAAAAACTGCGTGAACTCACTGTTCAGATTAATGAATTGCGTGACTGGCAGGGGTTTGTGGCGACACCGAAAAAAGAAGAGTTAATAGGTGAAATGGAAGCCCTGGTGGACAGTGAGTTGGATCCGCAGGCGCTGTCCAATAAAATTCGCCGGCTGCAGGAAGAGTGGCGGGGGCTGGGTGAAGCGGATAAAGGGCGCAACAAGGAATTGTGGGAGCGTTTCAGCGCCGCGGCCGATAAAGCCTACGAACCGTGCCGTGGCTATTTCGAAAAACTGTCTGCAGTACGCCAGGCCAATCTGGATAAACGGCACAATGTGTGTGAGCAGTTGGCAGCTTATCTGCAACAGTACGATTGGGATAATGCCGACTGGAAAGCCGTGAACGAAGTGTATGAGACCGCCAAGAATGAGTGGCGCCTGTACACGCCGGTGGAACGTAAGGAAGGCAAAAAAGTTCAGGATCGTTTTAACGGTCTGCTGGATCAATTGCGTGACCGGCTGCATGGTGAGTTTGAGCGCAACAAAGCAAAACGGGAACAACTGATTGCGGCGGTGGAAGCGCTGCTTGAGGTGGAAAACCTGGCGGACGCCATCGAACAGGCCAAGTCGTTGCAGCGGGATTGGCGTAACGTGGGCCTGGTTGCCCGGCGCGATGATGCCCGCTTGTGGAAACGTTTTCGTGCTGCCTGTGACAAAGTGTTCGAGCGCCGTGATCAACAGCGTGAAGTGGTGCAGAAAGAGCGTGAGCAAAATCAGGTACACGGTGAACACCTGTGTGAACAGATAGAACAACTGGCAGAGGGCGATCTGCTGGACATCAAGGGTGCGCGCCAGGAGTTCCGCCAGCTGAAGCAACGTTTCCAAGATCTGGGCCCCATGCCGCGGGAGCAGCTGGAGGCAATCAAGTCGCGCTTCCAGAGTGTGTGTGAGCTGTTTCAGCAGGCCGTTGACAGGGCCGCCGCCGCGCAACGGGAACAGGGATTCAAAGAGCTGTGGCGCCGGGCGGGCATTTGTGACGAGCTGGAGGAAACCCTGGTGTCAGCCAGCCAGGGGGAAATGTTCGGGGCGGCACCGGATTCGGAATGGAACAGTGAACAGGCCCTGCCGGATGAGGCGGAGCCGGTTATCCAGGCCCGCTATGAGCGGGTACTGGCGGCCATGCAGGATGGCGCCCTGCCCGCTGCCGAGGAGTTGGCGGATAATGGGGCCAAGCTCCATGAACTGTGTTTGAAACTGGAGATTGCTGCCGGTGTGGATTCCCCCGCTGAAGACCAGCAGCAGCGCATGGCATTGCAGGTAAACCGGCTTAACGACGGGCTGACCCATCGCGGTGAGGCACAAAGCGGCCGCGAACTGATTGAGCAGATGCAAATTGAGTGGGCTGGTATTGGCCCGGTAACCAGTGAAGCCCGTGAGCGTTTCGGCGCGCGTTTCCGGGCAGTGTTACGTCAGATTCAGGCGTAAATCCGCAACGGGGTTGCAGAACCCCGTTTGGACCCTTGTTTCAGGAGGCGATGCCCAGTTCCTTGCGAATGCGCTCGCAGGAGCTGCTGACCATGGACAGCAGGGACTGGTTGTCGGTGGCAACAATCACGTTCTCGATGACATCATTACGAATGGACAGGGTGACCTTGCACTCTTTGGCGGATATACCTTTCTCCCGATCCAGATACACCCACACCATGGCGCCGGAGCGGGTCTCACTGCGTTTGTTCGGCAGCCCCAGTTTCTTCTCCACATAATTGACCGGTTTGCCGGTGAGGTCGATTACGATAGGGTCATCCTGAGGATTCACCACGGAACTGCTGCAACCACCGAGCAGTAACCCTGCGGCGGCGAGCGCTATTATGGTCTTCATGAAACTCCCTCTTGGTTTGTCTTTGTTATTGTTCCAGCTATTTGACCAAAGGCGAGGGTGAGAGGCAAGCAATCTATGCGGGCAGATACTGTTGTGCGTTTCAGTGTATACCTTCAAGCCAGCTGGCGATGGCGGGGCCGGAGGCATCGTCCAGCTCGATACCCACCAGGTAACTTTCCCGTTCGGTGCTCTGAATCCAGCGCACGATGCCGCTGATCAGCGTGCGCTCGCCGGAATCCCCATTGATCCATAAGGCAATTTCGGCGTCTTCCAGCACCGCGAAATCCAATTCCACCTGCAGGCCGGTGCTGGAGGCGTTGATGGCATTGGCCCTGGCGGGCTCTACCATGCTGATCTGGCTGGAGGATACAGACTCGATGAACAGGGTATCCTGAATCGGTGAGCGGGGGGCATTACGGCGGTCTTCTTGGCTGGCCATAGGGGGCTCTCTTGCTGGTTATCTCTTTGTTTTCTATCGGAAGTCACCACAAGCATAGACCCTGCCCGGCGTTTCAGGTAGCCCGCGGCCTAATCCGGCAGTTGAATTGAGAACTCCACCCCGCCGCCATCCGGCAGATTGCGGGCCTGCACCTGGCCGTGGTGGGCTTCGGCAATCAGGCGCACGATGTACAGACCCAAACCCAAATGGGGCGTGTCGCCTTTTTGCTGCTGGTCGCGCCGGGACACCAGGGAGTCGAATAACTGCCCCTGCAGCCGGTCCGGCAGCTGTGAGCCCTGATTGCGTACCCACAACAGGCGCTGGTGACCGGATTGCTCCAGCCCCAGGCTGATCCCAGCCCCCGGCGGTGTGAAGCTGCGGGCGTTATCCACCAGCTTGTCCAGCAATTGTGCCATCAGTTCCGGGCTGCCTTGTAACAGCGCCCGGGGCAGGCGGATGTCGGTGCTGAAATGGTGTTCCGGATAGGCATCGCTGTAGGCAGCGGCCAATCCCTGAATCAACGGCACCAGGTCAAACTCCCGGTGTTCGGTGTGCTGGATGGTCTGCTCCACCCGGCTGGCTTCGCTCATGGCCGACAGGATCTGCCGCAAGCGCTCAATGCCAGTTTCCGCCCGTTGCAGGTATTCAGTCTGCCCGGGGCAGGATTGGGCCAGCTCCAGGGAGGATTTGACGATGGCCAGGGGGGTGCGCAGTTCGTGGGCCAGCTTGCCGTTTAAGGTCTCCAGGTATTCTGTATAACCCTGTACCCGCTGCAGCAGGTGATGGTAGCTGCGGGACAGGTCACCGATTTCATCGGCGTGCCGGGAGGGCTGGAAGGGGTGTACTTTGCCGTCTGTACTGATGGCGTCTTCTGCGGACCGTTTCAGTTTGCGAATACGCCAGGACAGGCTGCTGGCAAAGGTCACCAGGGTAGCGATCACCAACCCCAGCACCCCCAGGGTGAGATGGGTTACCCGCCGCAGGGCGTCGTTGGTGAGGCTGATCAGGGCGTCCCCGGTCTGGGACAACAACAGATAGCCCGAGAGGGTGCCTCCGTCATAAAGAGGCTGGCTCACCAGCAGGGCGGAACGGCGCTGATCCTGCAGCTGGTACCAACCGGCCCGCGCCGTATCCGTTAACGGCAGTCGCTCCACTTCAAAACGGCCCTGGGCATGGCTCAGTTCTTCTTCACTGAGGGGCCACGGGCTTTGGCTGCCACGGGGGGTGAGCAGGTCGATCAGCAGGCGATAGAAGCGACTCATGCCCTCGTTGAGCAGGTTCTCGGGGGTGGTGGGGGATGGCAGCTCCGGCGGCTGACTGACCCAATCCCGCTGCGGTGACAGGGGCCAACCCTGCGGGCTTACCAGTACCGCGTCCAGCTGATGGGTGCGTTGATCCTGCAGCAGTCCGGCCAGGGCGGGTATCGGTTGCAGCCAGCGATCCCCCTGCCCTGACGGCGACGTCCGGGAGGACGCGGTTTTCACCGCCGGCTGTCCGGCTTGCTGTGCCCGGTACAGATCCAGCACCAGGTGGTCTTTCAGGGCCCGGGTGGCGATGCGGATCTCCACGTTGAAACCGCTGTGGGTTTCTTGCCACCAAACTTTCAGAGCCTGGCTGGGGTGCAGTTCCCGCCGCTGGCGCAACCACTGGTAGGCTTGCAGTTGTCCGGGCCCGCTGGTGAACAGTACCCACTGGCGCTGTTCCTGGCCGTCGTGGGTGGTGAAGCGCAGGTGATCACTGTGGCTGAAATCGAGTCCGGGATCGTGGTATTGGATGCGATCGGTGGCCACCTTCAGCAGCAGGTAGAGGTGGTCATTGTAGAGCGCCTTTTGCAGGCTAACCCCGGGTGCCAGTGTGGTGCTGAGATGATTTTGCCAATCGTCGTCATAACCGTCCACCTGTACCGGCTGATAGCGCCTGGGGGTATAAAACACGGCGCTGCCCGGATCCGGTGGCAGGTCTGCCGTTTGTACCAGCTGCCCCAGCAGGCGCGCCTGTTGCAGCAGGGCCTGACTTTGGTTCTGCCGCAGCGCCTGCTCCATTTCCTGCACATAATGACAGCCTGCCCAGGGCAGCAGCAGGGTGGTGAGGGATACCAGCAGCAGTTGTGTTCGCAGGCCCAATGGCTAGTCTCCGGCGGCGGGCTGGTGCCAGCGGTAACCCATGCCGTACACGGTCTGGATGCCGTCAAACT
This sequence comes from Ketobacter sp. GenoA1, assembly GCF_003671475.1. NCBI lineage: Bacteria > Pseudomonadati > Pseudomonadota > Gammaproteobacteria > Pseudomonadales > Ketobacteraceae > Ketobacter > Ketobacter sp. GenoA1. The sequence goes on along the minus strand of NZ_RCHM01000007.1, from coordinate 113,929 downwards.
GCGGGTCGAGCTGATTGAATTTGCGGCGGATACGCTTGATGTGCGAGGTGATGGTGTTGTCGTCCAGCACCACGCTGGCGGCATCCATCAGCTGCTGGCGGTTCTTCACATGCCCCGGATGCTTGGCCAGGGCGTGCAGGATCCAGAACTCGGTGAGGGTCAGGTCCAGAGGTTGCTGCTGCCAGCTGGCGTGCAGGCGGTCCAGGTCCAGCAGCAGCTCACTGCGCTGCAGGCGGTTATCCTCCTGGCGGGGTTGGTTCAGCGCATCCAGACGCCGGAACAGGGCGGTGATACGAGCCGACAAATGGGGCAGGCTGATGTCCTTGGTAAGGTAATCATCGGCCCCCAGGCGCAGGCCGGAGATGGCGTCGAGTTCGCTGTCGCGGGCGGTCAGAAACAGGATCGGCAGGTGCGGTGCCCGCTGTCGCAGTTCCCGGCACAAATCAAAGCCGCCTTCAATTTCATCCTGCAGACCAATGTCGATGACCGCCATGTCCGGTAACTGCAGATCCAGCCCTGCCAATGCCGCGGGGCGGGATTCATAGGTGCTGACCTGATAGCCCTGGCCCTGCAGATAGGCTTTGTAGTTTTCGCGGATGGCCGCTTCATCTTCGATCAGTGCAATGTGTTTTGCCATAGTACGCTGGATCCGTTGGCCCTGTGTCCGGCTGAGATTGGGTGTGGTGTAAGTGTACATCAGTCACGGGCGGGCAAAAGGCCTTGCCACAATTCATCAGAATTCATCGCTGTGCTGCCATCGCTGGTGCGCGCTCCTGCCATGCTCTGAGGGTTTACTGGGGGAACATTCAATCGCGGGAGGACACACTATGTTGACGCAATGGAGCAACCGCTGGTACGTATTGGTGCTGAGCCTGGCACTGCTGATGTTTGCTTTGGGGACGGGCCAGCGCAATCGCGCGCCGCAGCTTACGGTGCCGCTCTCAGCCTACGCTGAACCCGTGGATCGAACGCCGCGTTAAAGCAGGGGGCAGGCCATGGTTACCACCACGCTTTTTCGCCCGGTTGGCCCCGGTCAGTTGCAGGCTGTGCTGGAATGCGACTGTCGCCGTTTTCCGGCGCGACGGCCGAACCAGAAGTTTTTCTATCCCCTGTTGCACGAATGCTTTGCCCGCCGCATTGCCTGGCAATGGCATGTGCTGCGTTCCGGCGTCGGTTACATTACGGCGTTTGAGGTGATCACGGATTATCTGCAGACGTTACCGGTGTTTACTCTGGGTGGCCCTGAACATCGGGAATACCGTATCCCGGCTGCCCAGCTGGAGGCATTTAACGATCAGATTGTGGGGCGCATTCATGTAGTGGGTGTAGTTCTGGCGGGGCAGGGGCAACCGCTAAGCAGGCCCCACTGCGGAGGCCTGTTCCAAAGGGCGGGCTAGGCAGCTGATTCAGTCTGCCAGCCTAGATGCCATAGACGATGTTCTTTTCGCTTTTCAGTAATTCACGCTGTTCGCGCCAGATGGTTTCACCGTTGCTCTGATCCAGTAATTTCAGGCTCAGCCGGTAAAACACTTTCTTCTGCTTGGGCTGGGTGCGGATCACGTTGCTGATTTCACCCACCAGCAGGTAATCGGCCGCCACGGCGGTGGCCAGAGACTGGCCGCTGGCGGGATCTTCAAACAGTTGATAAAGGCTGTCTTTCCACTTTTCGCTTTCTGCGGACATGTCTTCCTGATCGGAGAAGCGGAAGCGGTTGGCTTTGTTCAGCTCATTCATCAGTTGACCGTTGATGGCGGCCAGATCCAGTTTGTCGTAGGTGAAGTTGATCAGACCGAACACCGCCAGCTTGGGGCGGGAGCTTTTCGTGGCTTTCTGTACCTCAGGATCCAGCAACATGGCGTCCAGCATGGCAGTGGCATTATTGCTGATGGTGTCCGCACCCACCTCTTTCTGTACGGTTTTGGAGGCCGGAGTGTCATCGTACTTTACGGTATTGGTGCAGCCTTGAAACATTAGGCTAGCCAGGATGGCACAGCTCATTGCTATTTTTTTGGTCATTGTTGCCCTCTGCTTATTCTTTTTTGGCACGACGGTTGGCAATAACGGCTAAGTGTCTACGGATTCAGTGCATCAATCAAGAGCGAAGGGCGATCAATGTGGTGCCGAACTGGCGGATTTACAGCTTGTCTACCATAGTTAAGGGAGGCGAATTGATTGAATCTCGAGCAGGATAATCGGGATTAAGGCAATGGCGGAGCCAACAAAAACAAGACTAAGCAGTATTGGCAAAGAGTGTCTTCTATGAAGCAGTTTATCCTTCCTAAAATAGTAACCGGATGCCTGAGCGCTACCTTGCTGGTGTTGTCCGGTTGTGGTGGTGACAGCGGCGGTGATCGGTTCACGCCGCCTTCCCTGTCGGATGGGGTGATCTTTACCTACCCCATTGATGGTCAGACGGATGTGCCCCTGGGCACCCGGTTTTACGTCACCTTCAGTAAGAATGCCAGCCAGTCGGCGGTGAATGCCGCCTGCAGCGTGGACGGCGGCGGCACGGTTTCCGGCAACTTTTGTCTGCTAGGCCCGGGCAACACAGTGGTGCCCATCGCCCCCAGTGTCAGCGGCAAAGTGGTGCAATTCGAAACCGATCAACTGCAGCAGGGTACCCGCTACGAGCTTTACGTGCGTGGCGCGGTGATTGGAGGCGGCAGTACCAATCTTTCCTCCACAGATCCCCTGATTACCTTCCTCACCAGCCAGACCGATCCGGTGGCCGGTGTGGCGCCCACCGTGACTGCCATCAACGGCGAAGACCCCGATGTGTATTCCACCACCATGCCGACCCCCCCCGCAGCGCGCTATCCGATGATGGATTTCTCCACCATCCGGGTGGAGTTCAGTGAACCCCTGGATGAAAAAACGGTGCAGGTGGGCACCAGCTTTGAGTTCGTTGAAGTGGATGGCGGTGGCGGTGAAACCCCGGTACCCGGTTCCATTGTGGTGCGCAAGCAGCACATCAGTTTTGATCCGCAGCAGGCGGAGCTGACGGCGGGAATGACCTATCGTTTACGCCTTACCGGCGCCATTACGGACCTGAACGGCGAAGCCCTGAATCCGGTCACCTACGAATTGGTGCCGGTGGATTCCAACAGTTGTGGTTGCGTAATAACCCAGCGTTTCAATACCACCAACGCCTTTGGCGAGTCCGGGTTTCCCACCACCTCCAGGCTCACCGGCCGGCCACTGAACGCCATTGATCTGTATTCTCCGCTGATCGGCAGCAATGAGATCAATCTGCGTGATACCACGTTGGAAGCGCGCCTGGCGGACCCCAGTGCCTTCGGTGGTTTGATTCCCTTTGTGATCCGCAAGGGTGCCTATCTGGATATCACCGGACTGGACCTGGCCCTGGGAGGAGAAGTACCGGCCAATCTGCAGACCGGTGACATCACCGCCAGCTTTATCACCGACGTCACCGGCTACATGGATCGCAACCCCTATCGCCCCTACAGCACGGCGCCGGATGCCGACAAGTCGCCGGTGTTTGTGTACCTGATTTTCGATTTGGCGCTGACCAGTTCCGATGCCAACGGCAATGCCGTGTTGAATCAGACCATTCCCCATGTGCAGGCCACCGGTACTGCCCGGGTGAGCGACGGCAAGCTGTATATTGAAAGCGTGCGTACCCTGCAGATGGATTTACTGGGGCTGGATCAGGCGCCGGCCCATTTGGTGCTGGGTATCAATTCGGATCTGGTGGCGCAGCCGCTCACGGATACCACCGCCCCCACCATCACTGCCAGTTATCCGGCTACCGGCAGCGAGGATTTTGCCGTGGCCGACGAGATTTCCCTGATTTTTTCCGAGCCCATGGATAACGCCGGTGTGTTGCCTCAAGATGAAATCATCTTGAGCAACGTTACCGATGGTGGCCAGGTACCGTTCCAGATCACCTGGGACGGCAGCACGGTACTGCTGAAGCCGGATACTGCCCTCGCCTACGGTAAGCAATACCAGGTTACCATCGGCAGCCTGGTGGATCTGGCCGGCAACAGTCTGGTGCTGGATGCGGGGGACGCCACCGGAGGCACCGGCAATATTACCTTTACCACTGAGAATCCGGCGGCCACCACCGTGGGGCCCCTGGTGAGCAGCCTGTTTAATGGTGCCGCCTGCCCGCTGACCGCCGGCGATGCGAATTTCGCCGGTCGCTGTGTGGGCGGCGACAGCGGCGATGAGCGTTATCTTCCATTTACCATGCCCACCGATGGCCGCATTGAGGTGGCGTTCAATCAACCTATGAATCCGGCCACCCTGGTGCTGGGGTCCGCCTGCGGCAGTGGTGCAGTGCGGGTGGAGGAGCTGGATGGCGGTGGGACCTGTGTCGGTGTGGTGGACGGTTCTTTGATAGCCGATACCCGCAGTTTCAAATTCACCCCCACCAATGGCTGGACCGAAGGCACGCAGTATCGCGTGACACTGGTGCCCGGTACCAATACCAGTTGCGGTGCGGGCGAAATATGCAGTGCCAACGGCGTTCCACTGAACCCCGATCCTTTAAACGGTGGTGAAGCCGCCGACGCCGGTGGCAGTAATATTGTTGCCACCTTCACCGCGGTGGCGGCAGGCAATGATGTGTTCCTGCCGCTGAAACTGGAGCCCTACGCCGACATCAACGGCAATGGCTATCTGGATGGCAGCGAGACGGCACGGACTGAAAACAGCGCCGGTGTATCCATCGTGGACCTGCTGGATGACGGCCTGAACAACGGCATCATCACCCAGGCTCAGTTTCTTGATGGACCCGGTGGCGCGGTCATCCCCGAAGCCAGTATTTATCTTGGCGGGGCCCTGCCGGTCACCGTGGGGGAACCGGAGCCGATTACCATTGACGGCGCAACCTGGGGTATGACCCTTGCCGGCACCAGCCAGATACCGGTGCGGGTGCATCCCGGTATCTTGTACGGCACCTCCATTACCATGGAATCATCGGCCACGGTGCTGGGCATCCCCATTCCCATCAGTGATGTGGAAACCGGCATCAGCGTTTTGCGGGTACGTGAATCCGGCGGTGAACCGGTGACCGGCTATATCGTGGCGGAGGACGGTGTTGAGCAACCCCAGTTCATCGCCCAGCTGGACCTGTACATGGATGCCCCGGATATGCAGATTCAGGTGAATATTCCCCTGTTGGGTGGGCTCATCGCCGTCAATCACAACATCCACAGCCTGCCCCTGACTGCCATCGTCAAAGGCCCCATCACGTTTCTGGAAGATGGCCGTATTCTGATTGAGCAGACCAATCTTGCCGATATTGAATTGGTGATCAATGTCACCTCCATCGCCGGCAACGGTGCCATTAAAATGCTGATCCCGTCCGGTGCCATGAACCTGCGCCTGATCGGTAATCCACTCAAAGGCCGCAAATAGGAGGCGAGCATGAACAAATCAGTGTCATTCGCCCCGCTGGCGGTATTGGCCGCTGCATTGGCGGTTGCATTACAGAGCCCCGCGCTGCTGGCGGAGGTAGCGCAAGCGGAACCGGCCAGTGAAGGCAATATCTGGGAGCGCACCAAAACCAATATGCTGGGAATGAAACCCGGGGCCAAGCCCTTCTATTTCCGGGCCGGCTATACCTCGCTGCAGCCGGATTCGTCCAGTGATGAAGTCAGCCTCAGTATCCCCGCGGATTCGGAAGCCACCCTGGCCATCAGTGACGGCCCGATTGCAGGCTCCGGCGCCTCGGTGAATCCGGTGAGCTTTCCCTCCGCCATTGTGGGCTATCGCCTGCCCTGGATGGATGGGCAGTGGGCGGTGGAAACCATTCTGGCATTGCCCTTTACGGTGGAATTCGAGGCCGAGGGCACCTTGGCGACGGATTCCATCGCACCTTATGCGCTGGACAATATTCCCACCGGTGTAGCGCCGTTGGGCAGCGAGTTTGGTGAAAGCAAGGTGCTGCCTCCGGTGGTGACCCTGGTGTATCGCTTTCTGCCGGATAAGCCACTGCGGCCCTATCTTGGGGCCGGGCTGTCGTACATGATTACCTATGATGCGGAGGTGACCAACCCGATCCTGACCGCCGTGGGTGAGCCGGAGCTGGAGATCGACGATGTCTTCGGTTACGTGCTGCAAGGGGGGGTTGAATACAACTTCTATAACGACTGGTGGGTGAACCTGGACGTGAAATTCATCGGTGGCCTGGAAGCGGAAGCCACCGTGAAAGGCATATACGTGGAAACCCCGGAGCTGGATCTGTATCCCTATGTGGAGGTGGGAGATGCCACTGTCAATGTGACCGTGGACCCCTGGGTTTACCACATTGGCATCGGTTTCGATTTCTAGCGCGGTCACGACTGTGCACCATAAATCAGTATAATGGGCACAGTTTCTAGTCGAATCTGATGCCAGCAGAAATGCTGCACGCCAAATAAGGACGCTGTGCCCGTGACCACCTTGACCACCCGCCTCAAACTGCTCAGCTGGAAGCAATGGGCTCTCATTGTTCTGCTGCTCCTGTACCTGCTCTATATTGCCCTGTCTTACCTGTATCTGCCGGGTAAACTGAAGCAGGTGGTGGAAACCGATGTTGCACAGCTGGTGGGGCGCGACATCACCGTGGAGCGCTTTGACTACAACCCTTTTGACCTTTCCCTGCGCATATTCAATCTCAATGTGCCGGATAAACCCGATGCGCCCCTGGTGGCCTGGGAGCAGTTGTATGTGAATTTCACACCCTGGGGCTCGTTGTTCAACTGGGAGGTTAAACTGGAAACACTGCAACTGGACCAACCGGAAATCAACATCGACAAAACCGCGGAAGGCTTCAATTTCAGTGACATCATCGAGCGCGTGGCCGGGGGCGAAACGCAACCGGAAGAGGGCACGGCCGGCCCCGCCATTGCCCTGGAAATTGTCAGTACCGCCATCAATGCGGGCCGCTTCCGCTTCAGTGATCTGAGCGGCAAACAACCGGCCCGGTCGGAAATGGACGACATCACCATCCAGGTGTTTGACCTGTATCTGGCCACCGGCGATGAGCATCTGAATCCCTTCAATATTACGGCGGCCATTCCCGGGGGCGGCACATTGAAGCTGGCTGGCGAGTATCGTCTTGATCCCTTGTATGTGGATACCAGCGTGCAGGCGACGGGCATTGAACTGAAAGAGTTCAGTGATTTTGTCAACAATGTGGTGCCCATTCACCTGAGCAGCGGCCAGCTGTCTCTGGACGCTGGCGTGCACCTGGAGCAGCAGGGCGCTGACCTGGCTTTCCTCTTTACCGGCCGGGATCTCAGCATTGCGCAATTGGCCATGGACGATTTCATGGCCGATCCACCCATGGCGCGGATCGAGTCCCTGCAGGTGCAGGGCATTGAGTTTGATCTGTTGCAGCAAAGTGTCATCGTGGACCGTGTGCAGGTGATTAATCCGCTGGCCAATCAGTGGATGGATGAAGAGGGCAGGCTGCGCTTCGAGCATCTGTTGGTGGAGAAAGTGGTGGACGAGAATGTGCAGCAAAAGGTGCAGCAACAGGCGCCGCAATCGGGTTCACCGGCGGCGCAAGAGGCGTCTGAGCCCTGGTCGGTACGGGTGAACAGGTTGCAGCTCGACAATGGCCGGTTCAACTTTTCCCACCGGCATCCTGATATTTCCCGCGGCCACAGCGTGACCCAGCTGAATGTGACCCTGCAGAACCTGACCCTGCAGGAGGGCGAGCGGGTGCCGGTGGTGGTGAGCGCCCGGCTCAATGAACAAGGGGAGTTGATATTGGAAGGCGACATGGCGCTGGTGCCTTTCAACCTGCAGATGGATTACTCGGTGAAGAATCTGCCGTTGGCGCCGTTTTCTGATTATGTGCAGGCAGCCACTTACCTGCGCATCGAAAAAGGTGCGCTGCAGGTGGCGGGCAGCGTGGCCCTGGATACCGCAGGCGATGCCCCCATAACCAGCCAATTGCAGGTAGCAGTTGACAATTTTCAGGCCGAAGACACCCGCACCGGCAAGCCGGTGGTGCAGTTTAAACAGGTGCGCCTGGATGAGATCGCCCTGGATACCCTGGCGCAGAAGGTGAGCGTGGGGGCGGTTACCCTCACTGAGCCGAATATGCTGGTGGCCATTGATCAGGACAAGCAGCTGAACTGGGCGAGCATTGCCAAAGACGAGGGGCAGACGGTTGCAGAGGCCGCAACGGAAGGCAAGGCTGCAGAACCCGCCACCGGCAGCACCCCCTGGCACTATGCAGTGGGCAAAATGGAAATCAAAAACGGCCTGACCCGTTTTGAGGACCGCAGCGTGACGCCGGCGTTTACCACCGGCTTGCACAATGTGGAATTCACATTGGAGGAATTGTCCAGCGAGCGTAATGACCCCATAGGCTTTGCCCTGACCAGCAAGATTGACCGCTATGCACCGTTCAACATAAAAGGCGCCCTGGATCCCATTGCCCGGCAACCGGGCTTTACTTTCAAAAGCCAGCTCAGCGGTTTGGACATGCCGGCCTTATCGCCCTATTCCGCAGAGTTTATCGCCTACAACCTGCAAAGCGGAAAACTCAATCTGAATCTGGATTATCAACTGCACGACAACACCTTGCAGGGCCGCAACAACATTGTGGCGGAGCAATTGTATCTGGGTGAAAAGGTGGAGAATGAAGACGCGATCGACGCCCCGGTGGGGTTGGGATTGGCGTTGTTGCGGGATGTGAATGGTGTGATCGATCTGGACGTGGGCATTTCCGGTGATATTGATGATCCCGGGTTCAGTGTGTCCGGTGTGGTGTTGAAAGCATTGATGAACGTGCTGGTGAAAGCCGCCACCTCGCCTTTCACCATGCTGGGCGCGTTGGTGGGTGGCAGTGAGGACATGGGTGAGATCGAGTTTGCACCGGGCAGGGCGGAGCTCAGTGCAGACAATCAACAGGGGCTGCAGAAGTTGGTGCAGGCGTTGCAGCAACGGCCGCAGTTGATTGTGCGCTTCCACGGAGCCGCCCATGGAGATCAGGATACGCCGGTGCTGAAAAAACAGCGTATTCAGGAGCGGGTGGCCGCCGCACGCAAGATGTCATTGCCTGAGCTGCTCGAAGAAGCCGGTGATGTGGACTGGTGGACCGTACGGGCCAACCGCAACGCCATCGAAGAGATCAATGATGCGCTGCAGCTGCCCGCCGCTGCGGCTCGGGAGGCCGCCTTGCAGGCGCAGAATCCGCAGCTGAAAGGCGACGCACTGGACGCCGCGGTTTATCAGGCCATGTATGAAGCGGTGGCCGACCGCCAGGTGATCACGGTAACGGATTTACTGGCGCTGGCGGATCAACGGGCACTGGTGGTGAAGCAGTATCTGGTGGATGACTTGCAACTGGATCATGCCCGGGTGGCCGTTGACAAAACCCGGCAGGAGGATCTGGCGGGGCGCGTGGTGAACCTGGAGCTGGATGCCCGATGATGGGTGTGAATACGGAGGTGAGCGGGCATTGGGTCTTGTTGCGGGGCCTGGTGCGTCAGCAAAAACATTGGGAACGCTTTCCCCAGGTGTTTGCAGAGGCCTTTCCCAAGGCCCGGGTGCACACGCTGGATCTGCCGGGCAATGGTGTGTTGTGTGATCGCCCCAGTCCACTTTCGGTGCGGCAGATGATGGAGGTGGGCCGCGCGCAGTTGGCGGCGCGAGGGGTGAGCGGCCCCATTCACCTGCTGGCCATCTCTCTGGGGGGGATGGTGGCCATTGAATGGATGCATCGGCATCGGCAGGAGGTGGCGTCAGGGGTGATCATCAACTCGTCCCTGCGCGATGCGGGTTCATTGTTTGAGCGCCTGCAGCCGGCCAACTATCCCGCCATTCTGAAAACCATGTTGCTGCAACGGGATCCCCTGTCACGGGAACAGCTTATCCTGGACATCTCCAGCAATCTGTATCCGCACAAAGGGGAGCTGGCCCATAAATGGGCAGGCTACGCCAGCACCCATCCCACCAGCCTGAAAAACGCCGCTCGGCAGCTGCTGGCGGCGGCCCGCTACCGGGCGCCCAAGCGCCGCCCCCACGACCAGGTGTTGTTGCTGAACAGTGCCCGTGATCGCCTGGTGAATCCGGTGTGCAGTCAGCGCATGGCGCAGCGTTGGCACTGGCCTTTGCTGACCCATCCCCGCGCCGGGCACGATCTGCCGTTGGATGACGGGGCGTGGATTATTCAGCGTATTCAGGCTTGGCAGCAGGATGCGGCGCGGCAGGAAACCCCTTTGGCATAATCTTTTCATGTTGCACCGGCAGTAAGGCGTTTGCCTGCACTGAATGACAAGTGAGGATATTGCATGACGAAACCAACCAAGGCACCCAAGGCTGAGCGCAGTGCGGCAAAAATTGCCTTTGATCTGCTTACGGCGGAGGACGATGGTCGGGTCTGCAAGGACATTCCGGAGAGCGCCTGTCGGGATCAGCCACAGAATTTTCTTATCCATGTGATTTCCCTTTCGTTAACCAAGGCAGCCGATGGTTTTATTAACCCCAAGCTGGTATTGAGCTGGATTCTCACGGCCATGGGCGCGCCGGGCTTTTTTGTGGGGTTGCTGGTGCCGGTGCGTGAGGCCGGTGCCTTGCTGCCCCAATTGTTCATCGCCGGTTTCCTGCGCTCCCTGCCGTTGCGCAAATACGCCTGGGCCCTGGGCAGTTTTGTTCAGGGAGCCTGTGCTGCGGGCATTGCTTTGGCCGCGCTGCTGTTGCGTGGTTTTGAGCTCGGTCTGGTGGTGGTGGGTTTGTTGGCGTTGCTGGCCGTCGCCCGCAGTGTTTGTTCGGTTTCCTACAAGGATGTGCTGGGAAAAACCGTGGGCAAATCACGGCGCGGCACCGCCACCGGTACCGCCAGTACAGTGGCCGCCGCCGTGGTGATCCTGTATGCCCTGACCATATCATCCGGCATGTTTGAGAAACAGTATCTGGTGATTGTGGGCCTGTTTATGGCGGCGGGGTTCTGGTTGCTGTCCAGCGTGCTGTTTCTGTCCCTCACCGAAGAAAAAGGGGCGACGGAAGGGGGCGGTAATCCGTTTGCAGTGGCAAAGGAACACCTGGGCTATGTGTTCAGTGATGGTCAGTTGGGGTTGTTTATTTTGACTCGCGGCTTGCTCATAGCCACGGCGTTGGCGCCACCGTTCATGGTGGCCCTGCAGGCGCAGGACGTGCGCGAGGGGGTGGCGGGATTGGGCTGGTTGTTGTTGGCCTCAGCCTTGGCCAGTCTGTGCAGCAGCTATGTGTGGGGCCGCCTGGCGGATGTCTCCAGCCGCAAGGTGCTGATGTTGTCGGGGGCATGCGCCGGCGTGGCGTTGTTGTTGACGGTGCTGTGCGCCCGCCTGGACTGGTTGCAGGAAACCTGGCAGTTGCCGGTGTTGTTGTTCGGTTTGATGGTGGCCTATGAAGGTGTGCGGTTGGGCCGTTCCACCCATCTGGTGGACATGGCAAACCCGGACAAGCGGGCAGCCTATACGGCGCTGTCCAATACCGTGATTGGTGTTTTGCTGTTATTGGGTGGCGTGTTCAGCGTGGTGGCCAAGGTCTATGGTGAGGTGACGGTGCTGGCCTGGTTTTGCGGGATGAGTTTTGCTGCCTGCCTCAGTGCATCCCGATTGCGGGAAGTCCAGTCAGAGGACTGAACTTGCCACGCATGGGGCCCCGTTGCCAGCAGTGTGAGGTCAGCGCAGGGGCAGGCCTTTGTTCAGGCGGCGCCGGAAATCCCACATCAATGCCAGCCCGGGCAGTTGGCGCAGGGTACGGGGCAAGCGGTTGTTCACCGTGGCCAGCAGTTTGATGGCGCGTTTGAAACGGCGTTCCTCTTTCGGCCCCCAGGGCAATCCCATCTGCTCGCGTATGGTGGGGTGCAGGAAACCGCTGGTGAGGAGGCGGCCGGGGCTGCCGAAGGCAAAGCTGATCACCGGCCCCAGGAAACGGAGATCCACCAGTTGCATCAGCCATTGTTTGACATCCTGCGGAATGACGATGGTATCCAGGGTCGAACTCCAGTATTGCCAGAAGGCGTCTATGTCCTCGGGCCACATATCCGGGCGGACCTGCAAAGTGGTGCCCAGGGGCTTGGCGAATTCATAGAAGCGGGCCTGGTCTGCCTTGGACATGGGGCCGCGCAGTTTTTCGTAGACATCCAAATGTCCCCAGAACAGACAGGCCGCGACCCACAATTGCAGATTGGGGTCCAGGCCCCGGTATTGGATGGGTGATTGTGCCGTGGAGGTGACCTGGGCGTGGGCCTGGTTGATGGCCCGGCGGTAGGCCAGTTTCTCCTCGCTGGTACCGTAAAACGCCACCGAAAGATAACTCAAGGTGGTGCGTGCCCGTTTGATGGGGTGCAGCAGAATAGAGCCGGATTCCACCCGGCTTTCCATGACCCCGTGACCAACGCCGGGGTATGCCAGCTGCATGATGGTGTTGGCGGGGCCGCTCAACAGGCCGATACTGTCAATGCAGCCGGGGATGGCGGCATCCAGTTCTTGGGCGGTGGTGTGCTCCCACTGGGTCTGAATAGGCTGTTTTTTGGCCTCAGAATGGGGCTGATCCGGGGTGTTATCCAGTTCGTGTGCGGCAGAATTCATAATCTTGCTCACTTTGAAGTTGGTTTGGGTTATCCTAAACCAAGCAATTATTCAGAAAAACTCGGATATTCAAAGTTCAGGATAGAATACTTTGAGCGGCAAGCAAGTCTATGATTTAAATTATAAAAAGGTGCCCAAGCAAGCCCGGGCCAAGGCCACGGTGAACGCCATAATCCAAGCAAGTGCTCAGATTTTGGTGGAGGAGGGCTACGCCGGATTGACCACCAACAGGGTGGCGGAGCGGGCAGGGGTGAGCATTGGTTCGGTGTACGAATACTTTCCCGGCAAGGAGGCCATGGTGGCGGCGGTGGCCACACAGCGGGTGGAAGTCATGCTGGCGGAGATGCAGTCTGCCCTGTTGCGGGCCGAACGGCTGGCGTTTGAGCCGGCCATGCGCCACTGGATCGAGAGCCTCTATAAGATTTCATGTGCCCAGCATCAATTGCTGAAAGTGCTGTTGTTCCAGGTGCCGTTTGTGCATCAGGTACCCGCGGTGGCGGGGATGCGCGCGGAGCTGTTTCGGCTGGCGTTGGTGGGGGCCAGCAAAACCCGGGAATACCATTTTATTCACCTGTCCCGGGAATCCCTGTACCTGATTACCAGTATGACCGGCGCTGCCCTGTTGCAGCTGGCCCTGATGCCCCCGCCCGGCCTGGATATCGATGCCATAATAGATGAACTCACCCAGAAAATGATTCAGTGGCTGTATCAGGCCCGCGATGGCGATAAACACTAAGGCAAGGCGATGCATCATCACGGCACTCATCACCGGCACCCTCCCGAGTCACAGCAGGCGCAAAGCGGCCGGCGTATTGCGACCGCGTTTTTCCTCAATCTGGCTTTTTCGATTATTGAGTTTGTGGGGGGGTGGCTCACCAACAGTACCGCCATCATGGCCGATGCCGTGCATGACCTTGGGGATAGCCTGTCCATCGGCAGTGCCTGGTTGCTGGATAGGGTGGGCCGGCGCCGCGCGGATGACCAGTTCACCTATGGTTACCAACGATTGTCGCTGTTCGGTGCCCTGTTGAATGGGGTGGTGCTGGTGGCCGGTTCCATCTGGGTGTTGAGTGAAGCCATACCGCGATTGGCGGAGCCGGTGATGCCGATGACCGAAGGCATGTTGGGGCTGGCGGTATTGGGGGTGGCCGTGAACGGTTTTGCCGCCTACCGGCTCAGTGCCGGCAACACTCTCAATGAACGGGTGTTGAACTGGCATCTGATGGAGGATGTGTTTGGCTGGCTGGCAGTGTTTGTAGTGGCGCTGATCATGCAGTTTGTGGAGTGGCCGATTCTGGACCCTCTGCTGTCCATCGGATTTACCCTGTTTATTCTGTTCAGCGTGACGCGCCTGCTGTGGAGCACCGCCAAGCTGTTTTTTCAGGCGGTGCCGGATCCCGCATTACTGGCGGAACTGCGCCGGACGCTTGTGGATACCGACGGCGTGGCCGGCGCCCACCATTTGCATCTGTGGTCTTTGGATGGGGAGCATCATGTGTTGTCGGTGCATCTGGTGCTGAGTCGGGATTTTGATCCCGCGGCCCAGGTGGAACTGAAAGCATTGATCGCCGCTCGGCTGGCCACGTTCCGCCTCAGCCATACCACCATCGAGTTTGAGTTCGCCCATGAACCCTGCCGGGATGCCTGAACCGCCAGCGTTCAGATCAACATCAGTTGCGGTTGCGGGCATCGCGGTACTGGCTTGGGGTTTGACCGGTCCACTGGCGAAAGGCCCGGGTAAAGTTGGCCGGATCCTGATAACCCAACAGGCCGGCAACCCGCTGCACCTCAAGATTGTTGTCATCGAGCAGTTGAATGGCATCCCGCCGTTTGGCTTCTTCCAGCAGGGCTTTGTAGTTGGTGCCTTCCTCATCCAGACGGCGGCGCAGGGTGCGGGAGGTCATGTGCAGGCGCCGGCTGATCTGTTCCAGTGTGGGATAGCCATCGGCACCAAAAGTCATTTCATGGCGGACTTTCTCCCGCACAATGTAGCCGTCATCGTCCAGCAACGCTGCTTCTCGCTGGCATTGCCCAATGGCAAATTCCAGACCGGTTGGGTTGTGCATGGGCAGTGGTCGATGCAGCAGGGTTTCGCTAAACCGAAATTGATTGGCCGGCATGTTGTAGCGCACCCGGCCCAGGGCTCGCGCTACCTTTTCGGCGTAATAAGGTGGGGGGCCGGAAAACCAGATTTCCAGTTCGTCCCGGCTGGCATTCACCAGTAACTGGAAACCACGGTAAAAGCTGGCCATGGTGCATTCAAAACTGAGCCGGTCCAGGGGCGGTGGCAGTGGAAACAGATGGTTGAGATCGACGATGCATTGGGGCGCATCGGTATTCAGGGAGACGGTCATGGCGGGCCCCAGCAGCTTCCAGTAACGAATCAGCAACTGCGCCGCCTCACCCAGCGTTGCGCTGCACAGCAGGGCGTAGCCCAGGTTACTGTAAGCCGTTGGCGGCATGCGCAGGCCCACGTCCACACCCAGGGTATCATCGTCCAGCACGGTGATGACCGCTGAGATCAGATCCCGCATCTGCAGCAGGGTCAGTTCCGGACTGTGGTGATCAAGGGTGGCCACCGGCAGCCCGGCCAGGCGGGCGAGGGTGGTGAAGTCGGCATTGCGCTCCCGGGCGTAATCCAGATAAGCCCGGGGAAACAAGGCCGGCACGGTTTGTTCCTGCCAGATGCTCTTTCTTTTTGTCATGGTTCGCTTCCCGCAGCCCCGCTTCTGGTGGAGTGGTCAGGAAAACGACTGTAGCAGGATCTCCCGCGGTCAGGAATGGCCTCTAATGACAAGTTATAGTGCCGCTCGGCACACCTCCACAATTTGCTTTGCCGGCGCCTGGTGAGGCGGCACGGTTACTCCCGCAGCATGACGCGCCCCACCAGGTTGGAGAAACCCTGGGGAAACACCCGGGTCAATGCATCCAGCAGGTAGGCATCCTTGCCCACCAGGAGCCGTTGCTTGTTATTGAGAATGCCGCTGATGATGATGCTGGCGGCTTTTTCCGCCGTGGTGCCGGCGATTTTTTCGAAGCGTGCCGCCGCCTGCTCCTTACTGAGTTTGGGGGACAGTGGTTTGACGATGCGGCTGTTGCGTACGATGTTGGTTTTAATGCCGCCGGGGTGCACGGATGTAATGTGGATATTGGTGCCCCGCAGTTCCTGAATCAGGGTTTGATTCAATGCCTTTACGGCGTGCTTGGCGCAGTTGTAGGGGCCGTTGCTGGGAAAGGGAAAGAAGCCGTTGACGCTGGAGATGTTCACCACATGGCCTTCCGGCCGTTGCCGCAGGTAAGGCAGGAAGGCCTTGGTGCCATAGAGCACGCCGTAAAACACAATATCGAACACCCAGTTGAAATCGTCGTAATCGAGATCCTCAATCATGCCCTGGGAGGCAACGCCGGCGTTATTGATGACCACATCCACTCCGCCGTGGGCGGCCACCACATCCTCTGCCCATTGATATACCTGCTCTTTCTTGGCGACATCAACCAGGTGGATGGTGACCTGAGTGCCCGGTGGCAAACTGGCCATGGTTTCGCTCAGTCCGGCTTCGTTGACGTCGGCCAGTGCCAGGCGGCAGCCACGGGCGGCCAGTTGTTGTGCCAGGCAGCGGCCGATGCCGGATGAGGCCCCGGTCAGGGCCACTACCTTATCGTGCAATGTTTTCATTCTGTATTCCGTAATGGGATTAGGTTGATTTTTTTGTGGCTTCACTGTAAACCAGCGGACGCTGGCGGGCCAGATGCGGGCGGGACAATCTGCCTGTCATATGGGGCCGTGCCGGTGGTGACGGACGGCCTTTCAGGGGCCCGGATCTGGGGGCCGAAAAACAGCAGATTCCGTGGTTCTATCTATAATTCAGATGTTCTACCCAATAAACGTGCATGGTGAATGCACTTCACAGGATTGAAATAACAGCCCGTTCAGTTGGCTGTTTGGTCACAGGGTCGTGAGTACACATCATCAAAACCCCTTATCCGTAAAAGTTGTCATCCCCCTGTTGCTGCTGCTCACCATAGTGGCGGGCTGGTACCTGCATGTGGGCACGCGAGAGCGGATTCTGGACTATAAAGTGGCGGAGCTGAGCCATCAGCTCAATCTGCGGGAAAACCTGCTGATTCGGGGCATCGAAGAGGCCCGCCTGAAAGTCCGTTTCCTGTATTCGACACCACCGGTACAGGGCATTGTCAGGGCAACGGCCAACAACGGCATTGATCCATATGACGGCACTCAATTGACGCAGTGGTATGTGCGTTTGGAAACCATTTTTGAAGCCTATCTGGAGAACAACCCCAATATCACCCAGGCGCGGTTCATTGGTGTGGCCGATCAGGGGCGTGAGCTGGTTCGGGTGGCACGCAGCTTGGGCAATATTAAAGTAACAGGCCGGGGCCAGCTGCAGCGCAAGGGCGAGCGTGACTATTTCCAGCGGATCAGCGAACTGGCGTTCGAAGAGACCTATGTTTCCGGGATTAATCTTAACCGGGAACACGGGCGGGTGGTGATTCCTTATCAGCCCACCTATCGTTCCGGCATACCGGTGTACGATGCTCAACAGCAATTGTTTGGCATGATGGTGCTGAATTTTGATGCCCGCAGGATACTGGGTGAACTGCAAAGCGACCTGCCTGATACGGTGGATATTCTGCTGCTGAATGCCAATGATGGTTTTATTGTTCACCCGGATCCGGATTACGCCTTCCAGCAGGAGCTGGGCGGGGTTGCGGATTGGGGTAACTATTATCGGCAGCTGGAGGATCCCTTTCCCAAGCTCCAACATTTGCTGGAACAGCGCACCGGGCTTGAGTATTACGCTATGGAATCGTTGGTATCGATCCCGAACTCGGGCGGTAATCAGTTTATGCGGTTGGTACTGAAAACGCCGGTTGCCCTGGTGGAGGAAGAACTGTTTTACCAGAGCACGCAGACGCTGGTGGTGGCCGGGGGTGCGCTGGTGCTGGTCATCGTGTTTCTTGTGATTTACCAATCCAATGTCACCAAGAATCTGCGCCTCAGTGAAGCCCAGGCGCAGTTCGAAGCCATTATTGAAGGCTCATCCGATGCCATTGTGGGTATGGACACCATGGGTGTGGTGACCAGTTGGAATACCTCTGCCCAGGATATTCTGGGCTACTCCTCCCGTCAGGCCCTCGGCCAGCGGCTGGATCATCTGATCGCGGTGGAGGGGCAGCAGGAAAAGATCGATCCGGTAATCAAGCAGATCGCCATGGGAAAATACCATGAACCGCTGCGCCTGACGTTGGCCAAGCGTAATCAATCGCAGTTGCATGTTTCGATGTCGTTCTCCCCGATCATGCTGGATTCCCACAGAGTGGTGGGAGTGGCCACCATCATCCGGGATATTACCGAGCAGGTGGAAGCGGAAGAAGAAATCCAGAAGATGAACGCGTCACTGGAATACCAGGTACAGGAGCGCACCCGCGAGCTGGAGGCGGCCCGTAATGAAGCGTTGTCCGCCAGTCTTACCAAAAGCAGTTTTATCGCCAACGTCAGTCATGAAATGCGAACCCCCCTGAACGGCATTATCGGCATGCATAACATGCTGCGTAAAAGCAATACTGCCGAACAACATAATCGTTACCTGGCCATGGCGGAGGCCAGTGCTGAAGCCCTGGCCTCACTGATCAATGATGTGCTGGATCTGTCGAAGATTGAAGCGGGCAAACTGGAAATAGAGAACGTTAATTACGATCTGATTGAGGTGGTGTCCCATGTGGTGACGTCCCTGTCCATCAAAGCGTTTGAAAAGAACATCGAACTGATTCTGGATGTTGCGGGGATCGAGCAGGCAACGCTGGTGGGTGATGCCAGCCGCTTGCGTCAGATTCTTATTAATCTGGTGGGTAATGCCATCAAGTTCACCACCACCGGCTGGGTTAAGCTGGCGCTGCAAACGCAACAGTTGACCGACGGGCAAGTGGAGGTGGGGATTCAGGTGCAGGATACCGGCGTCGGTATCTCAGCGGAAAAACAGGCCTGGATATTTGAAGCTTTTGCCCAGGAGGACAGCAGCGTCACACGACGCTTTGGCGGCACCGGGCTGGGCCTGTCCATCACCCGTCAATTGTGCCATTTGCTGGACGGAGATATTCAGTGTGACAGCGAACAGGGCGAAGGCAGTACTTTTCGTTGCACCCTGCGACAGGGCATCAGCCAGGAGCCGGGGCTGGATGTGAGTTTGGATCTAAGCGCAAAACAGTTTCTGGTGGTGGACCCCTGTCTTGAGGTGGCCGCCGGTATTGCCCGTCAGCTGCGCTGCTGGCAGGCCGGTGAGGTGGATTGTCTGACGGGCCCCGATATACACAAGCTGCCGGCGCTCGTCACGCAAAAAGCGTTCGACCTTGTGCTGGTGGATGAAACCCTGGTGGATGCAGCGGTGCCGGAGGGAATGGAGGGTATGAAGGGAATGGACGCTCAGCGACTTGTGCTGCTGGTCCATTTTATGGGGCGTGATCAGCCTTCCAGGCATGGGCAATCTTTCCTTAATCTGCAGAAACCGGTAACACCGCTCGCGTTGGCCAGGTTGCTGCATCAGGCTGGGGTGGTACCGGCTTCGGCGCAGGCGCAGGTTGCCGATCGCATCGATGCCGCCATCGTGCCGCAAGCCCTTGACCTGTCAAACCTGAACATTCTGGTGGTGGATGATAACCGCATCAACCAGCAGGTGGCAGTGGGAATGCTTGAGGATTACGGTGCGACGCTGATCACCGCGGATAATGGACAAGAGGCCCTTGCCCGCATGGCGGAAACCACATTCCACCTGGTATTGATGGATTGTCAAATGCCGGTGATGGACGGCTATACGGCAACCCGGGAAATCAGAAAAGGCAGCGCCGGTGAACGTTCAAAATCCATTCCTATCGTGGCCATGACCGCCAGTGCCATGGCGGGTGATCGAGAGCGCTGCATGAGCGCCGGGATGGATGACTACATCACCAAACCCCTGGAACCCGAAGAGCTGGAAACCCGGCTCGTATACTGGAGCCATCAAATCCGGAACAATAAACCGGTGGTGTCTGGTGGGGCGACTGCCACAGGAGTCGCGGCGCAGTCGGCGACTGCTGATCTGGGTGACTACCCGGTATGGGATTCCGGTGCACTGGCGAAAAGAGTGAAGTACAAACAACATCGAATGCTGGAGATGATCAGCCTGTTCAAAGAGGTGAGCGCAGAAAAAATAGATCAACTGAGCGCGGCCATTGAACAGGAACAATTTGCCCGGGTTGATGCCATCGCCCATGCCATTAAAGGGTCGGCGGGAAACCTTGGGGCGACACGGCTACAGATGCTGTGCCAGCACATCGAAACGGCGGCCCGGGCCCAGGCCAGCCGACAATTGCAGATGAGCAAAGACCAGTTGCACGATGAATACAACCTGTTACTGGTACAGTTGCAGCAGAAAGGCCCGGACCGACAGGATGCTATCAATTAGCGTCAGGGGTTTTTCGCCCCAGAATCGATCAGATAGCGGCGCCAGGCACCCAGTTCGGTGATGTCTTCAGCAGCGTCCAGGCCATAGGGCTCGCAGATGAACCCACTCTCCCAGCGTCCATCCTGCAATTGTACTTTGCCGATGCCCAGCGGGGCTGGAACCTCCGCCACGAAACTGCCGAACGCCTCCAGCGGCACCCGCCACACTTCCACTTCGATGGCACGGCCGCCTTCCTCCACCCGCAGCATGCCCGGGCGTAAAGGCGGGCCGCCGGCCAGGGCGAATAACTTATAGCAAGGGGCAGATTGGGTGGCCTCCACCAGAGTGGCACCGCGCTCCTGCAATTGCCAGTTGAGCGGCAATCCATCCAGATGGGCGCCGCACACCACAAGGTTGATCGCGGTGCGTGGTGGTTTCGACGCCGGTGTCATTGCCCTGGGGTGAAGCGCCGTTGCGCCCAGGGTGATGGGGTTGGCTTGTTGCAGGGTACGCCCGATACTCAACAGCCGTTTGTCGCTGAACGCATGCTGAAACAGGGTGATGCCGAAGCCCACACCGTTGCGATAAAAGCCGGAGGGGATGGCCAGTGCACTGCAATCCAGAAGGTTCATGAAGTTGGTGTAGTAGCCCAGGTTGCTGTTCAGTTGAATAGGGTCGTTCTGCACCTCGGCCACCGTGTAAATACTGCCGTTGGTGGGGGTGACGATGGCATCGACCTGCTGCAGCACAGCCGCTGCCTGTTGCGCGTAGGCCTGTAATTGATACTGGGCACGAAACGCATCCAGGGCAGAGGGTTGGCTGCCGCTGCCGATGATGGTGCGGATCACCGGCAACAGGGCGTCTGGTGCGGATTCAATTAAGGCTTGGGTTGCCAGATAGCGTTCTGCCACCCAGGGGCCCTCATACAGCAGCCGGGCCGCGCTGCGAAAGGGTTCAAAATCAATCTCCACCAGTTCGGCACCCAGATCACGCAACGGTTGCAGGCCGGCGGTAAACAGGGCCTCGGCTTCGGTGTTGCCGAAAAAATTCAGTTGCGAGGCAGGGGGTACCCCAATGCGCAGGGCTCCGCTGTGTGAGTTGAAATAGCGTTTGCTGTTGGCATAGGGGTTGGCGCGGGCGTAAGGATCCTGCGGGTCGAACTGAGCGGCCACATCAAACACGGTATTGGCGTCGTCCACCGTGAGCGCAAAAATGGAAACGCAATCCAGGCTACGGCAGGCGGGAACCACGCCCCGTGTACTGAGCACGCCCTTGCTGGGCTTCAGGCCCACGATATTATTCAGCGAAGCCGGCACCCGTCCGGAACCGGCGGTGTCGGTGCCCAATGAAAAGCTCACCAGTGCCTTGGCCACGGTGACGGCCGAGCCTGCACTGGACCCACCGGATACGTATTCGCTGTTGAGCGCGTTATGGCATGGGCCCCAGGGCTGCGGCGAACGCACACCCACCAGGCCGGTAGCGAACTGATCCAGATTGCTTTTGCCCAGGGGCAGGGCACCGGCAGCCAGCAACTGCTGGACCACAAACGCGTGCTGCTGCGGTGTATAAGTGAACGCCGGGCAGGCTGCGGTGGTGGGAATGCCGGCCAGATCGATGTTGTCTTTAATGGCGAAAGGGATGCCGTAGAGCGGTAATTGCTGCGGGTTTTTGCCTTCCAGTGCTGCCAGATACGGCGCGAGTTCCGCCTCGCTGAGCAGATGTATCCAAACCGGATTGCTTTGATTCAGCGCCAGGTTGGCCTGGCGCAGACTGTGGATTAACTGTGCCGGGGTAAAGTCACCGTTGGTGTAGTGATCCAGCAAACCGGTGATGGTCATGTTAATGGTGGTGAGATCCAACATAATGGCTCCTGCTACGAATCCTGCTCCAGAATTAAAAGAGGTTGGCCGGCATTCACCTGCTGGCCCTGTGTGCGACACAGTGATTGCACTGTTCCGCTTTCCGGTGTGGTGATCTCAATTTCCATTTTCATGGATTCCAGCACGCACACCACCTGCCCGGTGCTGACCCGATCCCCGGCGTTGACTTTCCATTGCCACAGGTTGCCGGCAACATGACTGTCGATGGCGATGCAGCCCGGGGCCAGGGTCTGCTCCCCCGCGGACTGGTCCTGGCTAGCGGGTTCGGAATCAAAATGAAACTGACCGCTGTCGATCCAGTGCTGTAGTTCGGTTTCAAAGGCAGCATTGCGGCGGGTGGTGAACTGCTCGATGTCCGTTTGATGCTGTGCCAAAAACGCCTGGTACTGTTTCAAGCTGAAACTGGTTTCCTCAATCTTCAGCGGATAGTGTCCACGGGGAAACTGGTGTCGTATCGTTTTCAGTTCATCGGCGCTGACTTCATAAAATTTTATCTGGTCAAAGAAGCGCAGCAACCAGGGCTGTTCAAATTCCGGGGTTTTGCGATAGCGGTTCCACATTTGCAGGGTGCGGCCCACAAACTGATAGCCTCCCGGGCCTTCCATGCCGTACACGCACAGGTAAGAACCGCCGATGCCGACGGAATTTTCCGCAGTCCAGGTGCGGGCCGGGTTGTATTTGGTGGTGACCAGTCGGTGGCGGGGGTCCAGTGGTGTGGCCACCGGTGCACCCAGATACACATCGCCCAACCCCATCACCACATAGTGGGCATCAAACACAATGCGTTTGACGTCGGCTATGCTGTGCAAGCCGTTGATCCGGCGGATGAACTCGATATTGCTGGGGCACCAGGGGGCATCCTTGCGCACCGACTGCATGTATTTTTCGATGGCGATGCGGCAGGCCTCGTCATCCCAGCTCAAGGGTATATGAACAATGCGTGAGGGCACCGTCAGATCATCGTGGCGCTGCAGCTCCTGCTCAGCCGCCTTCAATATCGCAATCAGATCATCCAGCGGCAGTTGCAGACTGTCGTAATGAATCTGTAGTGAACGGATGCCGGGTGTCAGTTCTTTCAGTGCCGCCAATGCCGGGTTGCGGTGCTTGTTGTCCTGCAACCACAACATCAGGGTGTGCACCATAAAGCGCAATTCAATATCCAGTTTTTGCGGGCCGTATTCCACCAGCAGATATTTGTCGCCGGCGGGCCGGTATACCACCTGTACGCCGTTTTGCTCCGCGCTCAATGTGCTGTGAATGGGATCCAGCGTTGACAGAGGGGCCGCTTGCGGCACAAACGGGTCGGGCGTCAGGGTTCGCAGCTGTTGCCGTTGCGCCACTTCCATCGCTTTGGCGGTGTCCTGGCTGACCGGTACAAACTGAATCTTGTCGCCTGCCCGCAACTGGCCCAGTTTCCACAAATCGGCGGTCACCACCGTAGCCGGGCACACAAAGCCACCCAAAGAGGGGCCGTCGGGGCCCAGTATCACGGGCATATCACCGGTGAAATCCACCGTACCGATGGCATAGGCGTTGTCATGAATGTTGGAGGGGTGCATGCCGGCTTCGCCACCGCTGCTGCGCGCCCACTTGGGCTTAGGCCCGATCAAACGCACGCCGGTACGGCTGGAGTTGTAGTGCACCTCCCAGTTGGCGGCAAAAAAATTCTCGATATCATCACCGGTAAAGAAATCCGGGGCACCATGGGGGCCGTAGGTGACGTGCAGTTGCCACTGGGTTTGGATGCTGGGCCGCAGTGCCGCGGGTAAGGTGGGTGATGGCAACGTGCCGGTGGGGTTGCCGGCGGGTTGCAGCATATGCAGCACGTCGCCGCTGCGCAGGGCCCGTCCACTGAAACCGCCAAACTGGCCCAGGGTAAACGTGGCCCGCGAACCAAGGTACAGGTTGCCGTCCAGGCCCCCGCTGACCAACAGATAGGCGCGGGCACCGGCGCCGTGCACCTTACCCAGTTTCAATACCTGGCCTGGCTGTGCCTGTTGCACCTGCCAGCAGGTCACCGGCGCTTCATCCAGCTGAGCCTCCAGCGTCGCGCCGGTAATGATAAAGCGCACCGCCTGATTGAATTGCAGGGTGGGGCCGTTCACTGTGATCTCAAGGCCCGCGGCCTGTTCCGGATTCTGCAACAGGCGATTGCCCAGTCGGAAGGAGTAGTTGTCGAAGGGGCCGGACGGGGGCACACCCACATCCCAGTAACCACTGCGCCCGGGATAGTCCTGGATGGTGGTCAGGGTGCCGGGCAGGATGACGTCGATGGTGGCCGGGTGGTACGCCAGATCGTTGAGGTAGCGGGTATGAATGCGGCCTTGTTGAAACACCTCTGTCTGGAGAATGGTGTGAACATAGTCGATGTTGGTTTCAATGCCCTGAATGGTGCATTGCTGTAGCGTACTCTGCAGTGCCGCCAGCGCCTGTTGCCGTGTTTCGGCCCAGGTGATCACTTTCGCCAGCATGGGATCAAAGTAAGGCGACACCTCCAGACCGGCACTGATCCAGTGATCAATGCGCAGTTGCCTGCCATCAGCCTGGGGCAGTTCCACCGCCGAAAGCAGACCGGCACAGGGCTGGAAGTTGCGCTGTGGATTTTCGGCGTAAACGCGGGCCTGTATGGCGTGTCCCCGGGGTACCAAGTTGTCGGCCAGTGTCTCCAGGTCTGTCAGTTCGCCGGCCGCCAGTTGCACCATCCACTGCACCAGATCCACACCATAGATCTGTTCGGTTACACCGTGCTCCACCTGCAGTCGCGTATTGACCTCAAGAAAGTAAAACGTCTGTGCTGACTGATCGTAAATGAATTCCACGGTGCCGGCGTTGCGATAGTTCACCGCGCTTACCAGTCGTTTGGCCACGCTCTGCAAAGTGTGGCGCACCTCATCGCTCAAATTGGGGGCCGGGGTTTCTTCCAGGACTTTCTGGTTGCGGCGTTGGGCGGAACAATCCCGCTCACCCAGGGCCACGGCCTTACCCCGGCCATCACCAAATACCTGAACTTCAATATGACGGGCGTGCTCAATGTATTTTTCCAGGAACACACCATCGTTGCTGAAGTTATTGGCGCTCAGGCGTTTCACGCTGTCAAAGGCGCTTGTAAGCTGGCTGCGGTCATAACAGGTTTGCATGCCGATGCCGCCGCCACCGGCGGTACTCTTCAGCATTACGGGGTAACCAATGTCTTCGGCGGCGTCCAGCGCAGCCTGCAGCGTGGTCAGCAGATCCGTGCCCGGCAACAGGGGCACCTGGCTGTTGCGGGCCACTTCCCGGGCGGTGTGTTTCAAGCCGAACACCCGCATCTGTTCTGCTGTGGGGCCGATAAAGGCAATGCCACAGGCTTCGCAGCGTTCGACGAATTCCGGGTTTTCACTGAGAAAACCATAACCCGGGTGCACGGCGTCGATGGCGTGCTGCTGCATGATGGCAAACAGTTTGCCTTGGTTAAGGTAGGTGTCTTTGGCGTTGCCGCTTCCCAGGCTGAAGGCACTGTCAGCCTGCTGCACATGCAGCGAATCAGCATCCGCTTCGGCGTAAACCGCAACCGCGTGGATACCCATTGTTTGCAGCGTTCGTATCACCCTTACCGCAATGGCGCCTCGATTGGCAATCAGAACTTTCTTCAACATATCAGGTCAATGGCGGGTCGTCCCGCTGTGAGTAACTGAATCAGGCCGTCCTGATCAGTGGTCAGTCGGAGGGGTTGCGTTACTGATCCCAGACCAGTATTTCCACCGGAGTGGGGTTATAGCCATTGCACGGATTGTTAAGTTGAGGGCAGTTGGAAATCAACACAATCACGTCCATCTCGGCGCGCAATTCCACGTATTTTCCCGGCGCGGAAATACCATCTTCAAAGGTCAGGCCGCCTTCACTGGTGACCGGAACATTCATGAAGAAATTAATATTGTGGGTGATGTCCCGTTTGCTGAGCCCCAGTGCTTCATGTTCGGCAATGGCCAGCATCCAGCTGTCGCGACAGGCGTGCATGCAGCGCTTTTCCAGGTCATAGCGCACCGTATTGCTCTCGGTGGCACAGGCTCCGCCCAGGGTGTCGTGGCGGCCGCAGGTGTCGGCGACGATGGTCAACATGGTATTGCCCAGATTGGACAGTAATTCTGTGCCGGCTGTAAGATAAACATTGCCCTGCTCGCGAATGGTATCCATGGCACTGTAGCGCTCAGAGACATCGGCGGCATTATAAAACAGGGTGTCGGCGGCCTGGTTGCCTTCCAGATCCAGAATGCGAAAGATCTGTCCGGCCTCTACGATCTTGAGAAAATATTCCCCGGCCGGGACCACTTCACTGAAGACGGCAGTGGATGCTTGTAATGGGCTTTCCACGATCATGCTGTCAGCCTCCTAATGAAAAAAATGGTAGAGACGGTTGTTTGCAAAACCGCGCTGGTTTTCAGGGCGCAGGTTCTTGCAGAAGTCGTCGTCGCTGACCGGTGGCGCCGCCATCATTTCGCAATGCACCGGCCTGTAGGGGTAATCCGAAGCCGGATTCAATGGGTGCGGGCAAGTGTGCAGAATTACCAGCGTGTCCATTTCAAAACGCAGGGTGACCTGGGCACCGGCGCGGGCCGCGCTGCTGTCCAGGCTCAGGTTGCCGGCATCGTCCACCACCACTTTGCTGAACAGATTCAGGTTGGATGCCAGATCCTTACCATTGAGGCCGTACTTGGCCAATTCCACCAGAAAACTGTCATAGCCATTCTGGTGCCATTGGTTGCGGGCTGCCTGATAATCTTTTTCTCCCCACTTTTCGGCCACCATGGCTTTGTTGCTGTTGCCGCACACGGTGTCGTGCCAGCCGAAACTGTCTTCTACAATGGAGCAGAATATGCGCCCCATATCGGAATACAGACAGTTGCCCCGCGTCAGTTTGAAGGTGTGCTGACACTTCAGGGTGTCCGGTGCGTTGTATTTTTCCAGCAGGTCTTCCGGGTTGTAAAACATCATTCCCAGATTGGCACCACCCTCCACGTCGGTCAGGCGTAAGCTGGTACCGCGGCGCACCCGCAGCGACCAGTGGGCCGCAGCCGGTACCGTGTATTGATAAAGGATTTCCGTCATGGTGTTGCTCCATCCAGTTCAGGTTGAGATTGGTCGCTGTTTGATTGCTTCAGGGCGGCGGCCGTTGCCTGCACATCCTCTTCGATAATGTTACCGGCGTTGGGGTCCACCTCGCCGGCGGGCACGTCGTAGGTGATGCGGGCACCGAAGGCTCCCGGTGCTTGTGGGTCAAGGCGATCCTTATCGAATACCCACAGGCGGGTACCAAGGTAGAAACCCTCTTTCAGATCATGGGTGATCATGAAAATTGTGAGTTTGTAGCGCCGCCACAGATCCTGCACCAGCAGGTGCATGTCGGCACGAATGCCCGGGTCCAGTGCGCCGAAGGGTTCGTCCAGCAACAGGATGCGGGGTTTTTTAATCAGGGCCTGGGCGATGGCCAGACGTTGCTGCATGCCACCGGATAGCTCATGGGGGTATTTGTCCACCGCATGGCTGAGCCCCACCGCCTTGATCATGGCCATCGCCTCTTCTGTTGCCTGCTGTTTGGCTGTGCCGAACAAACGCGCCAACAGTTTACTTTTTTCAAACTCCTTGGCGGCCACCACATTCTGCAGTACGGTCATATGGGGGAACACAGAGTAGCGCTGGAACACAATGCCCCGCTCCGAATCCGGTTCATAACGCAGAGCTTCGCCCGCGACGGTAATCAAGCCCCGGGTTGGGGCCTCGGTGCCCAGCAGCATTTTCAAAAACGTGGTTTTACCGCACCCGGATGCGCCCACGATGGTAATGAACTCGCCTTCTTCCACCGTGTTGTTGATGCGTTCCAGCACCACCTGATCGCCGTATTCCTTCCACACATTATTAATGGTGATGTAGCTCATGATCACGCTCCTTCCGGGGTTTGTGAATGGAACCAGGGATACAGCCGTTTGGACAGCACGCGCAGCAGGTAATCGATGGCAAAGGCCAGTAGGGTGATCCACAGCACATAGGGCAGGATCACATCCATGGACAGGTAGCGGCGTACCAGAAAAATGCGATAACCCAGGCCGTCGGTGGCGGCGATGGCTTCGGCGGCGATCAGAAACAGCCAGGCCGACCCCAGGGACAAACGCACGCTGGCGATCAGCCTCGGCATGACCTGTGGCAGCACCACGCGCACAATGATCTGCCAGGTGTTGGCACCCAAGGTCTGGGCCTTAATGATTTGTTCAGCGGGAATCTCCAGTGCCCTTTGCTGCATGTCACGAATCAGAAACGGGGTAATGCCGATGGCAATCAGCACGATCTTGGACAGCTCACCCAGGCCAAACACAATGAACAGTACCGGCAGTATCGCCATGGGGGGCACCAGTGAGATGGCCGTCACCAGCGGCGAGAGGTTGGCCCGCACAAAGGGAATCACGCCGTTCATCACTCCGATGGTGAGCGCAATCAAGGCACTGATTCCCACACCGATGCCCAGCCGTTCCAGGCTGCTGGCGGTATCCTGCCAGAATACGTACTCGCCCGAGCGTTTACTGGGCTCAAACGCCATACGCTGCATGGCGTCAGTGAAGCTGCTGAACGCAGGCAATAGTTTATCGTTTGGATTTTCCGCCAGGCGGGCGTTGGAGGCCCCCACATAAAACAGCAGCAGAATCAGAAATGGAATAACGCCCAGTAACCAGCGAAACGGTTTGGTGGGATGTTGATTGATGAGCTTTTTCATACAGAACCCCCAGCACAGTCGGCTAACATGAGAGACAGCAATTGTCACAACAGCAGTGAAGTGCCCAGGTACCGATTCAACACCGGTACCTGGCGCTGGCTTTACAGTTTGCCGTCGGCCGCCATCTTCATGTAAGAGGGATCAAAGCGCAGTTTGATGTTGCTGTCACTGCCGAAAACGCCGGAGGGGGTTTCGATGCCGATAAAACCGGCATCAGGTGCACCTTCTCCCAACAGGCCGTGTTTGAAAGAAAACTCGGCCACATATTTCATGGTGGTTTTCAATTGCGCGCTGTTGGTAAAGGTGACGGCTTCGGCGGGGGTGTAAAACATTTTGGTGGAGGCCAGCTGAGCCTCGTAACCGGCAAGATCGGTGCCGGATGCTTTGCCCATGAATTCACGGGCGGCTTTGCCGGCGGCGCTGTCGGCACTCATGGTGCTCATGATTTCATACCAGGCACCGACCAGTGCCTTGCCAAAATCGGGGTTGGCCTTGAGGGTCTCGGTGTTGACCACCAACAGGTCAATGATCTCACCGGGAATTTTACCGGAGTCGAAAACCTTGGTGCTGTTGGGCATGGCTTCGATTTCGCTTAGCAGCGGGTTCCAGGTCACCACCGCAGTAACATCGTCAGTGGTGTAGGCTGCCACCATATCGGCATCGGAGGTGTTGATGACCTTCACATCTTTTTCTGTCATACCAACGGATTCCAGGCCACGGGCCAGCAGGTAGTGAGATACACTCAATTCCACCAGATTGACGGTTTGGCCCTTGATGTCTTTGAGGTCTTTTTTACCTTTGAGCACCACGCCATCATTGCCGTTGGAGAAATCACCGACGATCAGAGCAGTGGAATCCACGCCACCGGCGGCGGGAATGGTCAGCGCGTCCATGTTGGTCATGCTGCAGCCGTCGTATTGGCCTGCCGTGTATTGGTTGATGGATTCAACGTAATCGTTGATCTGTACCACTTCGATATCGATGTCGTATTTGTCGGCCCATTTTTTTACGATGCCTTTTTGCGCGCCGTAATCCCAGGGCATCCATCCAACGTAGATGGACCAGCAAATTTTAAAAGAGTCTTTAGCGTTGGCGAGGGGAGCAAAGCTCAGCAGAGCGGTGAGAAGACAGAGAACAGTGGTGATGCGCTTGGTCATGGTTAACCTCCTGAAGGTTACACGTTTTTAATACAGAGGAGTCAATGGCATCGTGGCCATGCTTGCCTCCCGGGCTTTTGTCCCGCCGTGTAACCTCTCCGCCGCCTGATGTTGCTGCTACGACAGTCTGAGGTCGACAGCTCTCGGACCAGTCACCAAATCATCAGTGCCCTGAAAATTTGATCGGAACCCTAGCTGTCCATTGTTAGTGCGCCAGATTGTAGTCAGAGCCAACAGCAAGATCAAGATGCCATTGATTCCTCTGATGTGGTCAACGATTATTTAGCAAGGGCTATGCCACGGGAGTTACGGGCAAAAAATGCCCTTAAACCGTTGTTTTATTGAACGATCGGTAATTGGCTCGCGCCCCATTGGGGCGGTGCAGGGGGTAATGTTTTCTTTTAGTGCGTAAACTGGGTGGTGCAATAGGCTTGGTTAACACAGGTGCAAACGATGTTATCTCATACTGATGCGCGCCCTGGTGCAGGCGTGGCACTGGCGTGGCTGGCCTGGGGGGCCGCGTTGTTGCCCTTCCTCACCACCCACATCAGCTTTCTGCTGGCGGCGGGTTTCGAGCAAGTGCCCTGGTGTGTTCCCTATTGGGACAGCTGTACTTCGATCAGCGCCACCGGCCGTGGGCAGCCGGCCAAATACGTGTTCAAACTGGGCATGATTCCGGCTGCGTTATTGACCGGCACCCTGTGGTGGGCATTGCAGCGTTGGTGCCGTCAGTTGGGAGTCGCAACCGGCAGGGCAATGCCGGTGGTTGGCGGTGTTGCGGCGCTGAGTCTGGTGCTTTACACCTTGGCCTTGGGGGAAGTGGGGGATGGCTTTCGGCTGTTGCGACGCATTGGCGTTGTCCTGGCGTTTGCGTTCACTTTTATTGCCCAGGTGATGTTTACCCGTTGTGTCCGGGAGCTTGCCCGGCGTGATGGTGATGCCCGCTGGCACAGGTTTTATGGCTGGATGATGCGCTTACTGGGCCTGTTGTTGGTGGTGGGTGTGGTGAGTGTGGTTCTGGATGCGCTTTTGGCCGACGATTACGACGCCATGGAAGATGCCTTTGAATGGTGGATGGCGCTGTTGCTGAATGCGTATTTTGTGTTGGTGGCGTTGCTGGTGCAACGGGCGCGGGTCTATCTTGATGTGGTATCGGCGGGTGGCCCGCGATAGCTATCAATGCGCTTTAACCAGCCCGGCAACCAGACCTCCTGTTCAATCGACCTGCCGGATAACCGGGCCCGCTGGGTTAGCACTGTCGCGGCGGCATCGGCAAAACGCTCGTGGGCGGAGTGCGCATTGCCGCCGTTCATGCGGATCAGCACCTGCTTTAGCCCCCAGCCCTCACCGGCATAGGCCTCGCTGGGGTTTAGCCCCTCACCCTTGAAATTGACATAATCAATCAGGCTGTACCAGCCCAGCCAGCTGTCGCACAGTTGGGTCAGTTTGCGCTGCAGGCCCGGGCGTTCGGCGCTCGGCACCTGTTGCATCAGATCCGGCAATGCCTGTTGCAGGCGCTGCAGCAGAAACGCAGTTTGGGCATCGGTATGCCGAGCCAGAAATGCCTGCAGCGCAAGCACGGGTTTGCTGTCGCGTTGTTGCAGAAACGTGGCACGATCAGGCCAGGGCGCTGTCAGGGGTTTCAGCTGATCCAACCAGCGGGGTAATGTCACCCGCTGTTGATTAAGGTGCTGCACCAGCAACGGAAAGCTTTCGGTGAAGCGGGGTTCAACACCCTCTGGATACCAGATGAAGTGGCCAATACCCAATGAAGGAAAATCCTCACCGGGGTTCCAGTCCACCAGGCACTGGGGCTGTCGATTGCACTCATTGCGATAGATCAGATCACCAATGCGGGTCAGTTCGCCGGGGGAAGGGGGGATTGCACAGGGGTGGTCAGCGCCGCTGGCGTTACCGCACAGCAGCAGGAGCGCGGCAATGAAAACAGTCGGTCTGGGCACTGCCGTGGCCGGGCTGATTACTGTGCTGTAGCCGCGCTGGCATTGCGCGCTTTCATCGCCTCCGGTACCCGCTTGGCAACGGTTTGCACGGTGTAATCCAGTGAGGCGCGCAGGGCGGTGAACAATTTCTTGCCGGGGGGGCTGTCGGCAAATTGCAGAAACTCTTCAATGGTTTCGTCACTGACGGTTTCCAGTGCCACTGTCTGTTGCAGCAGCAATTGCTCGGCGATCCTGTCCTGCATGGTGGTTTTAGTGGCATCAAAACTGGCGTGCACCTGCTGAAAGCTTTGTGTCTGGTTGGGAGCGATCATGGTGCCCAGGCCGGTCATAAAGGCAGCCTGCAGATTTACCATCATATCCAGGGCAATGTCGTTGGCGCGGGTGGATCTTGCCATGTGCTGGAGCAACTCAAGCCGTTGCGGTGGTACGTCGGCCTGTTGGGAGGCCAGCACTTCGCCCATTTTTTTCAGGGTCTCGGGTTTGGTGGCGTGCTGCTGCGCACCGATCAGGGCGCGGGCATTGTCACTGCGGTACCACTGCATGGCGTCCAACAGGGTGGGGACATCCAGGCGTTTCATTAAATCCTTGGCCAGGATGTCCAGCATTTCCTCAGGCTGGAACACCGAAACCAGTGATTTCATCAGTGGGTTGACAAAGGTGCTGGCGGGGTTGTTGGGGCTGTCGGCGGTTTTGTGCAGCGCCTCCGGAATCTGTTGGATGTGTTTATCCAGCCCGGTGGCGGAAATCAGTTGCTGAACCTGGTTCAGGTCAGGCTTGGCAGGTTGCGCAGCGGCCAGGTGAACGCTCAGCAGCAGCGTGATACAGGTCATAACAAAACGCATAATCGTTCCTTAGTTACCGTTTTTGGTGCCGGCCAGCACTTCTTTTTCCAGTGACCAGAGGCGATCCTGTCCCCACAGTACCAGGCTGCCGTATTTAAAGGCCGGTACGCCCCACAGGCCCAGTTTGCCCAGCTCTTCGTTGTTGCGTTCGGCCTGCTTGCGCCAACGGTCGGTGCCGAGGAAGGTCTCTGCTTCCGACCAGTCCAGCTCCGCCCGCTCCACTATTTTCCTTAAATGGCTTTTACGGGTCACGTCCAGGCCTTCCGACCAGATGCCACTCATGACCGACACCACATACTCTTTATCCAGCCCCTTTTGTTGGGCGAACTCGAAGAGTGCCATGGCATTGTAGATTCCGTCACCCAGTGGGTCACAAATTTTACCGAAAGGCATGTTGTACTTTTCCGCTTCCCGCTTGGCGTCGATAAGAATGTAGCGGCGTTTGGCTTTGGGCAGGGCGATGCCGCGGCTGACCATGGGCAGCACCGGTTTCGGAATCACCGGGATTTTGTACAGGTCTGCCAGTTTGAATACCCGATCCGCCGCCAGGTAAGAGTAGGGGCTGCGGAAGGAGAAATAGAAATCCAGGGTTTTGACCTGCTTGGGGCGGGGGCGCAGGGTATTGTAGCTTTGCAGCACATGCCGATACTGGCGTTGATAGTCGGCCAGATCCCCGGTGACCCGCCGCATGCCCGGTTTGTTCAGGCGATCCGCCAGGTGCGCCAGTCGGTCCAGGCCCCAGTACCATTCACCGCCGTAGTACAGCATGGCGGAGTTATAGTGGCCACGGGCCTGCAGCTCGGCGGTGGCCTGGCCCAGCAGAGCGCGGGCCTCACTGTCTTTCAGGCTGCCATAGCGTTTGGCGGCACTCTGGAAGGTGGTGGTGCTGCAGCCCCACAACGCGCTGGTCACCTCGGTGACCAGGTGCAGCAGCTTGGGCCGGTTTTGGTGTTTGAGCAAAATGGCAGACGCTTTGAGGGCATCCTCCTGGCTGGGCAGGCTGGCGTTGTCAGGAAACACCAGATCGTGCAGTTTGGCCAGGCGCTTGGCGTCCTGCAGCGCGTAGTTGGCCTGCAGTGACTGATGTGGGTTGGTTTCTGCCGGCAACTCCAGCACGAACCGGATTTCCAATTTGACTTTGAAGTCTTCCAGGAAGCGGGGCAGGGCTTGCAGCAACAGCAGTGAATAGGGATCGTTCACCCGATGGTAGAAGATAACCGTATTCAGCGACGGCAACAGGCGTCGTTTTACTTCAAACCAGCCCCGTCTCAGGTTACGGACGTTCGGGCTGGTTGCCATCTTCGCAAAAAATGGCATGAGCATTCTGCTTAAAGTCATGATGTTTTGACGTGTTCCCCCAGTCCGTATTCTGCGGCACTGTAATGTATAACGTTAACGCTCCGCTGTCAGACGCTTAACAAATACCTTTGAGTTCCGCTGGTAATTGTACAGGGATTGTTTGTGTTGTGGCAGTTCTGATATGGCGGCACTGCTGAACCCCCGTTCCATAAACCAGTGTGCGGTTCGGGTGGTGAGGACGAACAGGGTATGCAGGCCGAGCATGGCGGCGCGCTGCTCAATGGCTTTCAATAAGGTTTCACCCCGGTTGCCCTGGCGGTAATCCGGATGCACCACGACGCAGGCCAGTTCACCGCTGTGTTCTTCCGCAAACGGGTACAGGGCCGCGCAGGCAATGATTTTGTCATCCCGCTCAATCAGGGTGAAATGTTCAATTTCGTTTTCCAGTAATTCGCGGGAGCGTCTCACCAGTACGCCCTGCTGTTCCAGGGGCTCGATTAATTCCAGCAGGCTGGCCACATCATCCACACCGGCCAGGCGCACGTTCTCGTAGGTTTGCTGGGTGAGCAGAGTGCCGGTGCCGTCCAGGGTGAACAGTTCCTGCAATAAGGCGCCGTCGTTATTGTAGCTGATGATGTGGGCGCGATTGATGCCCTTGGTGACCGCATCGCGGGCACTGATCAAGGTATAGTGGGGTGCATGATGGGCGTTGATCAGGCCATTGGCTTCGGTGACGGTGAGTTCCCTCACCAGTTGGCCGTGGTCATCCAGAATCCCTGCCTCGCCATTGAAATAGATGATCTTGTCTGCCTTGAGGCTGGTGGCCGCCGCTTCGGCCACCTCTTCCCACAACAGGTTGAAGGCTTCACCGGTGGGGGAATAACCCAGGGGTGACAGCAGCACCAGATGGCCATCCTGCAGTTGCTGATGGATGGCATCCTGACGCACCCTGCGCACTTCGCCGCTGTGCTGATAGTCGATGCCGTTGTGCACCCCGTAGGGTTTGGCAACAACGTAGTTGCCACTGGAAACCACGCTGTGATCCGGGCTCAGGTGGGCGGCGGCCATGCATTGCACCAGTTGGCTCTGTACCTGGATGGCGGTGCGGCCGATGGCTTCCATGACCGCCGGCAGGCTGGCCAGGTCGGTAACGCGACGGTGGTGCTCAATCTGAATGGGGAGCAGGCTGTCCTGCAGGCGTTGATCAATCTGCGGTCGTGCCCCGTGAACCAACACCACGCGGATGCCCAGGCTGTGCAGCAAGACTACATCCTGAATCAATTGGGGAAAGCGCGGCGCTGCCACCGCCTCACCGGGAAACGCCACCACAAAGGTTTTGCCACGGTGGGCGTTGATATAGGGCACACTGTTGCGGAACCAGCCTACGTAGGCGCTGGTGGCGTCGGTACCGGGTGTGTTTCCCGCCTGTTCAGTTTGCATGCTGATGCTGCTAAGCCTCCGATTCGTCAGGGGTTATCTTATCCTTGCGTCGCCCCTGATCTCAATCATCCGTCAGTAATTTTGTATTGCCACCCACGGCTGCGGTGTTAACGGAGATGGTTTTTTCATTGGCCAGGCGCAACAGATAGTGGGGTCCGCCGGCTTTCGGGCCGGTGCCGGACAGGTCCTGGCCGCCAAAGGGCTGGGAGCCCACGGTGGCCCCGATCATATTGCGGTTGATGTAGACATTGCCCACCTGAGCCCGTTGGGCCACGGTTTCACAGAACTGATTGATGCGGCTGTGCACACCCAGAGTGAGGCCGAAGCCGGTGCGGTTGATCTGATCCAGCAGCTCATTGACTTTGTTGGCACTGAAAGCAATCACGTGCAGTACCGGGCCGAACACCTCTTCGTGAAGCTCGTTGATGTCTTCCAGTTCGATGATGGTGGGGGGCACGAAATAACCCTTCAGGTCGGGCAGTTTGCCTTCATAGAGAATGCGGTCCTGGGAGCGGAAGCGTTCGATGTGCAGCATCAGCTCAGCTTGGGAATGGCGGTCGATCACCGGCCCGATGTCGGTGTCCCATTGCAGTGGATCACCCAGCGTGATGGTATCCAGGTAACCGGTGAGGGTGGCCAGGGTTTTGTCTTTTACGTCTTGCTGGATGAACAAAACCCGCAGCGCCGAGCAGCGTTGCCCGGCACTGTCGAAGGCCGATTGCACAATATCCCGCACCACTTGCTCGGTAAGGGCGGAGCTGTCCACGATCATGGCGTTCTGGCCGCCGGTTTCCGCAATCAGGGGAATAATGGGGCCATCCCGTTCGGCAATGTGGCGGTGGATCTGCTTGGCGGCGGCGGTGGAGCCGGTGAACATCACCGCCCGCAGCGCCGATTCCTTAAGAATGGTGTCTTCCACCAGTTTGGCCGGTGCCAGCAGGCATTGGACCACCTCGGGGGGAAATCCCGCCCCGTGGAACAGTTCAATGGCACGCTTGGCAATCAGTGGCGTCAGGGTGGAGGGTTTGGCGATCACGGTATTGCCTGCCGCCAGGGCGGCCGCAACCTGGCCGGTAAAAATGGCCAGGGGAAAGTTCCAGGGGCTGATGCACAGAACCGGGCCTTTGCCTTCCAGCACCAGGGTGTTTTCCTCGCCGGTAATGCTGGGCAAGGGTGTGGGTTCAAACAGCTTGCGCGCCTGGTTGGCGTAGTAGCGCAGAAAATCCACCGCTTCCCGTACTTCACCCAGGGCGTTGCTCAGGGTCTTGCCGGCTTCCTGCATGGAGATCAGCATCAGTTCCGCGTAATGTTCCTCATACAGGCGGGCGGTGGCTTCCAGTAATGACGCCCGTTCCTCCACCTCCTCAAAACGCCAGTGGCTCCAGGCTTGCCGGCTGCGGTCAAAAGCGTGGTGGCAGTCCTGGCGCCCGGCCTTGCGATAATAACCAATCACCTCTTCGGGGTTGGCGGGGGACGGCACCGGGGTGTGCTCGCCTTCCTTAGCGGGCAGTTGCGGCGGTTGCCTGAGCAGTTCCTGCATGGATTTACTCAGGGTTTGCAGCGCTTTCAGGCTTTCCAGGTTAATGCCGTGGGAGTTTTTCCGCTCAGGCTGGAATACCCGGTGTGGCAGGGGAATGCGGGGGTTGCGCAGACGCTCCATGGCGCGGATGTTGGCGCTGGGCTCCTCGATCAGCCAGCTGCCGTCGCTTTGTGCCAGCTGTACCTGGCGCACAAAGGAGGTGTTGGCACCGTTTTCCAGCAGGCGGCGCACCAGGTAGGGAAGCAACTCCTGATAGCGGCCCACCGGTGCGTAGATGCGGCAGCGGGCGTCGTCGTAGCTTTCCAGCAGGTGGTCATATAGGCTTTCCCCCATGCCGTGTAAACGCTGGAATTCGTAGTGGGTGACGTTGTGTTGCCGGGCCAGCTCCAGAATACTGGATACGGTGTGCGCGTTGTGAGTGGCAAACTGGGGATAGAGAAAATGCCGGCCGCTGAGCAGCATTTGGGCGCAATACAGAAAGCTGAGGTCGGTGTGATCCTTTTGCGTGTAAACCGGGTATTCTTCCAGGCCCATCTGTTGGGCCTGCTTGATTTCGGTGTCCCAATAGGCGCCTTTCACCAGGCGCACCGGCACCTGACAGTGCTGGGTTTTACTCACATCCATCAGCCATTGAATCAGGGCCGGAGCCCGTTTTTGATAGGCTTGTACCGCCATGCCCAATTTACCCCAGTTGCGCAGGCGATTATGACCGATGGCGCGGGCAAACAACATCAGGCTGGATTCCAGACGCCAGGATTCCTCGGCGTCGATGGTGACGGCAATGTCTTTTTCCTGGGCCAGCAGCAGCAGGTCCATCAGGTGCGTGTGCAACTGATCCAGGTTTTTGCCCTGACGCAGTTCGAAACGGGGGTGCAGGGCCGATAGTTTGATGGAAATGCCGCCATGATCCTTGCGCGTTTCCAGCTTTTCACTTTGATGACTGATGGCATGCTCGTAGGCATCCATATAGCGTTCAACATCGGCGGCGCACATGGCTGCTTCACCCAGCATGTCGTAGGAATGGGTGTAGCCCTGTTCGGTTTCCTGCGCGCTGCGTTGCAGGGCTTCCTCAATGGTTTCGCCGGCCACAAACTGCTGGCCGATGACCATCATGGCCTGGCGAATGGCACCCAGCGCCAGGGGTTCCCCCAAGCGCCTGATCAGGCCCTTGAGGCTGTCGGACAGCCAGTTGCCGGGCAGTTGTTCCTTGGTAAAGAGCTTACCGGTAATGAGCAGGCCCCAGGTGGAGGCGTTGACCCAGCGGGCGTCACTGTGGCCAAGGTGTTCGGCCCAGTTGCCCTGTCGTAATCGATCCTGCAGAAAGCGCTCGGCGGTGTCCTGATCCGGAATCCGCAACAGGGCTTCCGCCAGGCACATAAGCGTGACCCCCTCTTTGTTATCGAGTCCGTACTCCTTGAGCAGGGTTTCCACGCGCACCCCGGGTTTGGCATTGCGAATCGCCACCAGAAATTCACTGGCCTGGGCTTTGATGCGGTCCCGGGAGGCGTTGTCCTGTGTGTAACCCATGAGCAGTTCCTGCACAGCGTCTTCCTCGTTGCGCAGATAATGGGTTAACAGGTTGTCCGGGAGTGGAAATTCCAATCCCATGGATGATGGGGCTTTACAGCGTGCCACGTGTGTTCCTGATGTCCAAAGCAATGTTCTATAAAGACATTTTGGCACAGGATGGGCCAGGGTGTGAGGAATTTACGGCTTTTGTTTGGGATCATTGCCCCAGGTGTCGGCGATACTCCCCCGGGGTTTCTCCGGTCCAGCGTTTGAAGGCTTTGGTAAACGGGCTTTGTTCTGAAAATCCCAGCAGAAAGGCCACATCCACCAGGGACATGTTGGGATCGTTCAAATAGTGGCGGGCCAGTTGCTCGCGGGTGTTATCCAGCAGTGTGCGAAAGCTGGTGCCGCTTTGTTCCAACTGATACTGCAGGGTCCGCGCCGGTACCTGCAGTTCGGCCGCCACCTGTTCCAACGAGCAGCGACCACTGCTGATCTGCTGGCTGATGATGTCCCTGATAGAAGCATGTAACTCATCGGGGCGCTGCAGATGTTCCAGTTGTTGAATCACCTGGGACACCAGGATGCGGTGGGCATCCGGGTCATGGTAGGTGATGGGCAGCTGCAGGTAATTGGCGGGGAATATCAGTTGGGTGATGGGCTGCCCGAAACAAACCGTGCCACCGAACAGCTGTCGGTAGGGTTCGATGTCTACCGGTGTTGCAAAGGTAAAATCCACATCAGCCACCAGATCCCTGCGCCCGGTATGGCGCCGGGCAAAGGCAACCCAACTGGCCAGAGACACCTGCATCAGAGCCGGGTGCAGATGTTCCAGGCGCGGTATCCATTGCAGGCAGACGTTGTCTCCCTGCATGATCAGTCTGCTGTCGTTGGCATCATCAATCAGGCGCTCATAGCGCACCAGCATGGCGGACACTTCCCCCAGGTTTTTGCAGGTCATGGCAGCGTAGGCAAATACGCCCCAGTGTTTGGGGATCAGCTCCTCGGCCAGGTGCAATGGCAGGCAGGGATCGGCGGAAACGGCAATGGCTTTGGCCAGCAACTCACCCCACAGCACCACTGAAATCCGCTCGTTGAGTGAGCCATCG
Organism: Ketobacter sp. GenoA1; assembly: GCF_003671475.1. Classification (NCBI taxonomy): domain Bacteria; kingdom Pseudomonadati; phylum Pseudomonadota; class Gammaproteobacteria; order Pseudomonadales; family Ketobacteraceae; genus Ketobacter; species Ketobacter sp. GenoA1. The sequence goes on along the minus strand of NZ_RCHM01000007.1, from coordinate 74,469 downwards.
TCCAATTGGTTGCGCAGTTGGGGTGTAAAGACCGCAGCCGTGTCCAGTTGATGGTTCTCCAGGTAATCCAGTAACGCCCTGACATAGCCGGTGCGAACGGTACCGGTGGCGGCATTTTGCATCCCGATTCCTTGTGTAGTGTTTTATTTTTATTCGTTTTTACTGAGTTACGCTTCACGCGTGGCCGCATATAACAAGATGTGGCCGCTAAGGAGTATAAATCATACCCCCTATTACAGCCTTTTTGTACAGTAAAAAAAGATTGCGCCATTGATCTATGGCGTCCGGTTTCCATCAATACGGCAGGTTTTATGTGCGTTAAGGTGGTGGGCTTATTCAGGAACAGAACTAAAACAATAAATAAATAAATAAATAAAATAAATAAGGAGTCAGCCTGTGTTTACCTTCATTGGTCGGATGCTTGTTGTGGGTTGGGGAATAGTATTGATTACCGGCTGTGGGGCCGGATCCTCCGGCGGAGGCGATGCCTCTGCCGGAGACAACGAACCCCGCACCCTGGTGCAATCGGAGTCAGGCGCGCTCAACGATACAGTGGAGAATTTGCCGGTTATTGAGGATGAGCAGGCCGCTGCGGTGGGCGGCAGCGCCTTGTATGACCGCCCCGCAGATTATCCCCGCGTGCACATCGCCCCCATGCGCTACATTCCCATCTCATCCGGCCAGCAGCTGGGGATGCGCCTGGCACTGCCTGCCGATGAGCAGGGCAACCCGTTGCCAGGTCCGTTCCCGGTGATTCTGGTGCAAAGCGGATACAACATTGGATTGATGTCATTCGCCGCGGCGCCTGGAGGTGTAATGCTGGGGATTCCCGATTCCTATCTGGTGCGCCGCGGTTACGCCATGGTGTCGGTGGATGTTATCGGGGGAGGGATTTCCCAGGGGGGGTGGGAGCTGTTCGGCACCAAGGAGCAGATCGGCTACGGCGACACGGTGGATTGGGTTAAGGCTCAACCCTGGTGTGATGGCAACATCGGCGTGGCCGGAGCATCGTATATGGGCATCACATCGCTGTTTACGGCACAGCAACGGCCGGACGACATCAAAGCCGTGTTTGCCAGTGTGCCCCTAGGGGACGCCAAGCGCGGCATCGTGGGTACCGGTGGCATGCTCAATGCCGTGTTCATGGGAGAGTGGATGACGTTGACCCATTTGACTTCAACCCAGAATATTCCCTTGATGTTGTTGCAGCCCGAGCTGATGACAGAGGTCATGAGTGCCACCCGGGAGCACATTGATCATATCGATAGTTACTATATTCCCCTGATTGAAAAAGCGGTGAATGGCGATCCGGAAATGGCTTACGACACGCCATTCTGGCGGCAACGATCACCGCTGGAAAACATGGACCGCATTCAGGCTCCCACCATCATCACCGGTGCCCTGAATGATTTGTTTCAGCGCGATGCGCCCCTGTTGTATGAGGCACTCAAGGATCAGGTGGACACCCGTTTGATGTTGTTTGACGGTGATCACCTGAGCAATTTTATGCAGGGCCTGCCCGGTACCGAAAAAACCAGCCCGTTATTGCATGTGATGCTGCAGTGGTTTGATCGTTATCTGAAAGACATGGCTTCCGGCACAGAATCGATTCCACCGGTGACCCAGTATGTAAAACATTTCAAACCCGGATTGTGGCAGGGCTTTATCACGGCACAGGATTGGCCCCATCCGGCCGCCGAACCCCAGCGCTGGTATCTGCACGGTGATGGCGGTTTGTCGCAGCAGGCACCCTTTATGGATGAGCCGGTGCGCGACATGGCGGCGGCACCGTTTGCGGATTACGACTATGGCAAAAGTGATGACGGTGGTTTTCTAAAACTGGATATTACCCCCAATGACGGTTCGGATTGCTCGCTCAGTTATGTGCAGTGGACCCTGGGGGTGGCGGGGCTCACGGATATCCGCTCCTGTTACTGGGATCACCGTGTACTGGAGGCGTCGGCGCTGAATTATGAGACTGCCCCCATGGCAGAGGATTATGTCATTGCCGGTCCACTGCAAGCGGATCTCTGGATCTCCAGTACGGCGGCGGATGCAGTGCTGTCGGTGCGCATTGGTGAGGTATTACCCAGTGGCCGCGTGGTGCCGATCACCAACGGTTTGCAATTGGTGTCTCTGCGCGCGGTGGATGAAAGCCGATCCCGCTATGTGTTCGGGGAGATGGTACAGCCTTATCATTTTCTTACTCAGGATAAGGAACAAATGCTGCAGCCCGATGAGGTGGTGAAAGTATCGGTGGAGATCTTTCCAACCAGCGTCATGATTCGTGAGGGGAGCAAGCTGCGTATTTCCATCAGCCCCAGCAATCAGGCCCAGGGGGTGCTCAATCTGGTACAGCGGGAGAATGTAAAAGGGGGGGTGACCACGCTGCATCACAGCGTGGATTATCCATCCAGCCTGGTATTGTTAAACGTGCCGATGTCGGTGTTGAGCGATTAAGTTTCAAGCCCTGTGATCCAGTGTTTGCTGGATTATCTTTGGCGGAGTGATGGCCTGTTGCCGGTCACTCCGCCTTTTTTTTCTGGTGCCTGATGTTGTTCGGCCCATGGCCGGCTCAGGATGAGGGTTCGACGTTGCCCTCGAAAGCCGCAGCTCCGGTTTGCGCCGGGTTGTCGCCAAACAGCTTCAGCAACAGAATCGGCAACAACACCAGATCCACCAGTAGCGCGCACACAATGGTGATGATGGTGATCAAACCCAGATCCTGGTTGGGAATAAAGTCAGACCACAGCAAGGCCGTGAAGGCAATGGCCATCATGGCGGTGGTGAGCAACATGGCCACGCCCACCGTGTCCATGGCGTACTGTACCGCCTGATAATTATTTAAATGCAGTTGCTCCCGGGCATATTTGTATTTCGCCAAAAAGTGGATGGTGTCATCCACCACGATGCCCAGGGTGATGGTGATTCCCACCGACATGCCGAATCCGATTTTGCCGCTGATCAGTGCCCAGATGCCGAAGGCCATGGCAGCCGGAAACAGATTGGGCACCATGCTGATCAGGCCCAGCTTCCAGGACCGGAACAGGGCAATGAGCAGCAGTGAGATCATAATCAGCGCCAGCACAAAGCCTTTCGACAGATTGTTCACGTTGCTGTATTGCATGTGGGCGAAGGCCAGGTTGGCGCTGCCGATGGTGGCTTGCCTGGTGTCGAATTGATGCTGGTCCAACCAGAGCTGAATGCGCTGCTCCAGATCAATCAGCTCCTTATCCGACAGTTGATCGTATACGGCGATGACCCGGCTTTCCGAACGGTCAAAGTTGATCAGATTACTGAGATCCTGGCCAAACGGCAGCGACATTTCGTACATCAGCAAATATTGCGACGCCAACTCACGGCTGTCGGGTACCCGATACCATTCGGCGCTGTCTTCGTGCAGGTTTTTATTCAGGGTTTTCATGACTTCCAGCAGCGATGTGGTAAAGCGCAGTTGCGGGTTTTCCTGCAGGTGTTGTTCCAGATCCTGCAGCAGGTTCAGGTACTGCGGGTCGTAAATGCCGCCGTTTTCCGTGGCCGGAATACTGATGTTGACCACCACGGAACCACTGATGCGCTCGATCATGAAATCCATGTTACGGCGCACCTCCAGATCCTCATCGAAGAATTCCACAAAATTATCATCCAGGCGGTTCATGGGGATGAGTGATGCCAGCGACACCATGATCAGCACAAAGCCAATGATGATTTTGTTGGCGTGGGGTTGATACCAGCGGATCAAGCCACCCATGTTGGGCATCCTGGTGACACCGCGGGCTTTACTCGGCAGATAGTAGATCAGCGCCGGCAGAAAGGTCAGCGAGGCCAGCATGGCGTACAGGATCCCCACTCCGGCGGCGGTGCCCATATGAGCAAAGGGCGGGGATTCGCTGAAGTTCAGGGCAAAGAAACTGATGGCGGTGGTGAGGCTGGTGAAAATAATGGGGCTGAAGTTTACCTCGATGCTTTTTTCCAGGGCGGCCTTTTTATCCAGGCCCCGGGCCAGGCCCTGGGCGTAGTTCACCATCAGGTGAATGCAATCCGCCATGGCGATGATGATAATGATCGACGGCGTGTTCACCAGAATGGGCGAGACTTTCACGCCGCTCCACAGCACGGCACCCATGCCGGCCATGATGGCCAACAGCGCCGTCACGATGCAGGCAAGATTTGCCACCAGATCCCGTAGGGTAAAGGTGAGAAACAGGAACACCAGCACCAGGGCAAAGGGGAAAATGGTGCGGCCGTCCTCCTGCACAATGGCCGGCAGAGAGGTTTCCACGGCGACCCCGCCCACCACCCGAAAATCAATGGCCGGATACTGCTGCTGCAACCGGTCGACGTATTGATGCACGGTGTCAATCACGTCCACCGCTGCCTGGCCGTTGTCCTCTTCGGGAATATTCAAAATCACAGACACCAGCGACAGGCCCCCGTCGCGTGTGACCAGATAATCTTTGACCCCGGTTTTGCCGGTGGCGTAGCGTTTGCGTTCCAGCAGGTCCTGTGGCGACAGGGCGTCCACATCGTCTACCAGGAAATCCACGGTCAATTCATCGCCATTTACCCGGGTGTAAAGGTGGTTGCTGAGGGATTCCACCCGCTGGGAGTGGGGTATGGACCAGCCGAATTCGGTCAGTTGCTGAATGGCCTTTAAGGTGTCCGGGGTAAACACATTGCCGCTGTGGGGTTCCACCAACACCATGACATTTTTGTCGCTGGTGTAGTCCTCCTCGATGCGGATCAGGTCATTGAGGTTTTTATCATCGGGTTTGAAGAAGTCTCTCTGGTTGGCTGAGAATTGCGCGTCCTTGGCCCCCATTCCCAATAGCAACGCCCCCAGAACCACCAGCGCCATGCTGGTGAAGCGATGATTCATTACCCATTTTGCCCATATTTTAGCCAACACGATGACTGCCCCCCCAACACCTTTTCTTGGTATATACCGTATATAAGCTGGGACATAATAATGTGAATGTCTTGGCGGTGACAGCGCAGGAACGGACAGAAAACTGTGAAATGATGCCACCCGGTTTGGGGGTGGCAGGGTGTGAGGGGGTGGCTTCAGTGGCTGGCGGCTTTGGTGGCGCGATCCATCTTATCCATCAATTGCATGCACAGGGCAGACAGCACAAAACCCATGTGCACAATCAGCAACCACATCAGTTTGTTCTCCGCGGTACCGCCTGCATCGGGGGTGTATTCCATATAGGCTTTCAGTAGATGAATGGCTGATATCGCCACAATCGATGCAGATAACTTCAATTTCAGCGAGCCTGAGTCCATTTTTCCCAGCCAGGAGAGTTTTTCGCCGCCTTCATCAATGTCGATTTTGGAGACGAAGTTCTCGTAACCGGAGAACATCACCATCACCACCAGGCTGCCCACCAGGGTCAGATCCACCAGGGTGAGGATTTTCAGGATCAGGGTCTGCTCCGGCATGGTGAGGATGACCGGAACGATGTGGGCCAGCTCCTGAAAGAACTTGAAGGCCAGCACCAGCAACAACAGGCTGAGCCCGAGATAGACCGGGGCCATGATCCAGCGGCTGGCGTAGAGGGTTTTTTCGATCAATGATTCCATGGGAAAACGTATCCTAGAGACCGGGAGATGGGGCAAAAGATACCGGATTTTTTGGGTGTGGTCACGATTCTGATAGAGGAATGATGCGGGAGGTTGGTTTGGATAAACGCTTGAGACTACAATTGTTTTAATAGACCAAACACGCTCGGACCCAGCAGGTGAGTATAGAGCGGTGGTGGAGGGCAGGGCATGCGTTAGCCTGAACTCCAGGATCGCCCTCTGATTCCACTGCGCTTCCAACCAATAAAGAGCAATCATTGTGACCAGTATTCATAAAGGCAAAGCCAGTTTCCTCCAGCCCAGTATTCGTATTGATGTGCGCTGGGCACTGGATGGATTGTTCGAGGACGGCCGTATCAGTGAGCGGGATATGAACTTTGTCTCCGGTCAGCGGCGGGAAAAGCAGGAGCTGAACTGGAATCCGCTGCAGTTCATCGCCAAGTTCAATCTGGACGATCAGCAATTTGAGCATCGCAAGCTGGACCTGGACAATCTGACGGAATGGCTGGCCAAGCGTGCCGACCAACCCCTGTACCATATCGATCCGCTGAAAGTGGATGTGGGGGCCACCACCGCCGTCATGTCGTTTCAGTTCGCCGAACGCCATGAGATTCTGGCGGTGGCGGTGGACGACGACACGGTGACCATCACCAGCGGCCAGCCTTTCCTGAATGAATGGGAGCAGGGGCTGGAGCAGACCTTAAAAGGCAAGCGCATCAGGCGGGTCATCACCAATCCCGCCGATATCCGCCGGTTCACCCTGGAATTCTATAATCTGGCCCGCTCGGTAAAAGGGGCTGCCGGTGGCAAGGGGCCGTCCAACGTCACCAACTTTGAGCAGCTGCTGCAGTTGGGCGAGCTGACCTCGCCGGATGCCAATGATCAGCACATCGTAAAAATCGTGGACTGGCTGCTGCAGTATGCGTTTGACCAGCGCGCCAGTGATATTCATCTGGAACCGCGCCGGGAGCACGGCAATATTCGTTTCCGTATTGATGGTGTATTGCACGATGTGTATGAACTGCCCGCCCCGGTGATGGCGGCGGTGACCAGCCGCATCAAGATACTGGGGCGCATGGATGTGGCGGAAAAGCGCCGCCCCCAGGATGGCCGCCTGAAAACCAAAAGCACCGAAGGGGATGAAGTGGAGTTGCGTTTATCCACGCTGCCCACGGCATTTGGCGAAAAAATGGTGATGCGGATCTTCGATCCGGAGGTGCTGGTGCGCTCGTCGGCGCAGATGGGGCTGGCGGATGACGATTATGAGCGCTGGAACAACATGGTGACCCAGCCCAATGGCATCGTGCTGGTGACCGGCCCCACCGGTTCCGGTAAAACCACTACCCTGTATTCCACCCTCAAGCAGCTGGCCACCCGTGAGGTGAACGTTTGTACCATTGAAGACCCCATCGAGATGGTGGAACCCTCGTTCAACCAAATGCAGGTGATGGACAATGTGGACCTGACCTTTGCCGACGGTGTTAAAGCCCTGCTGCGTCAGGATCCGGACATCATCATGGTGGGGGAAATCCGTAATCTGGAAACCGCCAATATGGCGATTCAGGCAGCGTTGACCGGACACCTGGTGATATCCACCCTGCACACCAACGATGCCCCTTCCGCCATTGTGCGGTTGACGGATCTGGGGGTGCCTTCCTATATGATTTCGGCCACGTTGCTGGGGGTCATGGCCCAGCGTTTGGTGCGTACCCTGTGCCCGCACTGCAAACGGGATACCTATGTGGATCCGGATGTCTGGCATAACCTGATCCACCCCTGGAAAGGCAAGCAGCCGGAGAAGATCAAATCGCCGGTGGGTTGTCTGGAGTGCCGGAAAACCGGTTATCTGGGGCGGGTGGGCATCTACGAGGTGATGCCGCTGTCCCAGGAGCTGAAGGACATGATCAGCCACGACGCCGAACTCAATGAATTGCGCAAGCAGGCCATGAAGGAAGGCATGCGCACCCTACGTTTGAGTGGTGCACAAAAAGTGGCCGCAGGGCTTACTACGCCGGAAGAAGTGTTGCGGGTGGCACCGGTTGTGGGGGGCGCCTAGCCGGCTTTGTTATATCGGTTTTCCTAAAGCGTGAAACCGTTGCTAGAATGGGGGCTCCCTTTACTGCAGACTTCTCGTCAGGAAGATGAATGTGCTGAGGGAGCCATGGGTCGGCTCAGCAGTCTGATATAAGAATAAGAAGAGTATAAAATGAGCACCCTGCTGTCGGCGTTTTCACCAGTACGCAATTTCAGGCAACTGTTTATCCGGCCAAGCTCCAACTTTCCGGTGTTGGATGGTTTCCGTGCCCTGTCCATGCTGATGATCATGGTCTTCCATACCTTCAGTATTTACTCTCTGTACCATCCCGATGTGGAATTGATCAATATGGTGGAGGCCAGTACCTGGTCCGCCTGGATCTGGAATGCCGACAAGAGCGTCGACATCTTTTTCGTGATCAGTGGTTTCCTGATTACCGGCATCCTGTTGCGGCAGATTGATCGTGAACAGACCATTCACTTTGGCAACTTCTATTTTCGGCGTTTTTTGCGTTTGAGCCCTGCCTACTGGCTGGTAATAGGGCTGTACCTGCTGATGGGGTTGTCCACTGCGGACCCGGAAGCCCGTGCCCAGTTGAAATTGGAAAGCCTGTGGGCCAACCTGCTGTATGTGAACAACTTTATTCCCTATCAGGATCAGGCCATGAACTGGACCTGGACCCTGGCCATTGAAGAACAGTTCTATCTGGTGTATCCCCTGATTCTGTTGTTGCTGGTTAAGTACACCCGGCAGCCGTTAACCGGCTTGTGGGTGCTGATGGGGCTTTCCTTTTTGATCCGGTTTCTGGTCATCGTGAGCGATGAACGCATTCGCACCATGTCCGGCAGTGACCTGGCCCTGGATGAGGAATTCCATGCCCATCACTTTTCCGTGCTGTATGACAATTTGTATACCCGCTTCGGGGCCTTGCTGTGTGGCTGTATTGCCGCGTTCTATTACTTTCATCATGAACCCGGCCTGCGCCGGTTTCTGAACTCCTTTTGGGGCAAAGTGCTGGAGTTTGCCAGTTTTGGCATCATCATTCTGTTCTTATGGTTGCCGGTGCTGAGCCGGGAGATGAACGATCATCCTGCCTTTACCGTACTCTATCAGACCTTCAGCCGTAATCTGTTCAGCGGCGCGGTGGCTTATCTGGCGCTGGTGTGCCTGGAGAAAAGCTATCTCAGCCGGGTGTTGAACCTGATCTTCTCCAATCGGTTCTGGTACCCCCTGGCGCAGCTTTCCTACTCCATGTACCTGCTGCATATCTTCCCGATCCTGGTGTTGGTGCAATTGGGTGTCAATGCCATGCAGCAGTATCCGGAGCGCTACGATTACACCCACTGGGAAGCCATGAGCCTGATCTGTCTCTACGCCACCGGGCTTACCATTTTAGGATCCGTTGTCATTTACCTTATTATTGAACGCCCGATCATGAACCTGAGGAAGTAGTTTGAACCTCCTGCCATTGGATAAGAAAGTCGTTGGGGCGCTGTTGCTGGGATTATTACTGGCCCTGCCCTCGTTGTGGGTGGGTATGCAGCTGGATGATTATTTTCACTGGGGGCTGGTGACCCAGCGCAGCCAGGTGTTGCAAACCGTGAGTCCGGCCAGCCCCTATGGCCTGTTCAGTTTTGTGGATGGCGACCCGGCACGGGTGATGGATTTGATGAACCTTGGGCTTGCGCCCTGGTGGACCTATCCCCAGGTGGAATACGCTTTCTGGCGCCCGCTCACCGAACTCACCCATGGTCTGGATTATTCCCTGTGGCCACAACACCCCATGCTCATGCACGTGCACAGCATGTTGTATTTTGGTTTGATGCTGGTGTTCGGGTTTCGCCTGTTCCGAAAAATCCAGGGGGATTCGGCGGCCTGGGTGTGGGCCATGTTCCTGTTTGCCCTGTCTTATACCCATGGTGTTCCGGCGGGGTGGCTGGCCAACCGCAATGCCGTGCTGGCGGTGCTGTTTGTGATTTTGACCCTGTCGTCCCATCACCGTTGGCGTGAGGGCAACCGTAGTCCGTTGGATTTTCGCTCCAGTATTTTCTTTGCCCTGGGGTTGCTGTGCGGGGAGATGGCGGTGACCGCGGGCGCTTACCTGTTCGCCTATGCCATGGTGCTGGAGCGGGGCCCGTTCCGGGATCGTTTGTTCTCGTTGCTGCCCTATGGCGTAATTGGTGCCGCCTGGTTGGGGATGCGCTCGTTGCTGGGCTACGGTGCCAGCGGCTCCGGTCACTATATCGATGTTTTGCAAACGCCCGGGCTGTTTATTCAGACGCTGGTGGGGCGCGGCCTGGACCTGCTGGGTGGTTTGTTCTGGGTGGTGCCGCCTGAACTGGGCTCCGGTTTGCCGGAGATCCGCCGGCTGGCCTACCTGGGATTGTTCGTGGGGTTGATGTGGGTGGCCTGGCCGCTGTTGAAAACCGATCGCCGGGCCCGCTTCTGGTTGCTGGGTGCATTGTTGTGTCTGGTGCCGGTGGCCAGCACCATTCCCCATAGCCGTTTGTTGATTGCCGCCAGTGTGGGGGCTGCCGGGTTTTTGGGATTGCTGCTGCAGGCCTGGCGCACTGCCGGTCTGGCACCATCCGGCGCACGCAAAGCGGCGACCACTGTGCTGGCCGCAATCCTGGTGGTGTTGCACCTGGGCCTGTCCGCCCTGTTGTTGCCGTTGGAAATGGTGTCCATGCGCATGGTGGGGGACAACTATCTGAACAGTGGTGCGCAATCCTGGGATCTGAGCGATATTCCCCGGGAGACCACGCCGATTTTAATCAATCCCCCCCTGTCCAGTGCGGGGGGGTATATCAATGGGGTGCGGGCCTATCAGGGCTTGCCGGTGGCTGCGAAAACCTGGTTGTTGGCGTCCGGCCTGCAGCCGCTGACCCTCACTGTGCTGAACGATCACACTCTCGATTTGTACAGTCCAGAAGGGCTCTACGACCCCGTGCAGGAAGGGGTTTTACGGGGGCCGCAGGCGCCCTTTGCGGTGGGTGACAGCGTGCAGCTGGCGGGCATGATTGTCACGGTAATGGAAGTCCGTAACGGGGTGCCGCTCAGGGCCCGTTTCCAGTTTGCTCACCCCTTGAGCAGTGATCACTACCGCTTTTCACACTGGAACAGCGGCCAGGTGGCGCCCTGTGTGTTACCGGGCAAACAGCAATCCATCGAATTGAGGGTGGATTCCGCCCACTGTGCCGGGCCCTGAGCCAGCACCGGGCGCTCTGTTGCAGATCATGGTGTCGTGACGTACCTTGGCGGATAATGTCGGGCACTGTCGACCCGAATTGAAACTCGCGCCCAATTTATAAAAAGGATCGTTGCCCCCATGACTCTGTTTGCTCCGGAGCGCTTTCCGGATTCTGTGCAACCTGCTCTGCAACCCAACCTTGACCGACTGCAGGACGCGTTTGCGGAAGCCGATCTGATGGCGGCCGTGGCGGCACTGGACACGCAAACCCTGCGCCAATTGGAAGCCTGTGTGCTGGCCAGTGATTACGTGGTCGACCAACTGGTGCGATACCCCCGGTTGCTGTTGCAGTTGGTGGACAGCGGGGATTTGCTCAGCCGCTACGGGAATGACCGATATCGATCTGCCCTGCAGACTCAGTTGGCAGGCGCCCAGGATGAGGCGGCCTTGGCCAGGGTGCTGCGTCAGTTCCGGCGCCGGGAAATGGTGCGCATCATCTGGCGGGACAGTTGTGGTCTGGCGGATTTTCAGGAAACCGTGGGCGACCTCAGTCATTTGGCGGATGCCTGCATTGATGGGGCACTGGATAAACTCTATGGCTGGATGGAGCCGGAGTTCGGCTTGCCGTACTACCACCCATCGCCATCACCATCGTCACAACAGGGCCAGCCCATGCCCATGGTGGTGCTGGGCATGGGCAAGCTGGGTGCCTGCGAACTGAACCTCTCCTCTGATATCGATCTTATGTTTGCTTATGCCCATGAGGGTGAAACCCGGGGTGGGCGCCGCTCCCTGGCCCATCGGGATTTCTTTACCCGCTTGGGGCAGAAGCTGATCAAGGCATTGGATGAAAACACCGTGGACGGCTTTGTGTTCCGGGTGGATATGCGCCTGCGCCCCTATGGCAGCAGCGGGGCTTTGGCGCTGAATTTCCGCGCCATGGAAAGTTACTACGAAGAGCAGGGGCGGGAGTGGGAGCGCTACGCCATGATCAAGGCCCGTGCCATTGGTTCCGATAATGGTGACGGGGATGAATTGCTGCGGCGGTTGCGACCGTTTGTGTATCGCCGCTATGTGGATTTTGGTGTTATTGAATCGTTGCGGGAACTGAAAAAACTGATCAATCAGGAGGTGCTGCGCAAGGGCAACGAGGACAACGTCAAAACCGGTGCCGGCGGTATCCGCGAAGTGGAGTTCATTGCTCAGGTGTTTCAACTGATTCGCGGTGGCCAGGATGTGGCATTGCAACAGCGCAATCTGATGCAGGTGATGGGCATCATTCGCGATCTGGAACTGCTGCCCGCCGCCGTCATTCAGTCCCTGTGTGACGATTACGTGTTGCTGCGCAATGTGGAACACCGTATTCAGGCGTTGCAGGATCGCCAGACGCAATTGCTGCCCACCGACCCGCTGCAGCAGGCACGCATCGCCGTGGGCATGGGGTATGCGGATTGGGCGGGCTTCTACCAGGTGTTGGGGCAGGCGCGGCAACGGGTGCGCAGCCATTTTGATGCCTTGATTGCCGCGCCGCAGGATCAGGATGAGGTGGTGGTGCGGGATCAGGCGGTGGCATTGTGGATGACAGAACAGTCCGGTGCGGAAGGGCAGGAGGATTTGCAGGCACTGGGGTTCCGAGCGCTGGAGTCGAGCTGGCATCTGTTGCATGAGTTTCGCACCAGCCGTCAGGTCACCCACCAGCAGGCAGTGGGGCGGGAGCGTCTGGACAAACTGATGCCCATGCTGATCAATGCCTGTGCCCAGCAGGCCGATCCGGACCTGACCCTGCAGCGGGTACTGCGGCTGGTGGAAGCCATCCTGCGCCGGTCTGCCTATATTGCCCTGTTGGTGGAAAACCCCCATTCCCTGGAACGTCTGGCCATGCTGTTTGCTGCCAGCCCGTGGGTGGCGGATACCATTGCCCGTTACCCCATGTTGCTGGATACCCTGCTGAATGAAGCAACCCTGCTTAACCCCCTGGATGTGGACACCCTCAAGAACGAACTGCGCCAGGTGCTGCTGCGCATACCCGAGGACGATCTGGAACGGCAGATGGACGCCCTGCGCCAGTTCAAACACAGCCATGTGCTGCGGGTGGCCGCCTCAGAGATAGCAGAAACGCTACCTCTGATGAAAGTGAGCGATTACTTAACCTGGCTGGCGGAAACCCTGTTGCAGGCGGTACTGGAGCTGGCCTGGCATCAGATGGTGGATAAATACGGGCGCCCGATGCGGGTAGACGGCACTCCCTGTGAGCAGGATTTCATCATCGTCGGCTACGGCAAAGTGGGGGGGATCGAGCTCAGCTACAGCTCGGATCTGGATCTGGTGTTCATCCATGATGCGGATTCCAGCGGCGTCACCGACGGCGACAAGAGCATTGATAACAACGTGTTTTTTGCCCGCCTGGGGCAGCGCATTATTCATATCCTGACCAGCAAAATGGCCTCCGGTGAACTCTACGAAACCGATATGCGGCTGCGACCGTCCGGTAATTCCGGCTTGCTGGTGAGCTCCCTTAAGGCCTTTCAGGATTATCAGGAAAACAACGCCTGGAATTGGGAACACCAGGCCCTGGTGCGGGCCCGGGTGGTGGCCGGCTGTCCGCGGCTGGCCCGGCGTTTCGCCGAGGTGCGGGAAGCCGTGCTGTCTCGACCCCGGGATGAAGCGCAACTGCGGCAGGAGGTGGTGGCCATGCGGGAAAAAATGCTGGGCCACCTCAGCACTTACAAAGAACTGGAACTGAATGAAGCCCGCTTGGCTGCCGACTGCAGCTTCGATCTGAAGCAGGATCCCGGCGGCATTGTTGATATAGAATTTCTGGCCCAGTACCTGGTGTTGCGCTGGTCGGCCCAGAAGCCCGCCATGACCCGCTGGACCGACAACATGCGCATTCTGGACAGCGCCCTCGAACAGGCTATTCTCAGTGCCGAGCAGGTGACTGCCCTGCAAAATGCCTATTTGCTGTATCGCAGTCAGACCCATGCTCTGGCCCTGCAGCATGGGAGCGGCAAGGTGAGTGCGGAACAGTTTGTGGAACAACGCCGGCAGGTACGTGAAATCTGGCGTAAAACCTTCAATTAATGTGATATAGTTGCGGGTCCCGGTGGCCCGTACCCTGCGGGCTCCGGCTATAATCCAGTACGGCTATAATCCGTAGAGGAATCCCCAATTTTTGAAGGAGAAGTAGATCATGTCCATGGCCGACCGTGACGGTCTAATCTGGTTTGACGGAGAAATGGTTCCCTGGCGCGATGCCCGGGTGCATGTGCTGACACACACCCTGCATTACGGCATGGGTGTCTTTGAAGGTGTCCGCGCGTATGAAACCGTCAAAGGCCCGGGCATTTTCCGCTTGCAGGAACACACCGACCGTTTGTTCCGCTCCGCGCATATCATGAACATGAAGATTCCCTTCTCCAAAGAGCAGGTGAACGAAGCCCAGCTGGCGGCGGTGCGGGAAAACGATCTGCCTCACGCCTACCTGCGACCCATGGTGTTTTACGGATCAGAAGGCATGGGCCTGCGGGCCAATAACCTCAAGGTGCACATGATTGTGGCGGCCTGGGAATGGCCTGCCTATATGACCCCGGAAGCCAAAGAGATCGGTATCAAGGTACGCACTTCGTCCTATACCCGTCATCACGTCAACATCACCATGTGTAAGGCCAAGGCCAACGGCAACTACATCAACTCCATGCTGGCGTTGAACGAGGCGTTGTCCTGTGGTGCCGAAGAAGCCCTGTTGCTGGACCCGGAGGGCTACGTTGCCGAAGGCAGCGGTGAAAACGTCTTTATCGTGTATAACGGAAAACTCTATACACCGGAACTGACTTCCTGCCTGGATGGCATCACCCGTGCCACGGTGATCACCCTGGCGGAAGAGCTGGGCTACGAAGTTATTGAGAAGCGCATCACCCGTGATGAGGTCTATGTTGCCGATGAAGCCTTCTTTACCGGTACCGCAGCGGAGGTGTTGCCCATTCAGCAGTTGGACGGCCGTGTGATTGGTTCCGGTAAGCGCGGGCCCATCACCGAGCAACTGCAAAAACTGTACTTTGATCACGTCATGGGGCGCACCGACAAGCATCCGGAGTGGATCAGCCTGGTATAAGGCGGCAACCATTGTGATCATCCTTAAAAACCGCAGGTGGTGAACCTGCGGTTTTGTTTTATGAACGATCCTGAATTAAGCAGCACAACGGGCAGGCACAGCATGAAAGACGCAACATCCCGCGTATTATGGGTGGTGACGGATGAAAAGCCGGGCCATCGCAGCCAGCAGGAAGGGCTGGTGGAGCGCTTGCAGGCGCTGGCCAGTTTCGACGTGTTCTGGTTGAATGTCGAGAGCCTGGATATCTCCCTGCTGGATGTGTTGCTGCGCCGGCGTATCAAGCCCGAGCTGCCGGCACCGGACTGGATTCTGGGGGCGGGTGCCGGTACCCATAGCCTGATTCTGAAACTGAAACGGATTTTTCGCGCCAAAACCATCTTGCTGATGCGCGGGGCTTTCCCCATGGCCTTGTTCGACGCCAATATCACCCCGGTACACGACAACCCGCCCAAACGTCGCAATGTGCTGCCCACCACCGGCGTGATGAATCCGGTGGTGCCCCGCTATGAAGGCCGGGATGAGCATACCGGTACCTTCCTCATTGGCGGTGTCAACGATCATTACCAGTGGGATGACGCCTGGATCATCGAACAGGTGGCACGCATTTGCCGGGCCCAGCCCCAGGTACAGTGGACCTTGACGGATTCACGCCGCTCACCGGACGCATTCTTGCCGGCCTTGAAGGCGCTGGCGTTGCCTAACCTCACGCTTATTTCCTACCGGGATACCCAACGGGGATTCATCAAGCAGCAGCTGGACACCACCGGGCAGTTGTGGGTGACCCGTGACAGCGTGTCCATGGTGTATGAGTGCATTACCTCCGGCGCCGCCACCGGATTGCTGGATTTGAAACCGCTGCGTCAATCCCGGGTGGTGAAAGACATGGATAAATTGTTGCAGCAGGGCTGGGTGCAGGACTATGCCCAGTGGGACATACAGCAGCCATTACCGGTGACGGAAACCAAATTGTGGGAAGCGGACCGGGGCGCCCGCTGGCTGCTGGATTTTTTACGCTAGCGACGAATGCGCGAGTAGAATTCCACGTATTGTTGCACGATGTGATCTTTGCAATAGCCCTCAGCGTACACCCGGCTGCCGCCTTCGATCAGGCTTTGCCGTAATTCCTTGCTTCCCAGCACCCGCAGAACCGCTTTGGCCAGGGCATCGGCGTCATCAATGGGGGTGATCAATCCACTGACCCCGTCGGTAATGGCTTCGCCGGGGCCCTGGGAATGGGTGGCCACGATGGGGCAGCGGTGGGCCCAGGATTCCATCACGATGGAGCCCAGGCCCTCGTGCCGTGACGGGCACACAAACAGGTCGACGCTGGCCATCAAGGTGGTGACGTCGTTGCGCCACCCCAGAAACCGGACCCGTTCGTTCAACCCCAGTTGCCGGCACAATGCTTTCAGGTTGGCCTCCTCCGGCCCGGCGCCCGCCAGCCAGAGGGTGACCTTTGGCATTTGCGTCATGCTGTGCAGCAGGGTGTCGAAGCCCTTGTTTTCATGCAGGCGCCCCGCCGCCAGAATCAGGGGTTGATCCGCAGGGGTATCGAAGCTGTCTCGCGCTAACGGCGTTACCGGGGTTTCGTCGGCAAAATTGGGGATATAGACCACCTTGTCTTTGGGGAAGCCGCCGTCGATCATATGTTGGCAGATGCCACGACTGATACCCACCCAGTAATCCGCATGACGGTAGTATTTCAGCTTGTAATAGTGCCCCAGCCGGTTCACCAGTACGTAATGTGGGGAGGCTGGCGTAGTGCCGCTGGCGCGACTCATCCAGGTCATCACAATGTCGGGATCGTAGGTGTTGAGTGCGCTTACGTAGCGACGTTTACCCAGCAGGTCCAGCTTGCCGCCGAAGCGGAAGCCCTCGGTAAGTACGCTGTTCTCGCGCAAGGCAGCAATGCGGTGAGCGTGATCGCGGATAAAGGCTTTTTGCTGCAACTCCGGCCGTTCATTTAAGCCACTTACCAGGCGCACAAAAAAGTTTTCGGCACCACCCTGTTCGGCACCCGCCAACACCTGGGCTATGCGGATGGGGTCGGTCATGGTTTTTCTCCGTTCATTCGATCATTGTCCAGGCCATTGTGATAGAGCTGGCCGTGATAGCCCGGGAAGCGACCGGTTCCTCGTTGTGACAGTAATTCCTCGATGCGCTCCTGCAGATTCTGTATTTTACGTTGCGCTTTTCTGCGTCGGTAGGATAGGGGTTGCAGCCAGTCCGGCAGCATATTGGGTGCGCCCAGCCCATCGATGATCACCAGCCGCTGCAGATTGCCGTTGCTATCCCGCTGCACCACCAGGTTATGCAGAATCAGATCCCGGGAGGGCACGGCCAGTTCAAGCCACAGCCGGGAGAACCGGTTGACCACCTGCTGGCATTGTTCTGTGTAACCGTGATCCCATAGGTACTGTTTCAGGGTATGGGAGATGGGGCCATCGGCGTCCCGAATCAGTTCCGAGGTAATGCCACGCCCCAGGTCGGTGTCTTCAAAGCCGAAGCAGCGGCTGACCAGGGTGAAAATCGCGTCGCCGTAATGATCGTGTAGCCGCTTCATCACCCTGAATTCCTCCAGGTTGTCATCGAAACTGGAGAGGGGACGCAGATTTTTGGGAAAGCGCTTTTGCGCGCGCAGTTTGGTCAGCGGCCGATCCGGCCGCCGTACTTTAATGCAGCGATCCGGGTGTTGTGGATGCACAAAACACAGCCGGTTGCCGCCACGGGCGAAGGGTTCCAGAGCGGACAGCTGCAACGTCATTTCATGGTGCCGTTTAAGTGAATATCCCGTGCCCATACATAGTCATGGCTGAACGGAATCTGCAGCGCCGCTTCCAGAATGTATTGCGCATAGAGTTTGGAATTCATCTCGGTATGAAAGAACTCCCGTGCCCTGGCGGCCCAGGCCTGACGCTTGGCATCGTCGTGATGGAATTCGCGGATTTTGCTCAGCAGGTCATCCTCATCCTTGAAATATACCGCGCTCTCCGCCGGCAGCAGCTCATCAAAACGGGGTTCGGCGCTGGTGAACTGGAGAATTCCGTTACCAGCCAGCTGTGCCATACGGGCGGAAGAGTACCAGTAATCTCCTTCCTGGCGGTTCAGGTTGAGGCCCATCCTGGTATTGGCCAGGGCGCGATCGTAATCACGCCCCCACACCGGTGGCTCACCGAAGCTGCCATAGGTTTTAAAATTCATCTCGTCAGCCAGGGCGTCCTTGAAGCGCTTGATCATTTGCAGGCGCTGGGTGAAGTCGTTGCTGTTGCTGCAGAACAGCAGATCGATGGGCAGATCGGTACGCTTGGAGTTGTCCAATATCTCAATAGACGCATCCACTGGGTTGGGCATGTGATAAACCCTGGCACCAAGGCCTTCGAATTGCGTCAGTTCCCGGCGTCCGGTGGACACAAAAATGGCGTCAGTGATGCTGGCCCGGTGCTTGATACGTTCCACATTGCTGGGCACAAACAGAGGGTCGTTGTTGCAATGAATCACCGCGCAGTCAGGAAAGCGACGTTTGATGGCCTGCAGGGTGTCGTTGGTAATCATATCGCAGTGACCGGCAATCACCAGATCCGGCTCAAAGGCCGCCACCGTTTCCAGCAGACGTTTGTTGGCGCTTTTAGTGCCCAGTTCGCGTATGCCCAGGGGCGCTTCAAAGGCCGCCACATCCCGGTCGCTGAAGCCCTGGGTATAGTGATCGTTCTTGATCAGGCCGAAGGTCAGCTTCTGTGCCCAGCTGACCCGGGTTTTGCCGTAACGGCGCAGCTGCTGGTAGGCGATGTGCAATACTCTCATGAATGCTTCTCTTGTGGCGATTCCAGGCCGATGACACCGGGCTTAATCCGGGTTTGATCGGGCGGCATTATAACAATGCCGGCGGGCCGGGATAACCCATCAGCAAGGCCGGTGGGTGGCCAGCAGTTGACGATAGACCTGCAGGGTGGCGTCAACCTGGCTTTGCAGATAAAAATCCCGGGGTAACGTAATGCGGTAGTGCGCATGGAGGACGTCGCTGACCCGTTGGGCAAAGGCTGCAATGTCATCCGGCGTAACCAGCCCCTGGGGAAAGCCCGCGCTGAGGGATTCGCTGGCGCCGCCCCGGTCCCAGGCCACCACCTTGCAGCCGCAGGCCAGGGCTTCCGGTACGGTGCGGCCGAACGGTTCGGCCTTGTTCGACATATGACAGGTTACCGCCGCAAGGCCGTAAAACGCCTGAATGTCCGAACGGTGGCCCACAAAGGTGACTCTGTCGGCCAGCCCCAACTGATCCCGCAGCGCCAGCAGTTCCTCCAGGTAGTGTGCTTTATCCGGCTCCGCTGCCCCCACCACCACTCCGTGGCACGCAGGCTCCAGCGTCACCAGCTTCGCCATCATGTGCAGAAAATCCTCCTGACCTTTCCAGCGTGAGAGCCGGCCGGGCATGAGGATGACATTGCGATCAGCCAGTTGCGGGTAGTCAGCCAGCAGCTGCTCGCGCCATTGCCGGGTGCAGGCGTTGGCGTTGAAGGCGGACGGATCCAGCCCGCGATAGATGCGGGTAATGACGGCGGGGTTCACATCGTAGTTGTCCAGAATATAGCGGTGCACGCAATCAGAGATGGCAATCAGGCGCTCACCCCTGGCCATGATGGCGCTGTACGGAGTGACGGAGTACATGCCGTGAAAGGTGCTGACCAGGCCGGGCCTGGTGGCCGGTGGCATGCGGCGCCAGGCCAGCCAGCTGATCCAGGCGGGGATGCGGGAGCGTACATGCACTATATCCGCGTTCAGTTTCGCCAGCAGCCTGCGCATGGGGCGTACCTGCAGCAGGGAGGCCAAAGATTTTTTGTGCACCGGCATCTGGATGTGCTCGGTGCCCTCAGCCTCCAGCTGCGCCACCATTCTGCCGCCACTGGAAATGACGATGGAGCGATGGCCCAGCCGCACCAGTTCGCGTGCAAACTCCACCGTGCCCCGCTCTACCCCGCCGGCATTGAGGGCGGGCAGCACCTGGACTACGGTGAGTGGGCGATCCTGTTCGGTAGCCGCCAAATCCACTGACCGGGGTTACTGTATCGGCGCCAGGGAATCGCCCCGGGCGACGGCGTAATACATAAAGCCGGCGGCCTTGGCATCCGCAGGGTTGTACAGGTTGCGGCCATCCACCACCACGGCGTGGTTAAGCTGTTGCTTCAACCACTGAAAATCCACGGTGCGGAAGGCTTTCCACTCGGTGCAGATTACCAGTGCATCGGCGCTTTTCAGCGCCTCGTTGCGGGTGCCGCACAGCATCAGGTCGTCGCGGCTGCCATAGATGCGCTGGCACTCTTCCATGGCTTCGGGATCATAGGCCTTCACCTTGGCACCGGCGGCCCACAGGGATTCCATCAGGTTGCGGCTGGGGGCCTCCCGCATGTCATCGGTATTGGGTTTGAACGACAATCCCCACACGGCAATGGTTTTACCGGCCAAATCACCCTCGAAGGCTTTGTTGATCTTGGCAAAGAGGGTTTCCTTCTGGCGATTATTGACGTTTTCCACCGCCACCAGCAGCTCAGGATTGTAGCCCACCGATTGCGCGGTTCTGGCCAGGGCCTGCACATCTTTCGGAAAGCAGGAGCCCCCGTAGCCGGCACCGGGGTAGATAAACTGATAACCAATGCGGGGGTCGGAACCAATGCCTTCCCGCACATGCTCAATATCCACCCCCAACAGCTCTGCCAGTTGCGACATTTCATTCATAAAACTGATTTTGGTGGCCAGCATGGCGTTGGCGGCGTATTTGGTGAATTCCGCGGCGCGGATATCCATGAACATCAGTTTGTCGTGTACGCGCATGTAAGGCGAGTAGCAATCCCGCATCAGTTCACGCACGGAGTCAGAATCGGTGCCAACAATGATGCGGGCACCCTTGGTGAAGTCTTCCAGGGCACTGCCTTCCTTGAGAAATTCCGGGTTGGAACAAACGTCAAAGTCGATACTGGCGCCGCGACTGGCCAGTTCGGAATCGATGGCGGCTTTCACTTTTTCGGCCGTACCCACCGGAACCGTGGACTTGTCGACCACCACCTTGTAATCGTTCATGTGCTTGCCAATGGTCTTGCCCACGGCCAGCACGTATTGGAGGTCCGCGGCGCCATCTTCATCCGGCGGTGTGCCCACGGCGATGAACTGCAGCACTCCGTGGGCCACGGCCTCTTCTGCCGATGTGGTGAAGTTGAGGGTGCCTTCTGCCACGCAGTGTTTCACCATGGCTTCCAGGCCCGGCTCAAAAATGGGTATAACTCCTTGTTTTAATTTGTCTATTTTGTTCTGGTCGATATCCATGCAGACAACTTGATGGCCTACATCGGCCAAGCAGGCACCAGTGACCAGTCCGACATAGCCGGTTCCGAATACAGTGATTTTCATGAGCGGATTCGTACCTTTGTAAAAAATGGGTGTGGTGATGCGGGCTAAATCCCTTAGCGGGGTGTCGCCTGAAACATGGCGCAAAAGGATACTGATCATTGGCCGTAAAATCCATGCCAGTACGGCCGTGAAAACCGGAAATTATAACAATTGATGGTCGCTGGTGTAGAATGCGCAGCCATTGTTTTGCCCGCACCTGGAGACAAATGGATACTATCGCGGTCTGTGTTTGCACCTTTCAACGGGAAGCGCTGCTTGAGGCATGCCTGTCCAGCGTTGCCGCAATGGCGCTGCCGGCGAGCACCGCAGTGCATGTGGTGGTGATCGATAATGATGCGCAGGCTACATCCCGGGATTTTGTGGAATCCTTGCGGGGCCGCTTTCCGTTGCCCCTGCACTACGAATGTGAACCCCGGCGCGGCATACCCTGTGCCCGCAATCGCGCCATTGAGGTGGCACATGCGTTGAAGGCGGATTATTTTGTCTTTATTGATGACGATGAGCGGGTAGAGCCGAACTGGCTGGTCAGCCTGGCGGATTACTGTCGTGAAAAAGGCGGTCAGGCGGTTATTCATGGCGCGGTTGAGCCCATGTTGCCGGAAGGTACCCCGGCGCATATCCAGGCCGTTTATCAAAAGAAGAACCGGCCCACAGGGGCGCGATTGAGCACCTGTGCCACCAATAATGTCATGGTGCCGGTGCGGGTGACCCGGGAGCTGAATTTGCGCTTTGACGAGCGCAATCCGTTGGCCGGAGGCACGGACACCATATTTTTTACCCAGGCGGTCAGGCAGGGTATCGAAATCTATGAATGCAGGGAAGCGTTGGTGAGGGAAACCATTCCGGCCAGCCGTGCCACCCTTGGCTGGTTGTCGAAGCGGAAGTACCGGGCCGGCATCACCGAGGCCTGGCGCAAGCGGCAGGGCGGACGCAGCGGTTTCAGTATTGTGTTGTCGGCGTTGTTGCAGTGCCTTGTGGAGGGCATCAAAGCCGGGGTCACGGGGCTGTGTGGGCTGAAACACCTGCGTAATCGTTTTTGGCTGAAAGCCTGCCGGTCCGCGGGGGTGATGGCCGGAATGTTGGGGGCAAAAGTGGACAGTTATCGAAAAATCGATTCCTGAGGGGAAAGCGTGGCGATCAGAAATGTCGTACTCTATTCGCAGACCTTGCCGCCTGTGCACGTAGGGGGCATTGAAACCAATGCATTCTATCTGGTGCAGTATCTGAGTGGCAAAACGTCGCTCAACCTGTCTATTGTAACGGCCACCAAACGTAAGTTTCTGCTACGCTCCACTCTGCCTCTGCAGTACGGCAACGTCCGTTGCAAAGCGCACCTGGTTCGTAAAAAAGTGACGAAAGACCCTGCCAGAATCACCGCATATTTGGATGCTTTGGGGTTTAAGCCGCAGGAAACCGTGGTTTACCACAACAGCCTCGATCTCTATAAATCCTACGCTGCGCTGAAAGCCAGAGGCTATCATCAGGTGGCCCGATCCGGGGGTAACGATTTATCGTTTCTGCAAAAGAATGCCGGGGATACGCGGAGTTTCTGCACCGCGTTGGCGCAATTGGACAGGTTGTTTGTCAACAGTGATTATAGCCGGTTGCGGGCTGAATCAATCGGCCTTTCCGCTGCGACCCTGCACGTTGTGAAAGGTGGTTGTGAGGTGGTGGGCCGGCAGCCGATGCAGCGTGAGCAATTGGGGTTGCCGGCAGACCGCCCGCTGATTGTCAGCTGCGGTAGGCTGGTTGATTTCAAAGGTCTGGATGATGCCCTGTCTGCCATTGCTATTCTGAAAAAACGCGGTAAAAGGCCGCTGTTTGTGATGGTGGGGGAGGGCGCGCTGGAGGCGGATCTGAAGCGGTATGCTGCAGAACTGGGTATCGATTCCTGCTGCCATTTTGTGGGAAAGTTGGGGCCGGCCAGGGTGTTTGATTACTACCACAGTGCCGATATTTATCTGTCTTCTTCCAAAGAGGTGGTGCGAAATATCGACGGCTTCCGTTATACCCACACTGAAACAATGGGGCGCAGTATATGCGAGGCTCAGGGGTGTGGCCTGCCGGTGGTGACCACCGATGCGGGCGGTGCTCCGGAGATGGTGCTGGACGGTAAAACCGGGCTGGTGGTTCCACAAGGTAATGCGGATGCCATGGCTGTAGCCCTGGCATCATTGATTGATGATGCCAGGGCGCGTCGGGCCATGGGGGAGGCGGCGCTGCAATACGCCAGGCAGCAGTTGGGGTGGGATGCGGTTTTGGGGCAATATGTGAAGGTTATGACCTCACTGGCGTAATTATTCACCCTGCACTTTGCGGTAAGAATCTACTTTAATACCCCAGGGGCCCAGACCTTCGCCCAGTTTTTGACAACCTTTGAGCCAGCTTTTCAGGTACTTGTGTTTTTTCAGTAAAACCAGGTACAGGCAGGATTTTAAACTGTATTTGAGAAAGGCAACGCTGCGTTTCAGTGTATGGATGGCTTTGGGCAAAGTGCCCGCAAATGCAATGTGTTCACCCATGGTCAGGCCGATCCTGAAGTAGCGTTTGGATAGCCATGCTAGGCGCAGTCTTTCTGCGGGCACGTCTTCGTTGACCACGGCCTCATCACAGTAAATCAGTGGTACACCCAGGGCATGGGCTTTGCGGAACAGTTTGCTGTCCGTGCCGCCGGCAAAGGGGCGCGATTCATCAAAGCGCAGGTTATGCTCAGAAAACAGAGTCACTGGAACCAGTACATTGTTCGTTCTACACATGTGTAATGTACTGCCGGTGGCAATCGGTTTACGTTGAAAGAAAGGCAGATAATGTGCCGGAGTGCCGGGGGGCAGGGTGGAGCGCACACTGCCCTGGATAACGGTGCCCGGTGGTTGCCTGTTGGCGTAGTGCCAGATGTTGACAAGCCAGGATTCGGTAAACCATTCATCATCGTCCACAAAGGCGAGGTAATCCGCTTTGGCTTGTTGTGCAATTTGGATACAGTGGTTACGGGCGAAGGGGATACCCAGGCGAGATTCATGGTGGTAATTCACCTTATGAACTTGGGAATTATAGCTTTCGACCAGCTCACGGCAGGTAGGCTGGGTATCGTTTTCAACCACCTCCAGGCTTAACGACAGGTTGTCCGGGATGCTCAGGCGGGTGAAGCTGTCAATCAACTTGCTCAGCATCTTGGGGCGTTGGCGAGTGCAAACACAAACAGCGATATAAGGGAAAGGGCTCTGGGGTGGCATAATGTATTGGTGTGATCGTTGAAATGAAACCACATTTTAGCAACAATTCGCGGTTTTTGGGTATGAGGTTATGGCCTGGGCAGTATCGAAATTAACAGAGATTACGGTGAATGTCGTACACTTGGCGATGTGAAATAACGGTATGTCCCCATCAAACGGTACAATTCACTTCGGCGGCAACTGTATTCATGATGTCAGGGGCGCTGCTGTTGATCACCATGTTGCACCCCGGTATCGATTGCGGGGCAAATGTGAAGCGTAAAACTGAAAAAAGGAAGCGGCAAATCCGCTTTATGTGAATGAATGAGTGAACCCATAATCACGATAAACAAAACCGGCAAGGGCAGCCTGAAAACCTATCTCAGGATGCTTAGATACCTCAAGGGGCTGATTGGGGCATTTTCCCTGAGTATCATAGGATTTCTGGTTTTTGCTGCTTCCCAGCCCATGCTTGCCAAAACAATGGAGCTGATCATTGAGGCCATCGAAGCGAAGAATGATCAGGCACGCTGGACCTTGCCTGCCTTCGCCGTAGGTGTTTTCCTGTTGCGTGGAATCGGCATGTTCATGGGTACCTACTTTAACGACTATGTGGGCGCCACCGTCATCAAAAAAGTACGCCTGGAAATATTCGACAAATTAATGGTGTTGCCCGCAAGTTATTATGACGGTATCACTCAGGGACAGCTGTTGCACCGCCTGAGTGGGGGCGTGAGCAGCATCCGGGGAGCCATTACGAACGCACTGAAAACCATTGTTCGCGAAGGGTTCACCATTGTTGCTCTGTTGGGATACGTATTTTATTTGAACTGGCAGCTGTCGTTGGTGTTTTTGGGGGTGGCCCCGATTCTGGCTTATATGGTGTCGTATACTTCGAAGACCTTCAGAAAAATTGCCCGCAAGGATGAAGGTGCAATGGGTAAGGCCATGCAGGTGTCAAAGGAAACCATCGGTAATTACGGTGTGGTGCGCGGGTTTGGCGCGGAGGTGTACGAGAAACGCCGATATGAGGGAGCCATTAATCAAGCCTTTAAAGCCCAAATGAAGATTCGGCGCATTCAGGCTGTGTTTTCCCCGCTCTCCCAGGTGGTTATTTCGATCGCGGTTTCGGTGATTATTTTCCTGTTGCTGGATCCCACCATTCTGGCTGCCAATACAACAGGTGAATTGGTCGGCTATTTGACTGCCGTTGCTCTGATTCCGAAACCCTTGCGTCAATTGAGCGGAGTGTCGGTCACCATACAGCGGGGGATTGTCGGTGCCGAGTTGGTGTTCGGTGTGTTGGACGAGGCAGAAGAGACCGATCAGGGCACCTATGTGACGGAAGGGGTCGAAGGGGGCATTCGGGTTGAAAATTTGTCGTTTAAATATCCTTCCACCGAACACAATGTGCTCTCGAATATCGGGTTTCATGTGGAGCCCGGCGAAATGGTGGCCTTTGTTGGTAAATCCGGCAGTGGGAAATCAACCCTCATGAGTTTGCTGTACAGAACCTATGATGTTGAGGCTGGTAAAATATTTCTCGATGACGTGGATGTGAACGATTACCGGCTGTCCAATCTGCGACAGCATATTGCCACGGTGAATCAGAATATCGCTTTGTTCGATGACACGATCAGGAACAACGTTGCTTACGGTGATTCGGAATATTCGGATGAGCAGGTGATTGCAGCTCTGAAAAGTGCTCATGCCTGGGAGTTTGTTGAAGGGTTGCCGGATGGTTTGGATACCATAATTGGAGAGAACGGATTGAAGTTGTCAGGCGGTCAGCGTCAACGCTTGTCTATTGCCCGAGCATTCCTCAAGGATGCGCCTATTTTGATTCTGGATGAGGCGACCTCATCACTGGATAATGAATCGGAAGCGAAAATAACCCAGGCCATTGAGGCACTGGCAAAAACAAGAACAACACTGGTTATTGCTCACCGTTTGTCTACCATCATGAGAGCCGATCGTTTGGTGGTGCTAAACCAGGGTAGTATAGTGGAGCAGGGTGTGCATTCTGACCTTATAGAGAAAGGCGGAGTCTACGCTGACCTATTTCATGCAGAATTCGAGTAACAGGTGGAAGCAGCCTTGTCCCCTACAGAAAACGAGAATCATCGCCCAATAATTTCCTATTGCGTCACCTGTATGAATCGGGGTGAGCAGTTGAAAAAGACGCTTGAATATAATCTTGAGATCATCAGGGAATATTCAGGCCAGGTAGAACTTTGCCTTGTGAATTTTATAAAAGATGCTGAAGGTGAGGCGATACACAATTGGTTGAAGGGGTTGGCTGGCCGCGAAGGTTTTCGCTATTTCTTCAGTAGAAATCTCACTGTATGGCATGCCTCGGTTGCAAAGAACACGGCCCACATGCAGGGAGCGGGATGTTTTTTGGTTAATTTGGACTGCGATAATTATCTGAGTCGCGGTCTGGTGGATGGCCTGCTGGGGCTGCCTGATGATGTGAGAGACAATACCGTGTTTTCCGGGTTTACAGGGGGATTTAGGGAGGAAATTACAAAACATAAAAGCAAATCCGTCCGTCTACGGCAGGCGTTGGCCTGGTTACTGGCCTGTTTGAAGTCACGGCAGCCGGGTGTGCGCGGTGTCAAAAGAAAGCCTGTTTTATTACGCAGTGTTCGGCAGGGATCAGACCGCCATTTCAATGGAACCTATGGGCACATTGGTTTACCCGCCACGTTATTCCATTACCTGGGTGGATATGATGAATCGTTGCCGCCTATGGGCGGGCAGGATAAGAACCTGTTGTGGCGGGCCTACAATATAGCGGGGGTTACCCTGACCCATATTCCTGTGCCTCAGGATTGTATTCCGGTTGAGAATACCAAAATAGAATCCATGAAACACACTGATCTTAGCAGTGGCTGGTCCCAGCTTCAGCTTGAAGGTACGGCGCTGACATTGAATGCGATACGTGACCGGCGTCTTATCGCTAATAACGGATGCCCGGGCGGAGTTGCGGTGGAGAAATGTAAATGATTTACTTAAGGGAATGTGTGCGGGGTAAGGTTAATGTCAAACAAAGTAACGGTTCAGGTTAATCGGGTTTGAATATTCTTCATGTGGTGCGAGACTTTTCACCGTTGTCTCAGACATTCATATACGATCTGATCTGCAACCTGTCGCAGAGTGAAACCTTGTCCCTTAAGGTCTTGTACTATCGTAACAGGATGCTGGAGCAAGAAAGGCCACTTGATAACGTACACTCCTGCAAATTGGTAGAAGAGGAATCCATTCTTCGATTGGAACGGCTATGGCTGAAGTTGCGCAACCGAAGCTGGCGTGCGCTTGCATTCTCCCGATATATCGAAAAAGAGAACGTAGATCTTATTCACTGTCATTTTGCCTGGTGTTTGTGGGAATGCTTCGAGCGCTTTGATCAGGCGTCTGTGTTGAAACGCCCCATGTTGGTGTCCGTGCATGGTACGGACATAAGCAAAAAAATGTGTCACGGCAATCATCTGGCGAAGTTTGAATTGATGGCAAGCAAACCCAACCTGTTCTTTGCTGCCACTACCCCGTTTTTGATGCACTCATTGTTGGCATTGGGGGTGAAGAAAGAAAAAATCTTTATCATTCCAAACGCACTAAACCCGCTGTTTTTGGCCCCTGCCGCTACAGCCTCCGCTCCACCTGGCAGTGCTGGCTTCAGAGTGGCGTGCAATGCCCGTTTCGTGCCCTGGAAAGGTCACCGCTTTCTGATCGAGGGCTTTGCCCGGTTTGTTAACGAAGTTAATGACGATGCGGAACTTACGTTGATTGGCGAGGGTGAAACAGAGCAGCAGGTGAAGGAGCAAGTGCAGCGGTTGGGATTGGAGCAAAAGGTTCGATTTCTGGGGGCGGTTCCCCACGCCCACATTCCTCAAATTGTGGGCAGTCAGGACGCGTATGTACAACCGTCCATCAAGGATGAGAGCACAGGGCAGGTGGAAACCTTTGGCATTGCCGCATTGGAAGCGGTTGCGCTGGGTGTTCCTGTGGTGGTAACAGATCAAGGCGGTTTACCCTATGTTGTTGGGGAAAGTAATGAGTTTGCCCGAATAGTTGCCCAGCAATCGGCGGACGCGATATTCGGTGAGCTGGCTGCGATTTATCGTGCCGGAGACTTGAAAGCCCGTATGCGTCCCTACTCGCATTCGCGGGCCGCGCAATACTCGCAGGAAAGGCAGTTGGAGTCCTGCCACTCCGTCTATGAGGAGATCAGTCGCCGCTGTGGCAGGTGATGTTTTATGAAGGGCCTTGGTTTGCTTTAACCGATGTGGCGCCGAATCGATAACCGCTTGCGTTCAGTAACGCCGCACTGCAAATACCAAAAAGCAGGACGCCGGTTTTATAAAACATAAAGGATTCAAATATATTGGCAACCAGCCAGAGTGTGCCGGCGATAATCGTAAAGACCTGAACATCTCTAATTCCAAGTTCGAGGCAACCCTTTCTAATCTTCATCGCAAGCCAGCCTAGTAAGGCGGCGATTATAAATAAGCCGAGAATCCCATTGTTGACCAGGGTTTCAATATAGCTATTATGCAAGTGTCCGAACTTATTCCTAATGGAACCAGGAAGTGTGGAAGATTCCTGGATGGCTAGACTTTTACCATTTTCGCCCCATCCTACCAATGGGCTTTGGGTAAACCAGTGCCAGCCTTCAATCCAAGTGTGTATGCGAACCCCTGAACTTGATTTGTAAGGAATATCTGCGATATCACCTGAGGCCAGCGATTTCACCGTATCAACTTCACGTAACCATTTTGTTAGTGGGTTAGAAATAATGCTCAGCGACACAATCATAATAATAGAGAGAGCAACTGTCAGAAGTACTTCACGCTTTCTGGGTTTTTTGTTTTTCATAAGCAGCCCTGCTCCAGCGAGCAAAATGCCAGCAAGTAGACCTAAAAAAACTCCCCTTGTATAAGTAATGGCTACGATACTAATGCAGTAAAGCATGGCTGTTGCAAGTGCTATTATGACTTTTGCTCTCGATGAAGCATAAGCATCTAAAGCCCGTTTTCTAAACACCACCAAAGCGACAAATAAGGTCGCAAACATCAACGCCGGATGCTGTGCGTTGCGTAGTCCAAACCCTGATCGTTTGGCTTCGATAAACTCAGATAGCCCCTCGCCACGGGTAAAAGGCATGATGCAGAGGCCAACAAAAAACACAAACAAGAGCATCCAGGGAGCGCGATTGTTGGCTTGCAGTATCCAGGCAATGGGAATAAACAAAAACAGATAACCCAGCCGTTTAAAGTCCGGGTCCGACTCCGCGTATTGGGGAAAATTGTTCTTGCAAACCATCCAGGAGGCTATCTGTATCAATATCGCGGCACCGAATAGGAAGAAAGCCGGGCTGCGCCAGATTTGTGGCAGATGCCACAGTATGCTGATGATGCTGGTGATCAGAAACAGCTTGAAGGCGGGTTGGCCCAGAGTGGGATTGTTAAAGTAGAGAAAGGTACTGCAGTACATCAAGTACAGAGAAAACAGGTTAAGGTGTTTTTTGATTTCAGTCCCGGTCAAAGCGCTCATGCGTATGCTGTCTGCTTAAAATAGTGATGATGAATACCAGCTTGATCGGAACCGCAGTGCAGGCGTTTTCAGACCAATGTGTGCGGATTATATCAATAACCCTGGTTGTCTGGATACTGTATGCGGACATTCAGATTGTGCCGGTTAGGCAGGTAGCATCAGTGTCTCAGGCGTTCGCTACGGCCGGGAGTTGACGTGGGTTTAGTGGCCGGTGTCAGTTCACTGCGATGTCGCAGATTGTACCAGCGCCGCATCACACTCCGAAACAACTTATACAAGCGCCAGCCCACCGTAACCGAAAGCCTCTTATCAATGCCTCCTTTGGTTTTGGTAATGTTCGATGGCCCGCCCAACTCGTAAATGGCGTGGGGTTCAATGCCGTAACAATTGAAGTCGAACACAAAAAAGCTGTCATAAAAACTGTCGATGGGCATAAAGATACGGGCGCCGGATTTCACGATCCTGCGCATGCCTTCACGGTTCACAATGTAGCCCTGAGTGCCCAGGGAGCCTCGAATGGGGCGTACCAGATTGAATTGATCATTCAGCGCCTGCACTACCTTGCGCTTGCGGATCTTCAAGGCCATCAGGCGCACCAGATGTGCGGTGTCATCCAGTTCCAGAATGCGCCGCATGGCGTCCCCCAGGCCTGGTTCAGCAACTACGTCGTCTTCAAACAGCGCCACGTGGGATAGGCCGTTTTCATAAGCCTGCTTGATCAAACGGTAATGAGACAGATAGCAGCCTACCTCGGAGGAGGTCAATTTGGCGCGACGGTGCACTAGCGCCAGCTTCTGCGATAATTTTTCGCCGGGCTGTAGCGGGGGCATGGCGTGACGACCGTCAATCGCGCGCGAAATTTCGGCATCGAAACCCTCTGCGAGCAAGGTTTTCTGCAGCGCCAAGGCGATGGGGTTATCAGGATTGAGCGCGATGATCCAGGCTTTAAGTGGCATGATGTAAACAATATTGGAAATATTTATGTTAATGGGTTGGCAGTATCGATAGTTATTTGGTGTCACGCAAGCGGTGGTAAAAAATTATTGAGGCAATCACTTGGGCCTCCTCCGGGCAACCATTATACTGCCAGGTACCATCATAATCTGGATCGAAAATGCTTACCCGCTGGCTATACACTCTGGCATTTTACCTTGCTGTTCCAATTCTGCTGCTGCGTTTGCGCAAAAGAGTGAAGAAGAACCCTGCTTACCGGGAGCGCGTTGCCGAGCGCTTCGGCCTCTATCCTCCCGGCAAGCCGCTGCAGGGTGCATTATGGTTCCACACTGTATCGGTGGGCGAATTCCTGGCGGCAAAACCCCTGATTGATCGAATTGCCCAGAGCTATCCGAATGCCCCGATTCTGATCACCACCATGACACCAACGGGCTCGGAGCGGGTGCAACAGGCCTATTCGGAGCTGCTTGCCAGCGGCAGAATTCATCATGTCTACCTGCCGTACGACCTGCCGGATGCCCTTAATCGTTTCCTGAAACGCTTCAACCCCAAGCTGCTGGTGATCATGGAAACCGAGCTGTGGCCCAACATGATCCACTTTACCCAGCGGCGGGGTGTTCCCATCATCGTGGCCAATGCCCGCCTGTCAGAAAAATCGGCCGAGGGCTATCGCAAGATTCTGCCTTTGTTCCGCCCCATGATGCGGGAAGTGGCCCTGATTGCTGCGCAGTCGGATGCCGATGGCGAGCGTTTCGTGGAGCTGGGGTTGCCACCGCGTCACCTGCAGGTAACCGGTACCATAAAGTTCGACATGGACATCAAGCCGGACACCCTGGCCGCGGCGCGGGCTTTGCGGGAATCCTGGGGTGGTTTGCGCAAGGTGTTCATTGCGGCCAGTACACACCAGGGTGAGGATGAGCAGGTATTGGAAGCCTATCTGTATTTGCGCAGTGAAGTGCCGGAATCGCTGTTGGTGCTGGTGCCCCGTCACCCGGAGCGGTTTGAGGATGTGGCGAAGCTGGTGGAGGCCCGTGGTCTGAACCTGAGCCGCATCAGCCAGCAGGAGCCGGTGACCCCGGAAACGGAAGTGGTGCTGGGGGATACCATGGGTGATCTGTTGACCCTGCTGGGGGCATCCGATGTGGCCTTTATCGGTGGTAGCCTGGTGCCGGTGGGCGGTCACAACATGCTGGAATCCCTGGCCATGGGGACACCGGCGTTAACCGGGCCTCACGTCTTCAATTTTCAGGTGGTGGCGCAGATGTTGGGGGAATTGGATGTTTTGAAGACAGTGACCACTCCGCTGGGGCTGGGTCAGGCGGTGGAATCCCTGTTCAAGAATGAAGAAGCCCGCTACGCCCTGGCCAAGCGGGGTAAGTGTGTGGTTGACGAAAACCGGGGCGCCATGGACCGTTTGTTTGGTCTGATTTGCCAACAGATAGTCTGAGGGTTCGGTTGCTGCCATCTGGCACACTGGTTATAGTTGCTGTTCAGCTTTAACGGGAAAGATTCCCGTCCATTTTTTGGAGAAACCCGGATAAATACAGCGGTTTTTACTCCACTTGCAACGATAGAGACCACCATGAGCGCTTATTCAGACGATTTCCTCAGCCAAAATGCCAAGGTCGATGAGGCATCCATTCAGCCTTTTCCCAATTCCCGAAAAGTGTATGTGCAGGGCAGTCAGCCGGACGTGCGGGTGCCCATGCGTGAAATCTCGCTCAGTGACACACCCACGGATTTGGGCGGGGAAAAGAATCCACCGGTGTTTGTTTATGATACCTCCGGTGCCTACACCGACCCGCAGGCGACCATTGATGTGCGCACCGGCTTGCCGCCCATTCGCCAGGGCTGGCTGCAACGCCGAGCAGATACTGAACAGCTCACCGACCTCACCTCGGCCTATGGACAACGACGCAAGAATGATCCCATGCTGGCGAATCTGCGCTTTGACCACATCCGCAAACCGATTCGGGCCAAATCCGGGGCCAATGTCAGTCAGATGTATTATGCCCGTCAGGGCATCATTACTGATGAGATGGAATTTGTTGCCATTCGCGAGAACATGAAACTGCAGGATGCCCGCCAAAGCGGTGTGTTGCAGAGCCAGCACCCCGGGCAACCTTTTGGTGCCAGTATTCCCGATGAAATCACCCCGGAATTTGTACGCCAGGAAGTGGCTATGGGGCGGGCGGTGATACCGGCTAACATCAATCACCCTGAGCTGGAACCCGCCATCCTGGGGCGCAATTTCCTGGTGAAGGTTAACGCCAATATCGGTAATTCGGCGCTGAGTTCCTCCATTGAAGAAGAAGTGGCCAAGATGACTTGGGCCACCCGTTGGGGTGCCGACACCGTGATGGATTTGTCTACCGGCAAAAATATTCACGAAACCCGTGAGTGGATCGTGCGTAATTCGCCGGTGCCCATCGGCACGGTGCCCATTTATCAGGCCCTGGAAAAGGTGGATGGTGTACCCGAAGAACTCACCTGGGAGCTGTTCCGCGATACCTTGATTGAACAGGCAGAGCAGGGTGTGGATTACTTCACCATACATGCCGGCGTTTTATTGCGTTACGTTCCACTGACCGCCAACCGTCTCACTGGCATTGTGTCCCGGGGCGGTTCCATCATGGCGAAATGGTGTTTGGCCCATCATCAGGAAAGCTTTCTCTACACCCATTTTGATGAAATCTGCGAAATCATGACCGCCTACGACGTCACCTTTTCCCTGGGTGACGGCTTGCGCCCGGGTTCCATCCAGGATGCCAATGACGAGGCCCAGTTCAGTGAACTGCGTACCCTGGGTGAACTGACCCATAAAGCCTGGGAACACGGTGCACAGGTCATGATTGAGGGCCCCGGTCACGTGCCCATGCACATGATCAAAGAAAACATGGAAGAACAGCTCAAGCATTGCAGCGAGGCGCCTTTCTATACGCTGGGGCCGCTGACCACGGACATTGCCCCCGGTTATGATCACATCACCTCCGGCATCGGAGCGGCCATGATCGGCTGGTACGGCACGGCCATGCTGTGTTATGTCACACCGAAAGAGCACCTCGGCCTGCCCAACAAGGAGGATGTGAAGGAAGGTCTGATTACCTACAAGATCGCCGCCCATGCGGCCGATCTGGCCAAGGGCCACCCCGGTGCTCAGATTCGGGATAACGCCATGTCCAAGGCCCGCTTTGAGTTTCGTTGGGAGGATCAGTTTGCCCTGGCGCTGGATCCGGACACCGCCAAAGCCTATCACGATGAAACCCTGCCCAAGGAAGCCCATAAAGTGGCGCACTTCTGCTCCATGTGCGGCCCCAAGTTCTGTTCCATGAAGATTACCCAGGATGTGCGGGATTACGCGGCCAGCCAGGAAGCGGAAAAGGCCGCCGAGGCCCGAGAAGCAGAGCAGGGTATGCTCGAGAAATCCCGTGAGTTCAAAGCTCAAGGTGCTGAAATCTATAAGAAAATCTGATGTCAATCCACAGGTGGTAAAAATAGTGAGCGCCTGAGCGTTGTTCTCGTGGGCTATACTGACTAGCCTTAGGGTAATGCTTTAGTGCAGTTCGAAATCAGGTATCAGGTGTATTCATGGATCGAAACGAAGGACCCTGTTTTGGCCACGACGATGTGGAAGTGGCGGAAAAACGGCTGGTGTACGACGGCTTCTTTAAGATGCAGCGCTATCGGTTGCGCCATCGGCTGATCGAAGGGGGCTGGAGCCGCGAGCTTACCCGGGAGTGCTTTGATCGTGGCCCATCGGTAGGGGTGTTGCTGTACGACCCCTACAAAGATGCGGTGGTGTTGCTGGAGCAATTTCGTGTTGGCGCCCTGGAAGCCAATGAGGGCCCCTGGCAGCTGGAGTTGGTGGCCGGTATTGTGGAGCCCGGTGAAACCCCGGAAGACGTGGTGCATCGCGAGGCCATAGAGGAATCCGGCAGTGATGTGCTGGATCTGGAGTATATCTTTGAATACTACCCCAGCCCCGGAGGCTCCAACGAAAAGCTTCACCTTTATTGCGGTGGGGTGGATTCCACCGGTATTGGTGGTGTGCATGGCCTGGCGGAAGAAGGCGAGGACATCTGGGTGCAGGTGTTTCCTCGGGAGGAGGCCTGGCATATTCTGCAGGAGAACTACATTCACAACGCGGCCACGATCATTGCTCTGCAGTGGCTGCAAATGAACTATCAACGTTTACAGGAAAAGTGGCAGTAATCACTTGATGAATCCCAAAAAAAAGAACTACACACCCAATCTCAGCAAGCTGATGAGTGATTGCGAAATCAATTACCATCGTCTTATGCGCCTGCTGCCTGAAATCGATGAGCAGGAGGAGTGGTGCTTTGGGGTGGATGCGGATTCAGAACAGCTCAGGCAGGTCAGTATTCATGTGGTGGAGCGCAGCAAGTACACCACCACCGTGGCGGTGGTACAGGAATCGTTGCTGGAAGATTGGGTACCCAAACCCACGTTAACCGTCCGGCTATACCATGATGCCCAGATGGCTGAGGTACTGTCCTTTCAGCGCAACCGCTATATCCGGCAAAATTATCACTATCCCAACGAAAAAATGTTCCAGCCAGATGAAAAAGCTCAGCTCAATGCGTTCCTGGGGGAGTGGCTTGAGTTTTGTCTCAGGTCCGGACGGGCGCTGGTCAGGGTGTAATGTGATGGGCTGCACAGAGTCGAAAAATGTGAAAATTCACAGAGAGTTGAGATCGATTTTGTTGCAATGGAACCTGCCGGTCGTGTGAAAACCCGTTATACTGATCAGAATGCCGCCTGCTTTATACACTTTACTGGTTGAGGTGTGTGCGGGGGCTGGCGGTTTATAGGCTGGTAGTTTATAGCTATCTAATGACAAATAGAATGGATTGACCTTTGGTTAGAGACACTACCCAACCATCAATTCGTATCGTTCAACTCTCAGACTGTCATCTGTTCAAGAGCACAGAGGGCAAGTTGCTGGGCCTGAACACAGAGCAGAGTCTGGCGCTGGTCATGGACCTGATTCAGGATCAGCAGCATGCTATTGATCTGGTGTTGGCCACCGGGGATCTGTCCCAGGATGGCAGTAGCGAATCCTATGCCCGCTTCCACCAATGGATGGAGGCGTTCAGCTGCCCGGTGTACTGGCTGCCCGGTAATCACGATCTCACTGACATTATGGCCAATCATCAGGCCGCCCAGCGCATGAGCCCCTGTGTTATTGATGCCGGTAATTGGCAGATCATCATGCTGGATTCCACCATTCGCGGCAAAGTGCCGGGTAACTTTGCCGCATCCGAGTTGCAGTTTTTGCAGCAGGCACTGCAGGCATCCACCGGCAAACACGTCTTGATTGCATTGCATCACCAGCCGGTGCCGGTGGGCAGCGCCTGGCTGGATCAGCAAATCGTTGGTAATGCCGCTGAATTCTTCAAAGTGGTGGACCAGTTCACCAATGTGCAAGCCATCATCTGGGGCCATGTTCACCAGGTGTTTGAAACCCGGCGTAACGGTGTACAGTTGATGTCGGTACCGTCCACCTGTGTACAGTTTCTGCCCAATAGCAAGGATTTTGCGGTGGACAAGACCAGCCCGGGCTACCGCTGGCTGGACCTGCACGCAGATGGCACCATCGGCACCGGAGTCTCCCGGGTGACCGGTGTGGATTTTGTGGTGGATTACAGCGTCAAAGGCTATTAGTCTGAGCCCCATGGCAGAACGCTTTCATCTTTTTTATATCCATGGTTTCAACAGCTCCCCCCAATCGGCCAAGGCCCGCATTCTGGGTGACGCGGTGGCGGACGATCCCCGGGTTCAGTTGCATGTGCCCGCTTTACCCTATGATCCCGGCCAATCCATTGCCATCCTCAAGGCCGAAGTGGAACAGTGTCTTCCGGAACCCGTGGGCTTGGTGGGCAGTTCCATGGGAGGTTTTTACGGCACCTGGCTGGCGGAGCGTTATGCTCTGCCGCTGGTGCTGGTGAACCCGGCCATTCGCCCGTTTGAATTGCTGCGGGATTATCTCGGAGTGAACGAGAATGTGTATACTGGTGAGCGTTACGAGTTCACCGAGCAACACATTCAGGAGCTACGGCAGCTGGATATTCCCCAGGTCAGCCAGCCCGAGCGTTACCTATTGCTCACCCAGACCGCCGATGAGGTGCTGGATTACCGGCAGGGCGTGGCGAAATTCGCCCACAGCAAACAGATCGTGGAAGAAGGTGGCTCCCACGGTTTTGACGGCTTTGAACGCCATTTACCCACCCTCTATTCGTTTTTCAACCTGACACAACCGGAATAACCCAATTCTATGGCAGACAATAATTACACCTCGGAATCCATTGAAGTACTGAGTGGACTGGACCCGGTGCGCAAACGCCCCGGCATGTACACGGATACCACCCGCCCTAATCATCTGGCTCAGGAAGTCATCGATAACAGTGTGGACGAAGCCCTGGCCGGTCATGCCAGCAAGATCGAGGTTACCCTGTACAAGGATGGTTCGCTTGAGGTGACGGATGACGGCCGCGGTATGCCGGTGGACATTCATCCCGAAAAGGGTGTGCCCGGTGTGGAAGTGATTCTGTCCACCCTGCACTCCGGTGGCAAGTTCTCCAACAAGAACTATCAGTTCTCCGGTGGTTTGCACGGTGTGGGGGTGTCCGTGGTGAACGCCCTCTCCACCATGCTGGAGATTACCATCCGGCGGGATGGTAATGTTTACCGCATGGGATTCAAGAACGGTGACAAAGCCACTGAGCTGGACATCATCGACACCTGCGGCAAGCGCAACACCGGCACCTCACTGCGTTTTATGGCGGATCCGAAATATTTTGATTCCCCCAAGTATTCCGTGGCGCGGCTGTCTCACCTGTTGCGGGCAAAGGCGGTGCTGTGCCCGGGTCTGCACGTTAAGTTCACCGACCAGAACAGTGGTGAAGTACAGGAATGGTGTTACGAGGATGGCCTCAAGGATTATCTGTTGAGCGCCAACCGTGGCTGGAACTTGTTGCCGGAAGAACCCTTCATCGGTGCCATGAGTGCGGACACCGAAGCGGTGGACTGGGCCGTGCAATGGCTGCCTGAAGGCGGCGAGCTGATCACGGAAAGTTATGTAAACCTGATCCCCACCGCCCAGGGTGGTACCCATGTGAACGGCCTGCGCACCGGCCTGCTGGAAGCCATGCGTGAGTATTGTGAGAATCGCAACCTGTTGCCGCGGGGTGTAAAGCTCACGGCGGATGACGTGTGGGATAAATGCACCTATGTGTTGTCGGTAAAAATGCAGGATCCCCAGTTTGCCGGGCAGACCAAAGAGAAATTGTCATCACGCCAGACGGCGGCGTTTGTGTCCGGTGTAGTGAAAGACGCGTTCAGTCTGTGGTTGCATCAGCATACTGCGGAAGGGGATGCGCTGGCGGATCTGGCGGTGAGTAACGCGCAGAAGCGCATGCGCGCCAGCAAGAAAGTGATACGCAAAAAAGTCACCGCCGGCCCGGCTTTGCCCGGTAAGCTGGCGGATTGTTCCAGTCAGGATTCCGAGCGCTCGGAATTGTTTCTGGTGGAAGGGGATTCTGCCGGTGGCTCTGCCAAGCAGGCCCGGGATCGGGAATTTCAGGCGGTAATGCCCCTGCGCGGTAAAATCCTCAACACCTGGGAAGTGGATTCCACCGAGATACTGGCATCCCAGGAGGTGCATGATATTTCCGTGGCCATCGGCCTGGAGCCGGGCTCGGATGACCTCAGTAATCTGCGCTATAGCAAAATCTGTATACTGGCGGACGCTGATTCCGATGGCCTGCACATCGCCACCCTGCTATGCGCCCTGTTTGTACGGCATTTTCGACCGCTGGTGCTGGCCGGTCACGTGTATGTGGCCATGCCGCCCCTGTACCGCATCGATGTGGCGAAAGACATGTACTATGCCCTGGATGAAGACGAAAAGCAGGGCGTACTGGATCGCATCAAAGCCGAGAAAAAACGCGGCAATATCCAGGTTACCCGCTTTAAGGGTTTGGGCGAAATGAACCCCTTGCAATTGCGGGAAACCACCATGACCCCGGACACCCGCCGTTTGGTGCAGCTCATTGTGGAGCAGGGGGATGACACCAACGAAGCCATGGATTTGTTGCTGGCCAAGAAACGGGCCGGGGACCGCAAGGAATGGCTGGAGACGAAAGGAAATCTGGCGGTGGTGTGACGGTGTTGTGAGCTGAATCGTTCACCATTAATCAAAAAAAGCCCCGGCAAGCTCGACTTGTCGAGGCGTTTCAGCATTTCAAGGAGGGGGTATGGCGTTTGCAATCACTCTGCATTTACTCAGTGCAGTGATCTGGGTCGGGGGTATGTTCTTTGCGTATATGGCGCTGCGGCCGGTGGCGGCCGAACTATTGGAACCACCACTGCGTTTAACCCTGTGGCGCCAGGTGTTTGCCCGGTTCTTTGTCTGGGTAACCATTGCCGTTGTGCTGCTGCTTGGTACCGGGTTGTGGATGATCTTTGCCGTGTATGGTGGTATGGGGAACACGCGCCCGCACATCCATGTGATGTTGCTGCTGGGTGTGATCATGATGGCGATCTATGGGCACCTGTACTTTGCCCCCTATGGCCGCTTGTGCAGGGCAGTGGATGCGGAAAACTGGCCGGAGGCCGGTAAGCAGTTGAACAGCATTCGTAAGCTGGTGGCGGTGAATTTGTCATTGGGGCTGTTGGTGGTGGCCGTGGCGGCGGCAGGGCGGTTTTTATAGGTGATGTGTAATTAGGGAGTGCTTTGCCGGGCAAGATTCGGTAGATTTTACCTGTCCGTCCGTTGCCTACCCGGGGATCACAGTGCAGCAACCACCCTCATCACCAGCGTCATCTCATAATCGCCATCGTCATTATCGTTACTACGATTACCTGATGGCGGGCTTCGTCACGGTATTGATCTGTTCCAATCTGATTGGTCCGGCCAAAGTCAGCGAGATTGATTTCAGCTGGCTGCCCCTGATCGGGGGCGTTTTGGTATTCGGTGCGGGCAATATCTTTTTTCCCATTAGTTACATCTTTGGTGATGTGCTGACGGAAGTGTATGGCTATGCGCGGGCCCGCAAAGTGATCTGGGCGGGTTTTTTCGCCATCCTGTTTGTCTCCATCATGAGTGCCATCATCATACGCTTGCCGGTGTCCGGCACTGAGCCTTTTAATGTTGCCTTGCAGTCCTCGCTCGAAACCGTATTCGGTAATACCTGGCGTATTGTGGTAGCTTCCATCATCGCGTTTTGGGTGGGCGATTTTGTCAATGCCTATGTGATGGCAAAGATGAAACTGCTCACCCATGGCAAATATCTGTGGACCCGTACCATCGGCTCTACCCTCTGCGGGCAGGGTATCGACAGTTTGATTTTCTATCCCATTGCGTTTTACGGAATCTGGGAAAATACCACACTGGGTTTCGTCATATTGTTCAATTGTGCCTTTAAGATCTGCATTGAGGTGATTATGACGCCGGTG
Organism: Ketobacter sp. GenoA1; assembly: GCF_003671475.1. Classification (NCBI taxonomy): domain Bacteria; kingdom Pseudomonadati; phylum Pseudomonadota; class Gammaproteobacteria; order Pseudomonadales; family Ketobacteraceae; genus Ketobacter; species Ketobacter sp. GenoA1. The sequence goes on along the minus strand of NZ_RCHM01000007.1, from coordinate 33,955 downwards.
ACCTATGCGGTGGTGGGTTGGTTGAAAAAGCAGGAAGGCGAAGACTTCTATGATACGGATACGAACTTCACTCCGTTTTCGGTCCGTGACTGAGGCCAAAGAAGCGACGCATGATCCGATTGTTTTTTTGCATTAAAGTAACTTGTTGCTAGAGTTAACATTAATCCATCCCTAAGCTCAGCCTTGAATTTGGATGGGTTTATAAGTGTGTTGCCGATGATAGACGGTTGCGCATTTTTTTCTGTCAGACCACCGCCGGGAAGTTGCTACTGTATGTCTCAAGACGCACACAGCCTGTTGCTGTTTTTTGATGATGAATCGCGGCACAAGCAGTGCCTGTTGATGTTGTTGAAGCTGCACAAACAAGAAGATGAAGAAGCCTCCAGATGGAGCGCTGCACTGGGGGTCGATATTCGCACCGACTGGCAAGATCACTGGTTTAACCATGAGCTTAGCGCCCAGCCTGAGTATATCCGCATTGATTATGAAACCAGTACCCATTACGGCTTGCCCCTTCATGCCCTGCAGCAGCTGTTTGCTTGCGGTATGACGGCAGCGGTGGTGGATACGTTTCACGATCAGGTGGGGGAGTGTTCCCGTCACTATTTTTTACAGGGGCAGTTGGTGGATGAAAACACCCTGTTTGAAGCATGCCCCGCAACCCGGACGGTAGTTGAGGCCCAGTTCGATGATGATTTGGAAAATGAATCGGAGCCGGTGCGTCCTGTCGATATTGCTGCCTTGATCAAGCAAACCAGGCAACAGCAAGATGATGCCCAGGAGATGGTGGGTACTTTGCTGGAGCTCAGCAAGATCGCCCGCGAGTCAGGGCAGAATCCCATGGACGTAATGCGGTTTGCATTGGTGCTTCGGGCACTGGTGAAGGGGGTGGTTCAAGGGGTTCTGTTCGGTGTAGTGACGGTATTGTTGTTCAAAGGCATGTGGCTTTGGGTGGGGTTGAGCGTGCTGCTGGTAGTGATTTTGCCCTTATACCATGTTACGCAGGCGAGTAAAGAATTTGACGATGAGGAGCGGGCCGATGCTGACTGAAATTGAATGGTGGGGTGGCCTGCTTTACCTGTGTGGTGCTTTGGCTTACTGGATCACGTACAAGGAAATCGGAATGAAGTGGGCCCTTGACTACATCGGATTTCATCTGGCGTTCCTGACATCCGCCGTATTATTAGCCCTCTATTTCTATGAGCTGGATTCTCCGCTGCTGCAGAAACTCTATGTTGGCCTGACTGCGATGGCGCTGGTGTCGATTCTGTTGATGTGGTTTTGGCCCAGCAGCGACGAGGAGCCCTCTGCCGATTCACTGCATGAGGATGTTGCTGATAAAAAGGCGGACGAAGAGGCGGACGAAGAGGCGAGCCTGCTGACAACAATTATCGGTAATCTCGTACTCTGTGGCCCTCTGTTAGCAACCGTGGTGTTGGGGGCGTTGAAATCTTATGGGCTGGTGCAACAACTGGGGTGGATGAGCTGAATCCTGTTCTCCCGCTGTGGCCAACCGGTCATTTCCATGTCCCGCGCAGGCCCGTATAATAGGCCACTTTCAAATCCGGTCTGGTTACAGACATCAACGTCAGTGGGAATTCAACTATGCAACGTCCTTTCAAAGTGCTGGGTGTCCAGCAGATTGCCATCGGTGGCCCTTCCAAAGAGCAGCTCAAGAAACTGTGGGTGGACAGGCTGGGCCTGGAAATCACCGGTAACTTTGTCTCTGAGCGGGAAAACGTTGATGAAGACATCTGTGCCATGGGGGCGGGTCCGTTCAAGGTGGAAGTGGATCTGATGCAGCCGGTGGATCCGGAGAAGAAGCCCGCCGTGCACACCACGCCGTTGAATCACGTGGGGTTGTGGATCGATGACCTGCCCAAAGCAGTGGAATGGCTCAGTGCCAACGGCGTGCGGTTTGCGCCCGGTGGTATTCGTAAAGGGGCAGCGGGCTTTGACATCACGTTCCTGCACCCCAAAGCCAACGATGAGTTTCCCATTGCAGGTGAAGGCGTACTGATCGAGCTGGTGCAGGCCCCGCAGGAGGTCATTGACGCCTTTGCCAAGTTGGCCGCCCAATAACGGGTTGGTCATTGCGTGAAATGAAACCGCCGCTGTCGAGCGCCCTGTGGCGCCAGGTTATACTGGCCGCTGTCCATTGGATGCTGGGTTTGTTCGTAGGCGGCGTTGCGGTGCTGCTGTTCGTGGTGGATTCCATGCCTGATCTGGATGTATGGCACCAGGCTCAGTTCAGGCACGAGTACAACCACCAGCAGCATCGGGCTTTCCGCACTCTGCAGCAGTATCAGACGCTGGAACAGCAATTGTTCCAGGAGCTGCAGGCGCAGGTTTATGATCGGGTTGATACCGCTGCCTTGCCGGATGTTCATCGTTTTCATCGCGGCAGTCCGGTGGACCCCACTGCTTACACCCATAACTGGAATCGCAGTCGGGAATTTTCAGTCGCCAACCCCCGGGCTGCGGTGTTATTGCTGCATGGTTTGTCGGATTCCCCTTACAGCCTGCGGCAGCTGGCGCAAACCCTGCACGCCTCCCAATCCCATGTGGTTTTGCTGCGCCTGCCGGGCCATGGTACGGCGCCCGCTGCCTTAACCCGGGTCAGCGTCGAGGATTTCAAGGCTGCCGTACGTTTGGCGGCGCGGCATCTGCGTCAGCAGGTGGGGCCGGATGTGCCCTTGTTTGTGGTGGGCTATTCCAATGGTGGTGCGCTGGCGGTTGAGTACGCTCTGGCGCAGCTTGCGGGTGAACCTCTGCCGGAGTTGGCGGGGCTGGTGTTGATCTCGCCGGCCATGGGGGTATCCAGGCTGGCGGTACTGGCATCCTGGCAACGGCGCCTGTCTTACCTCCCCGGCCTGGGTAAACTGGCCTGGCAAGCAGTGCAGCCGGAGTTCGATCCCTATAAATACAATTCCTTTCCCCTCAATGCGGCAGAACAGGTCTATGACCTGACCCAGGATATTGCGGTGCGGCTTGAGCAGTTGCAGAACCAGGGGCGGCTGGGGGATTTTCCGCCTACTCTGGTGTTCAGTTCAGCGGTGGATGCCACCGTCTCGGTGAGCGCGCTGATTGATGGGCTGATGATGAAGCTGGCGTCCCACCGTCACAGACTGGTGCTGTACGATGTGCATCAGCGGGCCAACAGTGCGTTCCTGTTCACTGATGAAGCCAGGCAGGTGGCGCAGCAAGCACTGTCCCGGAGCTTACCTTTTACCCTGGATATTTTGTCCAACGGGCCGGCGGACAATGATCAGTTGGTGCGCATGATCAAACCGGCCGGAACGGATGCGGTGGAGCTGGTGCGCACCGATCTGCAGTGGCCTGATGAATTGTACTCGCTCTCCCATGTGGCATTGCCGTTTGCACCCTGGGATCGGGTCTACGGCGATGTGCCCCACGTGAACGGCAAACCGGAATCGCTGGGTAATGTCACGTTGCGGGGCGAGCGCGGCATCCTGCAGGTACCCATCAATCAGTTGATGCGCTTACGATACAATCCCTTCTACGCGTATCAGGAAACCGAGATTCACGCCTTTATCCTGGGTCAAACCAGCGCAAACTAATGGGTTTAGACGCAGTCTACGGCGTTTACCATCTGTAAAACAAGCACACCAATTCGTAACTGCATGGGCGCAGTATTCAGGGTACAAAGTAAACATTCACGCTGTTTATGAGTACACCATCATAATAATGAACGCCATGTTTAGATCTTGGAATGGACATCAGTAATCGACTCTACACCCGAATTGGCAATCCGCTGGAATGGACCTCCACACGCAAAGCCGCCTTTCTCATCTGGATCTACTTTTTTCAACAGGGGATCTACATGGCATGGTTGCTTTGGTTGCCCGGTCAGGGTGAGTTTGAGCAGCATTTCAATCGGGTGGCCATTGCGGATCACACCCAGCGCTTTATCTGGCTGCAGCTGGTGTCGCTGGGGTTGATCGTGATCACCGGTTGGGCGCAGCTGCGTAAAAGTGACCACTTGTTTTATGAATACCTGGCAACATTGTATTTTGGTGTCACTCATGTTTACTACGGGTACTGCGTGGGCCTCATGTCGCTGCCGGTGGGCGTGGTGCTGGTGGGGGCACCGGTGGTGGGCTTTATCTTCTTCAACCGCAGGGCGGTGGCGCTGGCTTTTGTCAGTGCGCTGTTGGCGGTGAGTGTGTTGAGCTATTTAACCTACATGGGGCGATTACCCTACGCACCATTGGCAGAACAGCTCTATCTGCAGAACCATCAGTTGTCGCCGTTCTGGTTGTTGGCCTATTGCGTATTTGCCTCACCTCACTTGTTGATCATATTTGCACTGACCTACTACGTGTTGCAGCGTTGGCGGGTGCGGGAACAGGAAGCCAATTACCACAGCAGGACGGATTCACTGACCGGACTGGTGAACCGGCGTTGCATTCTGGAACTGCTGGAACAGGAACAGAAAAGAAGTGTACGGGAACGCGCACCGCTGTCGGTGGTGATGGTGGATCTGGATCACTTCAAGTTGATCAATGATTCCTGGGGCCATCAGGTGGGGGATGCTGTGCTGGTACTGGCATCCAGAGCGCTGAAGCATACCCTGCGCCAGCACGATCATGTGGGGCGCTACGGTGGTGAAGAATTCCTGGTGATATTACCCGGCCTGGAGGCCGAGCAAGCCCGGAACCTGGCAGAACGGATACGCGTTGCCATCGGTGAGGTGATGATGGACCTGCCCGGAGGCCAGCATCTGTCGCTGTCGGCCAGCCTGGGCATGACCAGTGTGAGCGCGACCCATCCGGTTTCCGTGGATGTTCTGATAAAACAAGCGGATACGGCACTTTACCAAGCCAAGAGCTGTGGCCGTGACCAGGTGGTGGTGATGGTTTGATGGCGGTGCGTTTTACCTAATTCGTTTGCGTAGACCATATTTCCGGATTTGCACAAGTTCTTGGTGTTTTTTTCGTAATCCACAACTTACCAATCGCAATACAAGATCACCATTTTATAACTGCATAACAGATAGAATCAGGTTAAAAAGTAAACATAGCCCGGTTCCAATGACTACCGGGAATGGTTTAATAATGTGCTGAAGCGAATGACTATCAAGCAAAAACTGATACACCACATTGCCAACCCACTGGAATGGAGTTCATCCAGAAAAACAGCTCTGTTGCTGTGGATGTACCTGTTCGATCAGCTGTTGTACACCGCGTTTATTGTGCTTGGCCAGTATCACCCTTTGGTGGCGCCCTGGTTTGATCAGCAGCAGGCGGCGTTACACAGTTATTATTTTGTGTTGCTCATGGTGACGTCAGCGGCATTACTGGTGTTGGTGCATTTTACGCCGCAACGGTACCGGAATAACGTGGCAATCGAGTACATGGGCTGCCTTTTTTTCGGTCTGACCCATGTGTATTACGGTTACTGTGTCGGATTGATGTCGCTGCCGGTGGGAGTGGTGCTGGTGGGGACACCGGTGGTGGGGTTTATTTTTCTTGATTTGTGGGCGGTGGCCACGGCCTTTGTTGCCAGCCTGTTGCTGGTGGTGGTGCTCAGTACTGCCACGCTGATGGAGCAGTTGCCCTATGCTCCCTTGTTGCAGAACCTGTACCGGGCCGATGGTCAGATGGAAGCCATATGGGTGATCTCTTACTCGATTCTGGCGTCACCTCACCTGTTCTTCATTTTCACGCTGGCATACTATGTGTTACAGCGTTGGCGGGTCAGGGAGCAACAGGTTGTCGCGCTCAGTCGCACAGATTCCCTCACCGGGCTGATTAACCGTCGTCATATTGTGGAATTGTTATCCATTGAGAAAACAGAATGTGAATCACTGAAACTTCCATTGTCTGTTGTTATGGTGGATCTGGATCACTTCAAGAAAATCAATGACGGTTGGGGCCATGATGTCGGGGATCGAGCGCTGATTGCTGCGGCTGCGGCACTGCGCAGTGCGGTGCGACAGAATGATCATGTGGGGCGCTATGGCGGTGAAGAGTTTTTGGTGGTATTGCCCGGTTTGGACGCCACCCAGGCGCGTATGTTGGCGGAACGCATTCGTACCACTATTGCCGCAACCGTATTGGAATTACCGAACAATCAGTGTTTGTCTTTGTCCGCGAGTTTGGGGATGAGTTGTGTCGCGGTAGCCGATGAGGTCACAGTGGAGCACCTGATTAAGCAGGCTGATCTGGCGTTGTACCGGGCGAAGGATTCCGGCCGCGATCAATTAGTGGTTGCTGCCTGATATGATCCGGTTTTTTGTTGAGTGAATAATGAGTTGGGGCTCGGATGTCAGTCATTAACATTACAAGAAGAATCACCAAAGCAGCCAATCGCCGCATCGGCAATCCACTGGAATGGCAATCCAGCTCCAAAGCCATGTTGCTGGGGGCGGTTACTGCAATTCTTTATTTGCATTACGCGTTGTGGGCAGAGTTCCTGTTACTGTCCGGCAATGGAGCAGACCATATTGATCTGGACTACCTGGCCGGGGAGCTGGATTATTTCTATGGCTTTGTGTTTGCGTCTTTGGGCCTGGTGGTGGCCACCTATCTGGCGCAACGCAGCACTCGTGATCTGGTGGCCTATGAGTATGTCGCTGCCTTGTATTTCGGCCTGTCGTTATGCTATTTCAGCTATCAGGTGGGTACCTTGTCGTTACCAGTGGGTGCGGTGATGGTGGGTGCACCGGTGGTGGGCTTTATCTTTTTCAACCGTAGCGCCATTGTGTTGGCGCTGGTACTGTCCGCGTTGGTGCAATTGATTCTCTCTTTTGGTGCCGCCTGGAAGTGGTGGGCCTATGCGCCCATCTACCGTGATGGACCGCAGCTGCTGGTGGCACCTTCAGCCTATACCACCTTCCAGATGTACATATTCACTTTTCCCCATTTGGTGTTTCTGGTGCTGGTTTCCTATCTGGTGTTGCGCCGCTGGCGTGATCGCGAGGAAAGAGTTCGTTTACTCAGCATTACCGACCCGTTAACCGGCCTGTTTAACCGGCGCAGTATTTTGGTTCATTTGGAGCAGGAACAGGAACGCAGTCGCAAGAAAGGGCCGGCGTTGTCACTGCTGATGGTGGATCTGGATAACTTTAAATCCATCAATGATGATAAAGGCCACGAGGCTGGGGATTTCGCCTTAATAGCGGCGGCGGATGCCCTGCAGCAGAGTTTGCGTCAGAATGATCGGGTGGGGCGCTATGGTGGCGAGGAGTTTTTGATTATTCTCCCCGGCACCGATTTGGATGGGGCCAGAAAACTGGCCGAGCGCTGTCGTCAGCAGTTGGAATCCACCAATGTGCGTTTGGAGAGTGGTGAGAACCTCAGGTTAACCGGCAGCTTCGGCCTGGTATGCAATGAGGGTGATGTGCACATGGATGTAGACGAGCTGTTGCGCCGCGCGGACCGGGCCATGTATCAGGCAAAGGAAGCAGGCAAGAATCGGGTGGTACTGGATGGTGAGGGCGTGGTTTGATCCGCACCCTCTGGTGTGCATGCGCTAGGGCTGGCTCACATCCAAATTCAGTCTTGTTTCCGAGATGGTGTTGGCCCGGATGTCTTTTTCTGTAAAGTGCAGGGGGCGCAACGCCGGTTGATGTGAATAGAGCCGGGTTTGGTCGTCACGATGTACAGAAGTGGGATCGATGGATTGAGAGTAGGTCATCAGGCCCCGTGCTTGCGGCCCCTGTTGGGTGAAACTGACAAACATGATCCAACTGGAGCCCTGCGATATCTGGTAACCCTGGCCTTCGGCACTGATCTGGCTGCCGGGGATAGGGGGATAAACATGACGGGGGATTAAGGAGCTGTCATCGCCGATGGAACGAAACACGTTAAAACCACCTTCCACATTATTGGCTCCCTCCCAGGGCAGCTTTTCACCACTGGGGGAGCCATCCAGATTCGAATATTCCACAAACTGAACCTCCCCCAGGCTGGCATCCAGCGCCACTCCGGTTTCCTGCAATACCAATACGGCTCTGGCCAGGTGCTGTAACACCACATCGTTGCTGGCCAGGGTGTTGGGCGTGTTGATCGGATCGGTGGGATCAAAGGGGGCTAACCACTGGGGATCGGTGGCAAACTGTTGGGCGAATTCGCGAAAGACATGGGCACCGCGGCTGTTTTTTCCATAGCGGCCATCCCAAGATGCCAACCCGTGACAGGCCGGTGCAATGTTGACGGCCAGCGTCTGTGTTGATGCTGTCGCCGTTGACGTCCCGGGTATGGGGATCTCTACCGCAACCGGCTCATGACCCTGAATGCGGCACAACTCCAACAGGTCGTCCAGTACGGCTTCCGCCAGGAAAGCCCGCTCGCTGAACAACATCTGTTCCAGATCATCCAGGTCAAAACGGCCATCCTGGCCGGCGCTGTCGCTGAGCATGCTGTGTGCCATGCGGGAACGCAGGGTTTGTTCGGTATGGGTTGCGCCGTAGAGAATGGAATAGTCAGTCAGTGGGGATGCGGGATTGGTAAGCCAATAGCTGTCGTTGGAGTTTTGTACAAAGTCGGTGCGCTCCAGCTTGGGCGCCTGTTCATAGGGAACCGGGCCGTCAAAATCAAAAACCGCCGAAGTGCCGGGCAGGATGCTGAAGCCGATGGATTCACGGGTCTGGACTAAAATGGGATCGCTGCGCAGCGCCTGTTCGGCAGTGGGGGTCAGATTGGGTACGGTGGAGTCGTCGATGTAGAAGGTATTGCCCTGCTGATCTACGGCCAGCGTGTTGTTGAACAGTACACCGTCGTATTGGCGGAAGCTTTGCTTGAACTGGTCCATGTTGTGAGCCAGGTTCATGGCCAGCCAGTGATCCACAATATCGAAGTTCCGTTGGTTCACGTCCTTGATGCTGTAGGCCACGTAACGGGATTGCTCATCGGTACCCCAGGGCAGTACGTCCGGAACCACAAGCATGGGGCCAAAGTCACTGTAATACACTTTTTTGGAAAAGGGCAGAACCGTGCCAGGCGCGACGGCTACGTCCAGGGTCAGGGTTTTTTCGGTCATGGTGCGGGGTGCTCCGTCCACCAGATAGGTCAGCCCGCTGCTGTCGTCGGGGTCAAGCATAAGCTGGTAGACGATAAAATGTTCGGCAGTGGAATAGGTATGGGACCAGGCCAGGTGCTGGTTAAAGCCCACGTTGACCACACCCGGTGTGCCGTAGAGGGAGGCGCCCATCACATCCAATACCCCCGCGATGGTGGAGTGAAACTGCCAGAAACGCAGGATACCGGTGTGGGGAAAGTGGGGATTGGCCATCAGCAACCCTTTGCCGTTGGCGCTCAGCTCTTTGCCAATCGCCCAGGCGTTGGAGCCCAGCGCCTGGGAATGGGAGCGGGGTAGCTGCGGCAGCCTGATGTTGTGGGTTAGCGGCAATCCCGGTTGCGGTTTGCTGTTGTCCGCCAGCGGGGTGGGCAGATAGCTGGTGTTCGGTGGTGCGGCCAGAAAAATCGGTGCCAGGAAGTTACCGGAACCCGGTAACAGGGCCGTGCCCAGCAGCGCGGTGAGCATATCGATCTCATCGATGGGTTGTACCCAGGGTTGACCGGCACAATTGGGATCCAGCTGGTCCCGGCCGGTTTTGGCCAGGTAATGATTGAATCCGCGGCTGTAGCCCAGCAGCATGGCTTTGGTGTTGTCAGTCAAGCCGGCATAGCCCTGTTCCGCCTGCTGGCGAATGCCCAGTGCCAGATAGCTGAAGTCGGAAATCAGGTTGGCGCTGTCGCCGGACCCCGGAATTTTATCAGGGCCGTAAAATTGTGAGCGGCGGCTGTTGTAGCGGGCCACTATGTCCAGCAGCATGCAGGCGTTGTCCTCTGAAAACGCGTAGCCGATGCCAAAGGACAGGCTCTCCAGATTATCCGCCTGGATGTGCGGGACACCGTAGTCGGTACGACGAATGGTGGCTTGCAATACGCCGTCGTCGTCAAACGCGATCAATTGTTGCTGAAAGCAGCCGGTAAAATTCAGGCTGGCCAGGGTGAGTGCAAGCGCACCAATGACGCCTGGGATGCGTAGTCTGGTCATAATGTAATCCTTGTTGTGGGTGGTGATTTCCCTATCCTGGGAACATTTTTTATAGCGCAGAACAGCGGGATCGAACAGCGGAAAACAGCGGTGGGTCAGGCGGGGTGATGGAATGCAGACCGGCAGGACGGCAAAGCATCCCGCCGGTCTGTTGAGCGGGATTAGTGGAACGGGAACAGATAGTTCATCCAGGCAGACATGCGCAGTAATATCTTGCGCATGATCGCCACATGGTGGGCGTGCTCACTGTAGATGGCCGCCTGACCGAATGCACCGCCGGGTACCAGATGACGATAGGCGTCGAAGGCCGGATCGGTGATCTGAATCTGAACCGGAATGCGCCCTGCCTGGTTGTTGTCCGTCATGAGATTGCCACTGGGCTGTATCTGACCTTCTGCTGTCACCGGCAGTACACTGAGCACCTTGCCACTGAAGACCTGGCCGGGAATACCGTCAAACGCGATTTCCGCTTCTTCATTCGCCTGCAGTCTGAGCAGACTGTTCTGGCGAAACCAGCCGGCGAAGATGTCCTCCTCGTGGTGAACAAACACCATCACTGGCCGCAGTGGCAGGCTGACTGCCATCATGCCGGGATGCAGAAAAAGTTGGGTAACATAGCCATTGGTGGGGGCCCGCACCACGGTTTCATCCAGGTTATCCTGCGCCGCCAGCAGTTGGGCGGTCAGGTCGTCCACTTTGGCTTGAGCCAGATCCTGATTGCGGCGCGGACCGGCACCGCTCTTGGCCAGTTGTGTGGCCCGTGCCAGATCTTCCCGGGCGGATGTCAGTTCGGCGGTGATGGATTCCACTTTCGCCCTGTACTGCACGTCATCGATGCGAAACAATACGTCGCCTTTTTGCACCGGGGTGTTGGCGCGGACGGTAACGTCCGTCACCCGGCCGGAGACAGTGGGAACGATGGGGGTGGTGGCCACGTACTTGCGCACCCGCTCTGAGTAGGGGTGATTGTAATTCATGGCGGTAACCAGGGTGCCGATGATGACCACCCCACCCAGCACGGCGCTGGGTACGGTCCATTTGTTGACGGGCACCCTGAACACTTTGAAGATAAACAGGCAGATGGCACCATAGGTAAGGATCAGCAGCATTTCCATCAGTCGCGTACTCCTGTTTCCGGGGTGGTGCTTTCCTGTGGTGGCTGTTCCAGTTGCAGCAGGCGCTGGTTTAGCTGTGCCAGTTGCTGCTCCAGGGCTTCTATGTGCTGCCGGCTGTCACGTCCATCCTGAAACCCCCAGCCTCGATCCGAGCGATACAGCGTGGCCCAGATCCAGAGAAAAGGCCAGATCACGTGTAACGTCAGTAGGCTGATCCAACCTGCCACGTGAATGGCATCCTGATGCGGATGGTGGCGGTGTTTGGCGATTTCATAGGGAATGTCGTGAATGGCAATAATGCCATAGAACAACACCACCGCCACGAACAGCAGTATGGCCAGGGCGACATATTCCAGCATAGGGGATGCTCCGCTTCAGGATCAGGCTAAAGGATAGATTGGTTTATCTTTGGATTCACAGATCCAGCGTGCCCACAATTTTTTGTCATTGCCTTCCTGTAGGTCGACAAAGTTGCGACTGCGCAGATACTTGTCGGAATGATAAGGCTGCAGCATGGAGATCTCAATGCTGTGATCTTCGTTCATGTACTCCTTGCAATCATTGGTTACCGCCATGATGCCGAGCCAGGCGATGCGGCTGGGGGCTGGGTGTACGATGCCGGAGGACACAATCTGATGAATGCGTTGCCCGTTACCGCGGCGGTCATTGATCACCCCCAGGCATCCGATGTGCACGTCGCCCGATAGAATCACCGTCTTACCGCCGCGCTTTTCATGGTTGGCCAGCAGGCGCATGATCAGGCGGGCCCGTTCACCCTGGTGTTCCTTGGCGCGCCAATGGTCTTTCAGGTCATCGGTGAGTTCTTCTTCCCAGGGGGTAACGTCGAGCACGGATTCACTGAAAGAAAAGTCACGGTACACCACGGGCACTGCAGACAGCAGTAATAGATGGCCGTCGGTGGCGCGGGTGTTCAGGTAATCAATCAGGTCAGCCCACTGCTGTTTGCTCATCACCTGTTCCAGGGTACGTTCACCCCGGTTGTCCATGGCCACAATGTGATAACCACGAAACTTGAAGCCCAGGGCATAGTGGCCGGCGGCGATGTTGAGCAGGCTTTTGTTCTGCTGGGAGCGAATCTGGAACAGTTCAAAATAGTGTTTGGCGATGCTGAAAATACCCTGGAATACATGGCAGTTCTGCAGGTCATCGGGGTAGCTGCCCCAGCCGTCAAAAATGTCGTGGTCATCCCACATCATGACGCTGGGTATGCTGGCGAACACTTCCGCCATATCCGGATCGCTCCAGCGGGAGCGGTACAGATCGTCGTAGAAGCGTTCAACCTGCTGTGCCATAGTTTTGGTAAAGGTGGTGCGCTTTGATGTTTTCTTGCTTCGGGACAGTTTGCCCCAGGTTTTCAGGCTGGGCACGCTGCCCCACATTTCGTCGGCATAGAGTTGATCCCCGCCCATCAGCAGCAGGGAATAGGGTTCCTCCTGATGGCAACGTTTCAGGCGCTCCCACAATGCGTAGGGGGTATCGGTTTTGTTGACCAGGTCCGCACTGGAAAAACCATTACAGGAAGCGTAGGCAAAGCGGGGTTTTTCATCGGCGGCCGGCACGTAAAAGGTCCAGTCATGTTGACCTTGGGCGTTAACGGCCTGATCGCCGTTCAAGTTAACATGATAGCGTACCAGCTTGGCGCTGCTGTGAGGCGCTTCGGTGTGTTCCGCTCGCCAGAAAAAACTGCTGCCGGTCTCGCCCACTTTACTGGCGGCGCGGCTGTGTCCATTGAGGTTTACCTGGGCTTCGGTTACCGATTTATCGGTGCTGAAGCAGATGGTGTATAACGCGTCGGATTCCAGGCCCAGTAATGGCCCCACCTGAATTTTGGCGCTCATGTTATCCCCTGATCTTATAAAGTAATCGTACCTGAATGTGGGCTACCGATAGTGTCGGTTATCGATAGAACTCAGGTGCATGTTTGATGTCGGCATTTTGTTCTTTGTCGTGCTGTATCCACAGTTGCGCACCACTGCTTTGTACCAGTTGTTCGATTTGCTCCATGCTGTGCAGTGTCTGTTGCTTGTCGAAGTTAAAGGCCGGAACGCGGCGCTGTTCGCGGTTGCTGGTGAAGTGGTACAGATCCCCGGACAGAATAATGCGCCCGCTTTGGGGCAGATCCAGATACAGTAACTGATGGCCCGGGGTGTGCCCCGGCGTGCTTTTGATAACGACACGGCCATCGCCGAATACATCGTAATCACCCTGCAGGCGTTTGCTGTTGTTTGCGTTGAATCCGCTGTAGCTGTCCGGATCGAAACCGTATTGGTGGGCGTTGTCGCCAAAGGCTGCGGTGAACTCCGCCTCCTGGATCAACAGGGTGGCGTTGGAAAACCAGTTGGCGTTGCCCGTGTGGTCCGAGTGAAAGTGGGATATGCCCAGCCATTCGATTTCTTCGGGTGTGACGCCGATGGACTTTAACTGATCCTGCAACGGCTCGGTCACGCTCATGTGAAAGGCGCCGTCCATAAACTCGACACCGTCGGGGCCGAAATGATCGGGCAGGCCGGTGTCCCAGAACAGATCCCCCTGTGGGTGACGAATCAGGTAACAGCTGTTGGTCAGTTGTTTGCTCTGCCCCTGGTTGACGCCGGGGGAAAACAGGGACACATCCCGTGATTCGATATTACCGCAGTGGAACACGTACAATGTGATGTCGGACTCTTGGGTGGGTTGGGTGGCACAGGCGCTCAAGCCCAGCACGGCGGCTGCACTGATCCACAACGCGGCCAGAACGGCGCTTGGAGTTTTTTGCTTCATAATCATTCCCTGATGGGGTTCAACTTTATCTTGCTTCAGCTTATTAATCTTGGTTCAGCTTAATAGTGGGGTGGTTTTTCATCGACCTCTGCACCGGGTTGCGATTGCATTAGATCCTGCACTTTGCCCAATAAAAGCTGCACGGTTTTTTCCAGCTTGTCGATCTGTTGCTGCTGGCGGTAGATGATGTCGCTCAATTCCTGAATGGTATCATCCTGAAATGCCATGCGGGTTTCAATGTCGATAATTTTTTCTTGCATGATGGTTCACACCTCTTGATTGAGCGTGGTTTTCAAAACACGGATTTTAGAAGTTGTTGCAGGGCGCGCCAACGGTTGATGAGCAGCGCCAGAAAAATCAATGAGCAGCCGATGAGTTGCTGGAGCGTCATGGTTTCCGCAAACCAGAATACCGCCAACAGGGATGCCCATAAGGGCTCCAGCACCATGATCACCGCGGCGTGGCTGGCGCTGGCCATGGACTGGGCATAGGCCTGGATCAGAAAGCGGGCGGAGCTGGCCAACAGCACGCTGGCCAGAATCCAGCCCCAGGTGTGCGTGTCGATCAGGGGGGGCCAGGGTTCCCGCAGCATGGCAACACAGAGTGCCACCAGCCCCACGGTGGTCAGCTGTATGGCGGTAAGGGCAAAGGCGGGAATGTTCACCAGGGCCCGGCTGATCAGGTTAAAGTGTACGGCAAACATGACAGCGGCCACCATAAACAGCACCTGGGCCTGTTCAAAGCGGAAACCGTTGTTAAGCGACAGGCAGGCCAGGCCCGACACCGCCACCGGCAGTGCCAGCCAGGTACTGCCTTCCGGTGTGTCACGAAATATCAGAGTGGCCACCACCGGTACCAGGACCACACCCAGACTGGTAATGAATGCGCCTTCCCCCACGTGATCACTCTGGAACAGGCCGTTGATCCAGCACATCAGGGCCACGGCGAACAACAGCCCCATAGCCAGCGACAGGCGCCACTGGGGCCGGCTCATGCGGGTGAGTTGGGGCAGACACAGGGCACCCAGCAACAGGCCCGCCAACAAAAAACGAATACCCAGAAATGACAGCGGCGCCACCCCCTGCAGGGCCTCCTTGGAAAAAATCCAGCCCCCTGCCGCCAGCAGGGTCACCAGCAGCAGTAACAGGTCGGAGAGCAGGGTTTTATCGATTTTCATTGGGGTTATCTGCCGCGGGTGGATTGTTGCTGCAGGCTGCGCTGCAAGCGCTGTGCGATCGGAGGCCAGTCATCATCAATGATGCTGAAATACACCGAATCCCGAACATAGCCCTCCCGCACCACCATGTGTTTACGGAACACCCCTTCCCGTGTGGCACCCAGGCGGGCAATGGCCCGCTGCGAGCGTTCATTGCGGCGGTCGCACTTCAGCTCCACCCGCAGTGCCTGCAGGCTGTCAAAGGCATGGCGCAGCAGGCAGAATTTGGCGGCGGTATTGACATGGCTGCGTTGAAAATCCCGCCCCAGCCAGGTGTAGCCGATCTCCAGGCTGCGATGGGCGGGGCGAATGTTAAGCAGTCGGGTACTGCCTGCAAGGCACCCACTGACCTGATCCCGAATGGCAAAACCAATCTGTTCGCCCAGCTCCGCCAGTGCCTGCGCTTCCTCCAGCCAGCATCGGGTGTCGGCCAATGAAGTGAATTCGCTACGCGGCATATAGCGCCAGTCCTCAACCTGCTGACCAATGCTGTAGAGCGCCGCAGCGTGTTCAGCGGTCAGGGGTTCCAGGCGCACTCCGTAGCCTTCCAGTACCAGGGGGCGGACGGTCAATGCCATGATACAGACTCCTTGTGTCGGCGTGAGGCAGAAGGGGGCATACAGTACCACAGTCCTTGGCGGCCGTGCTTGATTTCCAATTGAGCAATGCCCTAAGCTGCCGGGGTCTCTCACTTGAACCCTGAGCAGTATGGATATTGATCTTCTCAAGACGTTTCTGGAAGTAAACAAAACCCGCCATTTTGGCCGTGCCGCCGACAATCTGTATCTGACACCGGCCGCGGTCAGTGCCCGGGTGCGGCAACTGGAGCAGATTCTGGGGGTGGAATTGTTTCTCCGCACACGCAACAACATACAGTTGACTCTGGAGGGGGAGCGCCTGCTGCCCCACGCGGAAACCATGTTGCTGTCCTGGTCGCGGGCGTTGCAGGATGTGGCGTTAAAAAGTGATCAGGGCCTGCAGGTTAATGTGGGCACCA
Source organism: Ketobacter sp. GenoA1 (assembly GCF_003671475.1). NCBI lineage: Bacteria > Pseudomonadati > Pseudomonadota > Gammaproteobacteria > Pseudomonadales > Ketobacteraceae > Ketobacter > Ketobacter sp. GenoA1. The sequence goes on along the minus strand of NZ_RCHM01000007.1, from coordinate 17,820 downwards.
CCCACAGCCTGTGGAGTTTTGGTTTGCACCAGCAGTTGTCCAAACTGTTTCAGCTGCTGCCGAAAACGGCGCTGCGCGCTATTTCCCACCCCTCGGATCTGTTAACCCGGATGTTGGTGGAGCGTACCCTGGATGTGGCGTTTCTGCTGGAACCGACAACGCTGGCGGATTTTCAGGCCGAAAAAATCGGTCAGGTGAAGCTGGTGTTGGTGAGCAACGAGCCTGACCGCAATCACAAAACCGCGTTTCAGTCCGGTTATGTGTATGTGGATTGGGGGGTGTCGTTTGAGATGTTTCACGCCAAGCGCTTTGGCGATCTGCCCAAACCGGTGCTGCATACCAACATGGGGGCCATTGCCCTGGATTACCTGCAGCATGAGCAGGGTGCCGCCTACCTGCCTCACAGCGTGCTGGAGCTTGAGTACCAGCGGCCCTTATATCAGGTGCAGGGCGCGCCGACGTTTTCACGCCCCCTGTATGCGGTGTATCGGACCTCCAGTGATCGCAAGGCTATTGTGGAGGAGGTGGTGCATCTGTTGCAGCCGCTAGCGGTCTGACCGGGTCGTTGCGGACACCTAGTCCAGCCAGGACATATCCAGGTCGTCTATCTGTGAGCGCAGGCGTTTCATTTCCATACGGTCTTCCAGTTTGCGGCGGATATCCAGTTTCTGCTTGCGTGTCAGCTGCACATCATCCAGCGTGGTGTCTTCCACGCTGTCGTCTTCGAAGATATCGTCATCCCAGTCAGTAGTGGCCGATTGGCTCATGGCTAACCTCAATCAACATTTGATAAATCCGGTCAATGGGGCGCAGGCGGATTCAGCCGCTGCGAACATGCGCATTAGAAAACACCGCCGCGCCCGGTGGACAGCAAAAAATATTTGATATGAGATTAACGGAATTTGAATAAAGTTATGGCTCAGAAACCGGTTTGGCTGTAGACGCAATCGTCTACGAATACGGTTTTGTCTTCCCCTTCCATGCCGGACTCCCGCGCCCACTGCTCACACTGGCTGCGCACTTCTTTTACCTGGGTTGCCTGATAACTGTCCATTTGCGGCTCTTCGTAGGCGGGTTCCTCGTAAGCCGGCTCCTGATAGGGCTGCTCATAGGGTTCTTCCTGGTAGGTTGCTTCGCCGTATTCTTCCTCTTGCACGTAGCTGTCCTGATAGGGTTCTTCAACGTACTGTTCTTCAACATAGTCTTCGTTGGCGCAGGCGATATTCACATTAAACAGCATGGCCATTGCGGCCAGCATCGCTGTGGCGGAAAGTTTGAACGTCACTGGAAAGCTCCCGGGGTACAGTGTTGGTCTCATTTTGGACGCTGCCCCCCGGGATGTGTATCAAAAAACCTGATTCGTGGTGACTAAAAAATTTTGATGTAAGGCGCTGCCGTCAGCCGTTTGATTTCTCCACCGGGCGGTACCAGTGGGCCCACCAGGAGAAGGCAGAGACCCCGCGGGTTTGTATCCAGACCTTACCCTTACCCTTGAACCGGCAGACAAAACCCTCACCGGAGAAGAACAGGGATTTGTAGCCCCCCACTTTGCTGATGCTGTAATCGAGGCCGTCGGTGAAGGCAACAATGTTGCCGGTATCCACCACGTAGTCGTCTTCCACATCAATCTCGATCAGTGCGCCGTAGGTGTTGAACCAGAGGTCACCCTGACCGCTGGCCCGGATCAGAAACAGATTCTCGCCGGAGAAAAAACCCTTGGTAAAACCCTGCCATTTGGTTTCGATTTCAACGCCCATGGTGGAGGCTACAAAGGCCGAGTTCTGCAGGTAGACGATGTTGTTGTCCAGGTACAGGTGCGTCATGTCGCCGGGTGACCCGGGGGCGATGCCGATTTCCGCCGGACCCCCTTCGGCGGTGAACTCATTGATAAAAATGGATTCGCCGCTGAGGAAACGGCTGAATCCACCCCGCAGTTTGGTTTTCATTTTGACGTGGGTATCCATGGTGGCCATGGAGGACGCTTCCACTTTGAGGGTTTCGTTGGCTGGTATGCTCACCGTCAGAAACGCGTAGTCCGGCCGGCCTTCAATGCTGAACTGGTAGCCGCGGGGGTCCGGCGCCTGGGTTTCCAGCTGAGGGGAAGTGGACGGCGGGGAGCCCTGGGCAGCCGGTCCGCTGTCACTGACCGGTTCCGGCTCATCGAAACTGAGCGGGCTCTCGCTGCCGGGCAGGGGCGGATCAATGACGGCAATGGCGCCAATCTGCTCCAGCGCTTTTTGGAATTTGGCGGCGGTTTGTTCATCCACCCCTTTTTTAATGGTGACATTACCCTTGTCGAAAATGGCGTTGGCTTTTTGCTCATCAATATTGGCCATTTTAGCAAATGCTTGAATTACGGTTTCCCGCTGCGCGTAGGGGCTGATTTCACCGGTCACATTGACGTTGTACGTGCTCATAATGCCTCCTATACGCGTCGTGGGCGCAGGCCGGTGGTAAGGGCCTGACCGAAACTGATGGGGTTATGGGATTGGCACCAGACGGTACCCTGGCCACTGAATTTGCACACCAGGCCTTCGCCGCCGAACATGGAGTGAAACCAGCTGGAGCCGGCCTTGGTGATACTGAAATTCAGGGTCTCGTTGAAGGCGACGATGTGTCCGGTGTCAACGATGTATTCCCCGTTGACCTGTACCGGGTAGATGGCGCCGAACGAGGAAACCACCACTTTGCCTTTTCCTTTCAGGTTGACCCAGAACACGCTCTCGCCGGAGAACACGGATTTGAAGCCCTGCCAGCCCAGATCGATGTCCACGTCATGCTCGCAGGCCAAAAACGAACTGCCTTGCACGATCAAACTGTCCTGATCCAGCTCCATTACTTCCATGTCGCCGGCCAGGGCGGTGCCCAGCCACACTTCACCGGGGCCGTTTTTGGGTTCAAAGTGATTGAGGAACAGGGATTCGCCAGCCACCATGCGCTTGATGGCTTTCATCAGACCGCCGCTCTTTTTCTTGTGCGTGGTGGTGGTGATGTCCATGTTGCCGCTCATGGCAATCATGGCGCCGGATTCGGCGGTGCAGATTTCCCCGGGTTGCAACACCACTTTGGCCGCCGTATTACCGGGGCGGTTCACCAGTTCAATGTCCATGGTTGTGCTCCTTATGGCAAGCGCGGGTTGATCCAGCTGGTAATGCCGGCGATGCTGCGGGATTGAATCACAATCTTGCCCTTGCCCACCACACGGGTGACCAGGCCTTCGCCGCCAAACAGGCTGGAGAAAATGCCGCCGGCCAGTTGCAGTTTCAATTTGATGCCGGGCTCATAGGCCACCAGGTGGCTGGTGTCGACAATGTATTCGCCGTCCACTTCCCGGTCCAAAAGTGCGCCAAAGGCACCGTACCAGACTTTGCCCTTGCCGCTCACGGCGATGCGAAACAAGCCTTCGCGGGCAATCCAGGAAATGAAACCGGCAAATTTAACCCCCACTTTGACACCTTTAGTGCAGGCCAGAAACGCTCCGGGCTGCATGTAGAGGGTCTCGTCATTCAGCGTCAGTTCACGGACCTCCCCCGGGGTGGGTTGGACAATGGTCATGCGGCGGGTGCCGTCTGTTTGATTGCTGAAATCGTTGATAAACAGGGTTTCGCCACCCAGAAACTTGCGCATTAGGCCCACCAGGAACCCACCGTTGAAGCGTGAGCGCAGTTCCAGATCAGCGTCCATGCTGGACATGGCGTCGGATTCCGTGGTGATGGACTCGCCGGGCTCCAGTTCCACGTCGATATAAGAGAAGGCCGGCTGGCCCTTGATTTCCGTTTTCATGATTATGTTTGGTCCTCTTCGGCAACGAACAGTTTGACCCGTTCCTTTAGTGCATCAAATTCGTTTTGCAGATCCCGCTCCCGCTGATGGGGCAGAGCGTCTATGCGCTGGCGCAAATTCTCGATGCGCTCATCCGTGGCCGGATGGGTGCTGAGAAACTGTAACGTAGACTCCACCGTTTCCGAGTTGTCTTCACCGGCTATCTCCTGCATTTTTTCCTGCTCCAATGCCCGCAGCTTTTCAAAAAAGGTAACCAGCCCCACGGGGTTGATGGCGGCCCGGTGCAGCAGTGCCAGGCCTTTCTCATCGGCATCGGATTCGAAGCCACGGGAATAGCTTTGATTGATCAGAAAGGGGGCGGCGTCGGCCACCACGGCCATCAGCCCACTCATATCCCCCAGCATAGCGTTGACGGTGAGATACACTCCGGCGGTGCCCATGATATTACGCACACTGTGCTGCTCGGTAACATGGGCAATTTCGTGGGCCACCACGCCGAGCATTTCTGCGGCGGAATCCGCTTTCAGTATCAGTCCGCTATTGATTACTATGTAGCCGCCCGGCAGCGCAAAGGCGTTAACCTGTTCATCGCGGCTGATATGAAAACGGTACTGGTAGCGATCCGTTTCAATATTGTCCAGCAGCGGTTGCACCAGGGGCGTAAGCAGCTGGTCGGTGTCCTCCTGCTCCAAGAATTCCTGCCCCAGGGTGTACTGTTCAAACACGGTTTCCCCCAGGGAGGTTTCCCATTCCGCTGGAATATGGGGGGCCAGCACACCGGTAATGCTGTCCATGAACAGTATAATGCACAGGGGAACGGCAACCAGCAGGGCGCCGACGGAGCCGAAAATTCCCCAGGCCAGCCGTTTGGTGTTGCGGGCCTTTTTTACCTGCTGCTGCACCTGCGGGTCATTTTGCAGCGCCGGGTGTTTAAGGATGCTGAGATCCGATGTGTACAGGTTCCAGTCCCCATGGCTGGGGTGGCTGATAAACAGCAGGCGGTCGCTGGCTCCTCCCAGTTTGAATTGCGCCCCGCGCAGGCTGAAGCGTACGTTGCCCTGTTCATTGTGAAACTGTATGTGGGCGTCGGTCAGCGTGATGTTACCGGAGGCCTTGCCATTCTTGAAGCGCTCGTGAAAGGCGTGGCCCGCAAAGGTGGACTGAGTCATGCCCGTTAACCTTTCAAGTCAGGCAGTGGGCGCAGCAGGCTGCGCACAATGTATTGGAAACGTTGCTCCTGCTGTTCAGCGCTAAGCTCCTGGGAGGTAAACACCTGCACCACCGCCCGCCAGTTGGTGCTGAAACTGTTGGGGTCCACCAGCATCAGCAGCAGACTGCCTTTTTCGTAGTTCTGGTTGCGTGCCACCAGGCCCGGTTCAAAGCCCAGCACATCCCGCAATTGTTGTTCATTCAATTCGTTACCCAACACGATCAGGCCGTGAATCAGGTAATCCGGTTGTTGGCCCGGGTGAGTAAAGGCATAGCCTTTGGCCACCAGCTGGCTGTCGATCTTGGCTTTGAGATCATCCACCATCTGTTGCGGTACCGGCACCCCCTCCGGTGCATGCACGGTAATACTGTCGCGCCAGGCCACGGTATCGCCGGGCTTGGGCTGGAATTCCGGGTTGCTGGTGGAGACCACGGACGCTTGCCGCAGTACGGGATTGATCTTGCTCACCGGCTCCTCCGTGACACAGCCCCCGGTCGACAGGCTGGCGAGCAGGGTGATGGTGGCTAGCGTGATGGCGGAGCAGGAAATCCGCGGCAAGGCGACATTCAGCATGGTGGTCCTCATCGTCAAAAGTGGCCGTGCAATCGATGGCGTGGCCCGGCAGTGGTATGATACGGGTCTTATTGCTGATTTATGTAGGAAATATCCCATCAGCCTGACCGGTTAAAGAGAGTCTAGCATGTTGAAATATAGAATTATTCCTGTGACCCCGTTTGAACAGAACTGTTCCCTGATCTGGTGTGATGAAACCATGCAAGGCGCGGTGGTGGACCCCGGCGGCGATCTGGACCGGATTGACGCCGCAGTGCAGCAGGAAGGGGTGGAGCTGGATAAGATTCTGCTCACGCACGCTCACATTGACCACGCCGGTGGTACCGCGGATCTGGCGGATGAGCATTCCTTACCCATTATCGGCCCTCATCAGGGGGATGATTACTGGATAAAGGGCCTGCCGGAACAGGGCAAGATGTTCGGTTTTGCGGCGGCACGGGTATTCGAACCCACCCACTGGCTGCAGGACGGCGAATCCGTGCAGGTGGGCAATTGTACCCTCAGTGTACTGCATTGCCCCGGGCACACCCCGGGCCATGTGGTGTTTTTTGATCCGGTGAGCCAGCTGGCCATCGTGGGGGACGTGTTGTTTAACGGATCCATTGGCCGCACCGACTTTCCCGGTGGTGATCACGCCACTTTGATCCGTTCCATTCGAGAGAAGCTGTTCAGTCTGGGGGACGACATTGAATTCATCCCCGGCCATGGCCCCATGTCTACTTTTGGTTATGAGAAGAAGACGAATCCGTTTGTGAGAGGTCAGTGGGGCTAGGGCCATTCAGTGGTGCCAGATCCCGTTGCGGATCCTGTTGTGGATTCTCCAGAAAATTGAGCAGTATCCGCCGGTAACGGGGATGGCCAAAGGTGGCTATATGAGGCCCGTGACTGGTGACCCAGAACTTGGGTTGCGCTGCCCGCTGGTACACCGTTTGGCCCTGCTCATAGGGTACCACCTGATCCTCGGGGCTGTGCATGAACAGTAGCGGGATGGGGTTGAAGTTGGCCACGTGATCCTTGGGGTTGTAGTCAGTGGGCATAAACAATGGCACGATGAACTGCAACGGCCAGGTGATGATATTGCGGTTGAGCACATCCCGGGTGATGTCGCGGTGCCCGGCGAACACGGCATCCAGTACCACCGCTTCGTAAATGCGTTGCTCCGGTGGCAGTTGGCTGAAGTAAAAACTGGAGATGGACGCCCCCAGGCTTTGCCCCAGTATATAGACGGGTAGCTGTTGTTCAGATGCATACTGTTCCAGCCAACCGTACATGGCCTCTACATCCAGAAACACGTCGGGTATGGCCGGCGAACCTTGCGATTGTCCATAGCCCCGATAGTCCATCAGTAGAACCTCATATCCCTGTTCCGGCAACCAGTAGACACTGGCAATGTGGGTGCTGATGTTCTCGGCGTTGCCATGCAGAAAAAACACGATGCCCTTGGGATGGTCCGCATGCAGCAGCCAGCCGTGGATGTCGACGTTATCGCGGGTGGTCACGGTCACATCGTCGTAGCGGATGTTCGCATCCGATGGCGAATGGATCAGCTCCTTCATCGGATAGAAAAAGTAACCGGTGCAACCGTTCATGAGCAGTACCATCAGGACAGCCAGTGTGCCGTAGAAAAGGGTTCTAGAAATAGTGACGGAATTCCAGGCTGAATTCATCAAAACGGGTGTCCACTTGTTTTTGATGGGAGGCAGATAATCGTACGGCATTATCCCGGCCGATGGGAATATTCTGGATCAGCTGATGCTGATAACGCTCCAGCCCATCCGTGTATTGATAGAAACTGGATTCCAGTTGCAGGGTGCCCAGGGGCAGATAGATGAGGCTACCGGCCAACGCACCCAGCCCCGGCCCCCAGTTGTGATCCAACAATGCATTGTACTCCAGCCGTGCCATGGCCATACCATACACCAACACCTGATCGCCCAATCCATAGGTGACACCGGCCCCGCCATGCACCTGTGCGGCCAGATCGTCATCCGAGTCACTGTAGATTCGCTCCAGGCCGGCTTTTACCCGCCAGGTGATGGGGTTTAGAAACAACGTGCGCGGGGCATGGGAGTTGATGTCCACCACATTCAATTGCTCAATCTGAATGGAATCGGATTCCCGTTTACGCAGCCGCAGTTCGCCGATGTTGATGGCGGCCCCATCCAGATAGCCGGCGCGGTTATCCGCCAGATCGTGATAGCTCAGTCGCATGCGCAAATCCGCAAATCCGGTATCGGCCTGTTCGCCGCCGGTCAGCCCGACCAATAATGTTTTGTGGCCCTCTTCCGGTGGCACCGCGGGTGTTGGCGGGGTGGTTTTTTTCAAGGGCAGGCGGCTCACGGCTTTCAGCAGATCCAGGCTGTATTGGGCCATAGCCGGAGTGCGGGGATTTTCCAGCTCCAGGTAACGCAGGTATTCGTAAGCAGCGGAATAGATTCGGGCGCGCGCAGCCGGGTCCAGTTCGGTCAACCGGGGATCATCCGGTTGCATCCTGCGGTGGGCCAGCTGCCAGGCCAGCAATTGATGGCCATCACTGAGCCGGTTGACGTCGTGCTCCAGCAGGGTCGCCACAGAGGGGCGATAGGTTACCGACGCCACAAAGCCTCCGTCAATCACCGCCCGCACCGTATCAATGGGAATGGCCCGGGCGCCGAATTCGTCACGCAGGGATGTGCCGGGGCGGGCAACTTCCAGTAGCTCCAGTAAGCGATAAGAGCAGTTTTCATCAAAGAAGTAATAGTCAAAGATGACGTCCCGCAATTCCCATAGGTGAGAGATCATGGTGCGGGTTTCCGCGGGGGTCAGGTTCAGATTGTATTCCCACAGGTCGCGGTTTTCGATGCGGCTGTATTCCTTGATCTTCTCGTAGTAGCGAATAACACTGAAAAATCCGGGATAGCCACCAAACAATCCCTTGTAAGCGTAGAGGAGGGAGTTGTCGTCTGAATTCAGTTCCGCGCCAAAATTGATGGCATAGGAAAGCCAGGTGGAGCCGGTTTCAACATTGGCCGGGTCTACCCGCAGAAAGGTGTGGCCAAACATGGACGAAGGGCTGTTCAGGTAGGACGAAGCGAAGATCAGGCTGATGCTATGGGGCTTCAGCGTGTTCATCCATTGATTGAATTCGGGGCATTGTTGTTGCGTTAAGGGGGGCAGCGGTAATTTCAGTTGCTCATGCAGAAACTGCCAGCGGGCCGGGAAGCGGCACATGGCATGCTGGTTGAGCTGTTCTTCCCCGGGCTCGGTGAGCGCTGCATAGAACGCGGCGAGGGTGGCTTTCAATTCTGCTACAGGATTGTGTTTGCCATCAGCGGCAAGAAAAAAACGCGCATCATCCACCTGGCTTTCGACGCGGTGCCCGCTGAATCCAGGTTCATAGTGCAGCAGGCGATGCCATTGCGGGCTGGCTGCCAGCGTCTGGATCTGTTGATCATCCGTGGTGATGGTGGCAGCAAAACAGGGATGAGTCAGAAATAAAGAGAGCAGCCAGAATACTGCGGCAAGGCGCTTCAAAAGAATCATGTTGGCGGGAGAAGTTTGTGATTATTATTGAAAATAAAAAGGGGGCGAGGCCCCCTTTTTGCAGCAAGGCCTGATTAGGCTACGTACTTGGACAGACGCTCGTCAGCTTTCATCACGCTTACGATGTTGTTCAGTACATCTTCTGCAGTGGTGTCTGCAGAAACAAAGATGCTGGAGAAATTGGCGTGGACTGCATCAGCAAAATGCGCGCGATCTTCCGGGGCGATACCCATGGACACGGCAACGGCAGTCATCGCTTCACCTTCGCCTTTGGCTGCATCAGCCACAAACTCATCCATGACCTGAGTCAGGTTAACCAGTGACTGGCCACCGTAAGTCAATGTGCCGTTGGAAGAGCAGCCGTTGGTACCGGAAGTCATACCGAACGTTGCGTTACCGGTGGTGCCGTTCGTCCATGAAGCCAGGAAGTGAGGACCCAGGCCGCTCTGGCCTTCAAAAAGCATGTTGCCCCAACCGCAGTCCGGGCCACCAGGCGCTTCGGCCATGGCGATGGAAGTTGAACCCAAAAGTACTGCGCCGATTAATAGCTTCTTCATATCCATTGATCTCCAGATTGTTAGTTTTGGTATGTCTCGGTATCCGTATCGGTACTGCACCGTAAACAATAACACACCCGATATTGATCGAAACATAATTGTAAGTAAAGGATATTTGGGAAAAAAGTCCAATGCAGATCGGTGTGATGTTACTGCGTCGGAATGGAGTAGGTGATGGTGACGTGGGCTACAGATTGATCAACTCCTTCGCTGTAGAGTAGAACGTCGCCCACTGCCAGACGCGCACCCATTTTCAGAATGCGGGCTTCTGCGCGCAGTTTTCCCGGGGCGGGTTTGCGATAGAAATTGATGTTGAGGTTGGTGGTCACCGCCAGCGCCACTTTGCCGATATTACCCAGAATGGCAACGTACATTGCCGCATCCGCCAGCGCCATCATGGTGGGCCCGGATACGGTTCCGCCCGGGCGCAAGTGGCGTACATCAGTGGCCAGTTCCAAGATGGCGCCCTCTTTATCAAGATGTACGATGCTGGCATCAAACTGCGGAAAGATATCTGCCAGGTACTGCTGTACCTGGCTGGCACTGAGTGTGCTGGCTGTCATAAAGTCATACCTGCGGTTTGGCCCGTTGAATAATGGCTTCGCAATCCACACCCCGGGGAATGGTGCCGTACATCTGATGACTGCCCTGTTGCAGGCGGGTTTCGCAGAACCCGTTGGCCACTGTTTCGTTGTCGGCGCGCAACAGTACACTGGCCTGCAGGGACAGTGCCAGCTGTTCCACCAGCGCGCGTGCGCGGAATTCAACATCGGTCAGATCAGCAAACTGTTGTTTGGTGGCATGCACGAAACCATCAAAGGTTTTGTTGAGCCCTCTGGCTTCATCAATCTCAGCGAATAATGCTTCCAGCGAACCGGGGGTACGGCTCATGGCGCGCAGCATGTCCAGGCATTGAACATTGCCGCTGCCTTCCCAAATCGCATTCACGGGGGCTTCCCGGTACAGGCGCGGCATGATGCTGTCCTCCATGACGGCGCTGCCACCGATGCATTCCATGGCTTCATAGGCGTGGCCTGGAGCGCGTTTGCAGATCCAGTATTTGCCGATGGCGGTACCGATGCGGGCCAGCAGTTGCTCATGCTCATCCTGCGGATTATCCAGTGCGCGGGCCATGCGCATGGTGAGTGCCAGAGAGGCTTCACTTTCAATGGCCAGGTCCGCCAGTACGTTCTGCATCAAGGGCTGATCCGTGAGTAATTTGCCGAATGCCTTGCGCTGGCTGCAATGGTGCAGAATCTGACTCATGGCCTGGCGCATGCCGGAGGAAGAGCCGATCATGCAGTCGAAGCGGGTCAACGCCACCATCTCGAGAATATTGGCAACGCCGCGGCCTTCCTCACCCACCAGCCAGCCCATGGCGCCTCGCAACTCCGTTTCGGAAGACGCATTGGACACATTACCCATTTTGTTTTTCAGTTGTTGAATCTGCAGGGGGTTTTTGCTGCCGTCCGGGCGCCAGCGCGGCACCAGAAAACAGGAAATCCCGCCCTCTGCCTGCGCCAGAACCAGGAATGCGTCACACATGGGTGCCGACACAAAATATTTGTGTCCCACCAACTCATAGATTTCGCCACCGCCCCGCTGCCCAATAGGATAGGCGCGGGTGCTGTTGGCACGCACATCGGAGCCGCCCTGTTTTTCTGTCATGGCCATGCCAATGGTCACACCGCTTTTCTCAGGGGCGGGCACATTGCGCGGATCGTAACTGCGGCTGGTGATGAGGGGCTCCCAGATTCGGGCGAGGGAAGGTTGCTTGCGGATGGTGGGGATGGCGGCGAAGGTCATGGTAATGGGGCAACCGTGGCCGGCTTCCACCTGCGATTGCAGATAGAACAATGCGGCACGATACAGGTTCTTGCCGGGGCGCTGGTCGGTCCAGGGGCCGCTGTGAATGCCGTTGACGATGGCGGTCTCCATCAGCTTGTGATACGCCGGATGAAATTCGATTTGATCCACTCGCCTGCCATAGCGGTCGTGGCTGCGGAACTCCGGTTTGACTTTGTTGGCCTGAAAGCCCCATTGGATCACTTCGGCGGAACCGGTGAGCTGGCCGAAGGCGGTGAGCTCCACCTGGGATTGGGCTGCGCCCTCCCGCTGCACCGCTTCCTGCAAAGCCACATCGGCCAGGTAAGGGTTGTAGTTTTCCAGTGGCTGGGGCTGGTTCTCCACTTCATGGGTGACTGCTTGCATGGATTCGGCCATGGGCGTGTGCGCAGAGTTCATACGATGTGCTCCGGTTTGACCACTGCGCGCAGACAAAAGGCAACGATTTGCTGGCAGTGGGATTGGGTTAATGGCGTGGTATCGGTGTTGGCGTCATGGCGGGCCTGCTGTAACGGAATGATCACCGTTTCGGCCATGGCACCCACCAAAGCGGTGGCACACAGGGTCTCCGGTTGCGGAATGAATTCGCCCTGCTCAATGCCCAGCCTGATGAGGGTCGAAAAACTCTCGGCCCAGTGCGCCCGATAGATGAGCCGGGTCTGTTCCAGCTCCGGGTCAACGGGTTCGGCAATCAGCGCGTAGGCCAGGGTGGGGTTTTGCAAGGCGCGCTGGATAAAGCATTCCAATGAGCTGCGCAGGCGCTGGGTAGCAGAGTGTGCCGTGGTGCCCGCCTGGCTGACAGCATCGATTTCCCGCTGTGTGGCCTGTTCAAAAACTGCTACGCAAAGCTCTGATTTTGAAGGAAAATAGCGGTATACCGTGCCGGTTGCGATGGCGCTGCAGCGGGCCGCCTCGGCAATGGATAGCCCGCGAAACCCTGCCAGTGAGACCAGCTTTTTGGATTCCTTCAATAGCCGTTCCCGGGTTTGGGCTTTGCGGTTTTCGGTGAATTCGGTTGCGCGGTACACCATGATATGAACCTGTATTCATTTCTTGGCTCCAGTTAAGCACGATCCCGGTTGTGGGTCAACTTAACCGTTATCGCGGTTCAGGTTTTGGGTGAAATCCGGCAGCTCGAAATTGACCTGATTGCGGCCATTGGCTTTGGATTTATACAGTGCGTTGTCGGCTGCGGTAATGAACTTGTCCACATCGTGATGTCGCTCCGGAATGCAGGCACTGACCCCGATGCTGGCGGTGACCATCACTTGCTGTCCCGCAACGTCAAACTCAATGGCACGAATGGCCTCGCAGACCTGTTCCGCCACCTGCAAGGCCCCGGTTTGGTCGGTGTTGGGCAGCAGCACGCAGAACTCCTCGCCGCCGTAACGGGCCACCACGTCGTTGTCACGCAGCGCGCACTGACCGATGGTTTGGGCAACTTCCCGCAGGCAATCATCCCCCACCAGATGGCCGTGGGTATCGTTGAACTGCTTGAAGTGATCAATGTCGATGAGCAGGGCCGCAACCGGCACCTTTTCCCGGCGGGCCCGTGAGAACTCCCGTTCCAGGGCTCGGTTCAGATAACGCCGGTTGCGGATACCGGTTAAACCATCGGTGTAGGTCAGCTCTTCCAACCGCTGATTGGCAATTTCCAGTTCATGGGTGCGTTCGCGGACTTTATGCTCCAGTGTCTCGGTGGCCTGACGCTGTACCGTCAACGCCGCGGCTTGGGCTTCTCTGGCCTCCCGTTCGTGCCTGAGAGCCTGCTCCTGTGCCTTGCGTGCGTTCTTTTCCTGTTGCAGCGCTTCGGCTTGTGCCAGTCGTGCAACACGCTCATTCTCAAGGGCATGCAATTGTGCTTCAAAACGCCGTCGTTTTTCGATGTTGAGGCGGTCCGCCAGGGCAAAGGAGAGCAGGATGACTTCCATACCGGAACCGAACTGGGTGGCGTTTTCGGTCAGAAAGTTACGTGGGATGACATCAAATTTGTTGAGTGCCAGCACAACACCGCCAATTAAAAACGTGAACCAGGAGATGCAGTAGTACTTGGCCGAAGAATCCCCCGATACCCAGCGATACATCCCCACACCAATGGCCAGCGTGATGCCGATCACCGCCCAGGCAATGACCACGGCAATCATTGTGCGATAGTCGAAGAGCAGTGTACCTGCCGTAATGAAGGCACTGACCACCACCACCAAGGTGCCGAGGTGATGAATGCGCGGAAACGTTTCCTCTATGCGTAAGAAACGAATGGTGAACAGGGCGGCGAACAGCACCACGCAGGAGAGGAAGAAGACAATGCTCTGATCATTCCACCAGGTGTTGTTGGGCCAGAGATACTGGAATGAAATGCCGCTCAAACTGGAAAAAAACAGGGATATACTGGCTACATACAGGACGTAGTACAGGTAGTTGGATTCCCGTACCGAGAAAAACACAAACAGGTTGTACAGCACCATGACACCCATGGTGCCGAAATAAATGCCCAGCCCCAGCATCTCACTTTGGGTGTTGTGCAGCAGGCTTTCATTGCGCCACAGGAAGATGGGTACCTGCATGGAACTGGTGCTTTGCACCCGCAGGTAAATGGTGGCAGCGGCATCCGCGGTCAGGGTCAGAGGGATGATAAAGTTGCGGTGATCCACGGGGCGGTCGTGGAAGGGGCGTTTATCGCCCAGCTCAAGCAACACGGTTTCCTGTTGCGAGTGCTCGATATAGACATCCACGTAGTCCAGCACAGTGTAGCCGACTTCGATTTTGGTTTCCTGGTTGTTGTTGGTGGTGTTTTGCAGTTGAAAGCGAAACCAGTACACATCGTCTGTGTAACCAAAGTTCAGGTTTTCCCGGTCGCGCGGTGCTTGGCGCCAGGCGCTGTCGGCAGTTTGCCGAATTTCTTCAAATGACAGGGTGTGAGCGGAATCGGGCAGGTATTCCAGATAGGGGAGCAGGTTGATGCGGTCGGTTTGATCCGACACCATCAAAGCCTGTTCCGAACGGGCAAAGGTACTGATCAGGCACAGTAGGATCAGCAGTGATGTGTTGAAAAACTTATTCAAAAACAACCCTTTCTCTAGTACTGCCAAGTGTGATGGGCAAGTTGATTGCAGCCATACTGTACAGTTTAGACGGTGCTGCCGGGAAAACGTGTCCGGTTTCAAATAATAACAAAATGGACTTAGGTAATACGTTCTGTTACGGGCGCTTACTTCACCAGCGCTGCAATATTATTTTCATCTCCCAGATCCTGGATAATGATGCGGTTGCGACCGCTTTCCTTGGCGCGATACAGGCTTTGGTCTGCCTGGTGCAGAATGGCTTCTGCCAGGTGCGGCCGGGTGGGGACGCCCGTTACCATGCCGCCGGAAATCGTCACAATGTCGCTGATTTCAGAGGCGTTATGGGGTACGGCGAGCTGGTCGATGCTGCGCTTGGTTTTTTCGGCAAAGGTACGCGCTTCATTGGGTGCCGCGTCAAACCACATCAGCAGAAATTCCTCGCCCCCGTAGCGGCCCGCGAAATCCAGTGGCCGTTGACAGTTCCTGGCCAGGGCCGTTGCCACTTTTACCAGGCAGTCATCCCCCTTCAGGTGTCCGTAAAGATCATTGAAATACTTGAAAAAATCCACGTCGACCAGCATGAGGGTAATGGTTTTCTGCTCGCGATAGGCATACTCCGTCAAGTGCGTCAGTTTTTGATTGAGGGCGCCGCGGTTGAAGAGCCCGGTCAATGGATCAGTCTTGGCCAGGCACTTCAGGGCACCTCGCTGCAGAAACGAAATCCGCACCTGATATTCCAGTGTGTAGGCACTGACCCCACCAATGAGGCAGGTGGCAAAAATAAAAAAGTACTGGTGCAGTTTGTACTGGTAAGGCACCAGATAAATTTCGCTGAGCAGCATGTAGCTGAGAGCAATAATGATGATGCAGGCCAGAGACTGGCGGAAATACATGCCCCCCAGAAAGAAGGCCACCATGATCAGAAGCATGGCGCCTTCATAGGGTGCGAACAGCCCGGCCTGCAGCCCGTAGACAACCTGAATGTTGGTGGTTATGCCGATAAACGTAATGATAAAAAAACTGAACACGGAAAAGTAACGGCGCAGGTTTTCGCGAAAGGTGAACAACAGCGCAACCACCAGAATGGGGATGGTGATCCAGACTCGGGCGATTAGATAAAAGGTGAGGATGTCTCCATCAAGGTGCGCGATATCCAGTGGGATCAGCAGCAACAGCAGGATGATGCCCACCATGATCGCACCGCGCTGTTTAACGACGTTGCGAGCGTGAAAAAAACTGCGGAACTCTGATTCCAGCTCACCTGTAAAGGAGAGAGATTTAAATCCTTTTTTGAGTTGCCGATCGTATTTTTGCAGATCCCAGTCTAACTCTGGCATTTCACCGACACACTAGATTGATTAGCTCAAGTATAGCAACTAATTAATCTGTAAAGCGAAACGCTGCCGGTTCAGATAACCCGGGTTACTGAAACAGGGTCAGGGCAGCTTCGCGACTAGCCTGATTAGCCTGGGCATCCAGTGCGCTGGCAGGTTGCTCATTGAGTTGCTGTTGCAGTTGCACCGCAGCGGCTTCCGCCTGCTCCTGGCTGGAGATTGAATTGCTCTGGTCTGAGGCTGGAAAAGCGGTGTCTCCCTGTACTGCCTCGAGGCCCGCCTGTTGCGCCTGCCCCAGGCTCTCCACTACTTGGCTGCGTTGCAGTTGCAGCTCGCTTACCGGGTTGCTGCTGCTGAAACGATCTTCGGCTGCTGGCCGCTGGGTTTCATTCTGGCGCTGAACCTCAACCTCGTCACGGGATTCTTTTTCCGTAACGGTTTTGGGTTGAATCAACGTTGTAGAACTGTTGCTGTTAATGGGTTCCATAACAAAGCCTACGCAAGCATCGCAAATGAACCTTCAACATAGTTAATCTCTGAGGTGGCGTCCAATAACCTGCGGTTGCAAGAGACAGGATTAATATGCGAATAGGTCAATCTGTATGCTGGTTTGGCCATTTCGTGGTTAAGACATCTTTGTTCAGTGGGCGCCGGGATGCGGTGCCTATGGTGTGGATTCCGGAACAGAAATTTGCCGGTTAGTGACCCGGGAAAAACTGATGGAAGCCAGCAATGGAGCAAGCAGGACACGAGTGCGATGGGCTCACGAACCAATCCACTCTCTTGATTATTATGAAACCTGTGTTCAGTTAATGTGGGTTCGTAAGCTACTTGTGTTAGGCAGCAAGCAAAACCGCTTCTACACGCTGGATCAGGTGGCGGATCAACTGCATATGTCGGTGCGAACCCTTACCCGCCGGCAGAGTGAATAGCCGCAGGGTTCCGTCTGCAAGGCGAATCCCAGAGTGTTTTCTTTCATGGTATGATTCCGCCTCAATTAAATCGAACGACTTAAATAATAACGAGGGAAGCATGATCTGGCATCACATTGAAAAGGGTCACGGACGTCCCCTAATCCTGTTGCACGGAATTGGCATGAACAGCGAGGCCTGGGCGCCGGTCATGGACCGCCTGGCCATCCAGCGGCGGGTCATCGCGTTTGATATCCCCGGATTCGGAAAGACACCGGGAATTGAGGGGCGTGAACCGGATTCCGCTGCCATGGTGGAAAGCCTGGGGCAGAGTCTGCGCAAGATGGGTATCGACGAACCGGTGGATATGGTGGGTAATTCTTTGGGGGGGCGGATTATTCTGGATGCCGCCGCCGACGGGTTGGCGCGCAGTATCGTGGGTATATCCCCTGCCGGCCTGTGGCGTGAAACCGGCCCCGGTCACATCGAGCCCATGTTTGGCGCCATGCGCAAGGTGTATCAGGCCATGCCGGCGGTGGCCGACCGCTTGTTGAAAACCACGGTGGGTCGTACCGTGATCATGGCCGGTGCGGTGTCGGCGCGGGGCTGGAAAATGCCGGCCCATGAGGCCATTCGATCCGCCCGCATGTTTGCCGATTCCCATCATTTCGAGCCGATCTTTGAAGCCTTCCGGCCACCCTTTACCCGGGCCGGCGACATCAGCGTACCCTGCACCATCGCTTTTGGTGACTTGGATATGGTGTTCCCGGTGGGCACCCGCGACAAGACCCGCGCTCCGGCCCACACCCGTTGGGTGCGGCTGCCCGGCTGTGGCCATGTGCCCATGTGGGATCACCCTGAGCTGGTCAGCCATGTCATCATGCAGGGCACCCACTGAGCCTGCTGAAAATCCCCTGAAATCCTGTGCTCCCCCTGTCTATGTAGAAGGCTCTAATTGCATGACAGTCAGGGAGCGCCATGTCTTTCGCCGCCAATCACAGTCGTTTTGCCTTTCAGATTCCA
>NZ_RCHM01000006.1:0-517 GCF_003671475.1 Ketobacter sp. GenoA1 | reverse complement strand
TCAGGGAATACGTCGGCAGCCTCCAGCGCCTTGAATATAACGGTGGATACGGCAGCACCATCAGCACCAACAGTTGCGGCCATTACCGATGATACTGGAACTGCCTCTGACGGCATTACCTCAGACAATCAGTTAATTATTACTGGCACAGCAGAAGCAAACGCCTCTGTAGAAGTGTTTATCGACGCTGGCTCCATTGGCACCTCTACAGCCGATGGCAGTGGTAACTGGAGCTTTGATCATACTGGCACTACTTTGGCGGATGGTGGTTACGCTATTACCGCCGCGGCAACGGACGCATCAGGGAATACGTCGGCAGCCTCAAGCGCCTTGAATATAACCGTGGATACGGCAGCTCCGGCAGCACCGGCGGTTACCGCTATCACAGACGATACTGGAACAGCGTCTGACGGTATTACGTCAGATAATCAACTGGTGATCACAGGTACAGCAGAAGCTAATGCGTCGGTTGAAGTGTTTATTGATGCTGGCTCCATTGGCACCACCACTGCGGATG
>NZ_RCHM01000005.1:0-1251 GCF_003671475.1 Ketobacter sp. GenoA1 | reverse complement strand
GAAACCTCACCCACTTTTGCGCACACCGCTTTGTTAAATCAAATACTACACTCATATTCCACTGGTGATAAATACCCAATGGACGAATGTGACCGAATTTCGTTGTACCACTTCATGTAAAGCTGAATCGTCCTGCGCAGTGTCCAATCCGAGTTGAATTCCTTTGTCTTGATCCGCTCAGTTTTAAACTGGTGAAAGAATGACTCAATGTATACGTTATCATTCATCACTCCCACTCGGTTCATGCTTTGCCGGATTCCATATGTGTCCAACAGCTCACGGTATTCAAACGCCCCATACTCTATGCCCCGGTCTGAGTGAAATATCAGGCCTGGATGCAGCCCTCGACGTTTCACCGCTCTCCTTAGCGCCTTTGTCGTCAGACTGACCGACTTTCTCTTACCCAACGCCCAACCGATTACCTTCCTACTAAACAGGTCCAGAACAACCGCCAGGTAGCGCCATTCTTCATTTACCTTCAAGTATGTAATATCGCCTACCCACACCTGGTTTGCCGCTGTCACTTCCTGATTCCAGATTATATTGGGTATACCCGTGTAAAAGCGCTGTGTACCCGGCCTGCTTCGATAGATTCTGCTCTTCTTCGCCTTTAGACCGTTTTCTCGCATCAGACGCGCTACGCGCTTCTCTGACACCGCGATACCTTGTTTCTTGAGCTCTTTATAGATCTTCGGGCTACCGTAAATCTGCTCGCTTTTATCAAACTCATGCACAATTCGTTTTAGCAGTAATTGGTCCTCAACTGCCCGCAGGCTTTTGCCGCGTTCCAGCCATGAGTAATAGGATCTCGGGCTGACACCATAGACTCGGCACATTACTGCAAGCGAATAGTTCGACCGGTTAGCCTCTATGAATTCGTAGATTTCTTTTCTTGTTCTAAAGAGTGCTGGATGGCTTTTTTTAAAAGGTCATGTTCCACCTGGAGCACCTTATGCTCCTTCTCCAGTTTCCTAAGACGTTTCAATTCCGCCTTCAACTTGGGGTCGATATTGATGTCTTTCTTCTTCGTCATGAGTTCACCGCGTCGAGTTTCCATACACCAACGATAAAGCATAACCGGATGTATGGCGAGTGCATCAGCTACGTCTTTCGCTAGAACTCCCGGTATTTTGGTGAGGGCAACCGCCGTTGCCTTGAACTCATCGTCGTATCGATTGTATTGCTTTCTTCGTGCCATTTGACACCTCCACTTAGGTAGTTGGAGGTGTGCGCATTATCGGGGGAGGTGTC
>NZ_RCHM01000047.1:0-46519 GCF_003671475.1 Ketobacter sp. GenoA1 | reverse complement strand
GGATTGATAATTGGAGTATTGGTAGCTGTGATCATACGATTACCAAGCTCAGCACAATTAAGCGATGTCGTGAGTATGGGTTTTATTGGAATGGTATCCTCTCTAGGATGTTGGTTGATCTTGCGGCAATGTTTCTTGCTGAAATTTTGACGACGACCAGGCGGACGATATGTTCAATCTGATCCCATCAAAAAACCTGGGGCAGCTGAACACCAGATAACCGCTCTGATAAAGCGCTTATTGATTTAGATTATCCGAGCAGTCCAGCCGCCCGATAACGATCTTTGGAGAATGCAGTGAACTTTATTGAATTACAATTTGATGATTTTACCCTAGAATCGTTTGATCGATTTTGGTATGAAGTTGACAGATTGGATGATAAGAATGTTGTGCTTTTGCTCGGTCCCGAGGCTGCAACCGTCACTGCAGAAAGTATCGATAGGATTAAAAAATCAAAGGTTCCTGCAGGAGTCAGGCTAAGTTCATTTAACAAAATGCAAGAATGGGAGGAAGTGGCTCAGCGCATTCCTACGGAAAAAGAATACGAATTGTTTATAGCTGAGGAAGCAAGGCAAATATTCAGATCTTTAAATGCGCAAAAGCCTGAAGGGGTTAACGTCTTAGCTGAGCGAATTACTCGATTTTGATTGTTCGTCTATTCCTCGATTTCATTTTCGTGCTTGTCAGTTAGCCCTGAGTTGAAAACTAAGTACAAAGCGATATGGTGAATCAATCGGTGATTAACAAAGTGGCTTTATTGTTGCTCGATTATATTGTTGAGTTGCCTGCTACAATCAGGCAACTTGCGAGCGAGGATGCTGATGCGATGTTCAATAAGTCGCCACATGGGTTATCAACCCGGGAGCTGGTAAGTGAGATCAGCGGTTTGCAGGGGAAAGGGTTAATATACATTGAAGGGGATGATGGAACGTCATTCCGATTGCATGAAGGGGATGATGTTTCCGGTGAGATATTGGATTTGAAGGTTTGTCTCTCCGCGGCCGGTGGTAAGCTTTGGGAGAGTGCATTCAAACCGGATTGGAATCGCTTTTTATCGGTTGATATGGAAATAACAGATAGTGGGGGGGAAGCATTCAGGCTCGGTGCACTGAATAAAGCATTGCTGGAAGAGATCCGGGAGCAGCTTAGAAAACTTGCAGAAGTGCATCATATAGAGGGCGTAACATCTTGGCGTGCAACATATTGGAAACAGTTCGAACGTGGTTATCAGCTTGAGTTCAGTGTTAAGAAGTTAGAGATTGATTCGCTGTTGGTTAAGAGTAGAAAGCAATGGTGTCTCGATTGGAGTGGACTTGGGTAGCGGTGTGGTTAACCTCTGTTGAATTTTGCTACTTCGAAAGCCAAATGCACCTTTACGCCATTAATGGAAAACAAGCCCGATCACGCTAAGATATGGGAAGAATACTTTCAAACAAGAATCAATCTATGAAAATACTTTGCTTTACCATCCTGACCCTGACAGCCACACTTACCAATGCGGCCCAATTGATGTTAGAACCCCTCTACCAGGCAGCCGGTGTGGAGGGAACGCTTATGATCCAGTCCCTGGATGGCAAACAGGAATACGCCCATAACGCCCATGATGTGACTACGGGTTATATCCCGGCATCCACCTTCAAAATCCCCAATACACTCATCGCGTTGGAAGAAAACATCATCCGCAATGCCGATGATCCTATTCCCTGGGATGGTGTCCAGCGAGGTTACGCACCCTGGAACCAGGATCAAACGTTAGCAAGCGCGTTCAAGGTATCCTGTGTTTGGTGTTATCAGCGCTTTGCCCGCAAGATTGGTCCATCAACCTACCCGGTGTATCTGCAGGCCTTTCAATATGGTAATCAGAAAACCGGTAGTGATGTAACCACCTTTTGGTTGGAAGGGGATTTGAGAATTTCAGTGCGTCAGCAGATCGCGTTCCTGCGCAAGGTGTACAACCAAAGCCTTGAGATGATCCAGCCGCGGAACTATCAGGTGCTCAAGGAGATTATGCTCATGGAAGATAACGACAGTTACCGACTGTGGGCGAAAACCGGTTGGCAAGGCAAGGATGGCTGGTATGTGGGTTACCTGCAGGATGATGCCGGGGTTTGGCTGTTTGCACATCACCTGCACATTGCATCAGAAGCGGACCTGCCCCTGCGCCGTGAACTGGTGATGAAGGCATTCCGGCAGCTCAATATCATTGCGCCTTAAGCGCGGCCTTGCTGCATTTTTTCAACCACCAGAATAGCAGGCCGCTGATGAACAGTAACCCGGGTAACAGGCCCGCCACTACCCATAGAATACGTCCGGCAAACCCCAGTGCATCGGCGTTATGCAGGGGGAACACCCAGGTGAGTAAGGTATTACCCGGTGGTAATTTGCCTGCGTTCCAGAAGCCCATCACTTCGCCATTGTAAGGATTGATCCAGGCCACGCTGGCGCCATGATTGCTCCAGGCCTCATCCGGCGTATTCAGCCGCACCTGGAGCGGTTGACTGGCCCGACGTGGTAGGTAGATTCGTTTCACGCTGGCCGCTGGATACCGGGTTTGTACGCTGTTGAGCAGTTCGTCGATGGTCTTTGGTTGCCCCGCCGGGCTAACGTGGAACTGTGGTTTGGCGGCAACGGGTGCAAAAAAGTCAACGGCCGTATGAACCTGGCTGTAGAACACCAGAGTGATGCCGGTCAGCGCACAGATCAACAGCACCGGCGCGGCAACGACGCCCACCACCTGATGCAGCTCCCGCATCAGGCGTATGCTGGAACCAGCACGAATGCGGAGCGTCTTGCGTGGCCACCACAGATAGATGCCACTACCAAGAAAAAACAGCAGAATGATTCCCATGCTGCCCACCAGGGTTTTGCCGGAATCACCGAACAGCAGTGTGTAGTGGAACCGATACAGCCAGCTCATGGGGTACTCGCCCCAGCGGCGCAGGGCAACCACAGCGCCGCTGGCGGTATCAATGCTGGCTTCTATTGTGCAATCGTCAGGCGGGCGGCAGGCAAAGCGAACCATGTGGGGTGCGCCCGGACCGCGGGCCAGATCGATTCGAGTGGCTACGGCATTATCCGGTGCGGCCGCAATGGCGTTGCTTAAAGCAAGCTGAAGTGGCGCAGCAGATGAGGTGGACAGGGAACGCAACTGGGGCGTAATTCGGTCATCAATGGCATGATCAAATACCAACAGACTGCCACTGAGGCCAATCACGGTCATGATTGCCCCCAGTGTCAGTCCGATGATTTTATGTAATGTTCTCAGCACTGCCTGGCTCAGACCTTAATGGAATGTTTTGCTCCAGGCCAGGGTAATGGTTCGGCCTCGGCCAGCAAAGTAGGTGGAATCGTTCACGTACGTCAAAGTTTGCGAATAATAGGTGATGTACTCTTCGTTTAACAGGTTTTCCAACCCCAGGGTGAATTCCCCCATTTGCTCATCGTGATAGGACAGGATCAGGTCCACCAGGTCATAACCCTCGAAATCATGCTCCGGCAAACCACCCTTGAATTTCTTGTCCAGCAATTTGGAGTATTGAATCCGTCCGAACAACCGCTCGCTAATGGGTTTCTCGGCAAACAGGTTCACCCGGTCCGGGCCAATGTTGCGGCCGTCCAGATCCTTGTCCAGGGAGCCGTCCTGGTCGCTGTCAAAACGGCCTTTCAATTTGCTGTAGGCAATACCGGTGACCAGATTCGATTCAAAATAATAGTTGGCAGCCAGTTCAAAACCTTCGATCTCGGTTTTCTGGCGGGTGATTTCACCAATGCCGTTGACCACCAGGATGCGGGAGCCGAAATCGGAATCCGACCAGAAATAACTGGCGGCCAGATCAAGGTTGCCGAGGCCTGCGTTGAATCCGATCTCAGTGTTGTCTGCGATCACCGGCTGCAGGTCCACCAGTTCATTTACCGATTGGCCCGGGGTACTTACGCCACGTAAAATCAGTCCCGCATCGGGCATGTCAAACCCTTCAGAATAGGAGGCAAACAGGTTTAATCCCGGTACCACTTCGAACACGGCGCCCAGGTTTGTCAGCCACTCGTCGAACTCCGGGGTGCCTCCTTCCACAAAGGTGTTGCCGGCACTGGCCACGCTGGTGAAATCAGGCACGTCCAGTTCAACATTTTCATAACGGCCACCGGCGGATAAGCGCAGGCGATCGTCCAGCAAGCGTTGTTCCACCTGAAGGAAGGGCGCCCAGCCCTTGAAGATCATTTCAGGCACCCAAATGCGCCCGGTTTGCGCCAGCTCCTGGTAGGTTTTGTCCCGCAGGTAGTCTACCCCGGTTGCCACCTGAAACCCGTTCCAGAAGGTGTTGTCCCGGACATAGGTCAACTTGGCGCCGTACTTTTCCGAACTCAGCGCCGATTGATCGAACAGCGTACCGTCCGGTGCGATGGAGGTATCCTGGAATGAACCGAAGGTGCCGCCGCCGTACAGGGCGTAAAAATCATAATAGAATCCCTGTAGCGTCAGTTTTCCTGCGGCCAAGTCTGTGTGGGTGTAGGTCAGGGACAGGTTTTTGGCTTCGTTGTAAGTTGGATCCCCTTCACCGGGCCCAGCTTCGGAGGTGGCGGGTACGCCTTCTGCGGCATTACCGGGTACCACGAAGTAGTCACCGTCCCCATCCATGTCGAAATAATTGGCCATGATCTCCAGACGTTGGTGTTCATCCAGATCCAGGCCTCCCTTGGCAAACAGGTTCCAGGTGCGGCTGTCCATAATGTCACCCTGAATGGGGTCAACGGCAATGGGATCACCATTACCGTCATAGTACAAATCCTCCACCTGATACGAGGCGCCGAACACAAAATCGGTGCGTTCAAATTGCTTACCGGTCAGGGCGCTGGTTTTGTAGTGAGTGCCATCCCCTTCGAAATTGTCGGAGGTCACCTCTACATTCACTTTATTCAACCAGGCGCCGGATTGCGGTGCATCGATGGTGACGTAGTTGATGACGCCACCGGTGGCACCCACGCCCTGAATGGCGTTGGCGCCGTAGATGATTTCGACGCGATCAATGAAAGCCGGATCAATGGTGAAAGCGCTGCGTTGGCCATTGCGCAGTGGGGTGGATTGGGAAACACCATCGAGCATATAGAGCGGTGTGCGCCCACGCAGGGTAACGCCATTGCTGCTCATTTTCTGATGTGCCGGGGTCAGGCTGGGTACCAGAAAGCTCAGGCTGTCCAACAGACTGGAGCTGACAGCAAGTTGCTGGTCCAGGTGTTCCCGATCCACCACTTTCACCGTATGGGGGATGGCGGTAATGGGTTTTTCGGTGCGGTCGGCGCTGACGGTAACCGGTTGCAGTGTGGTGGCTTCTATTGCGAACAGGTCGGATGCGACCGTACACAACATCAGTGTGGGCAATATCTGGTGAAGTTTAGGCATGAGTATAATGAACCCCGGACATAGCAAATTAGATCAAGTATTAGTCAAAGATGGATACCATAATGCAAATGATAACTACTTGCAAATGGTAAATGTTAGTATTTGTTGGGCGGTGGGGATAATCCCGATTGATCGCTGTTGCTTGACAATAGATGCATATGCATATTAAATGGAAAGTATGTTGAACCGGAAACCGCACCATGAACATCGAACCCTGTTTTAATCTCAAGTTGCGCCAGGCTGATCGCGTGCTTACCAGCCATTACAACGGTTACCTGCATGAATGCGGCATCAAGGTGACCCAGTTCAGCGTGTTGCGTTCACTCTGGTACATGAAGCGCTGCTCGCAGCAGGCCCTGGAAAAGGCATTACTGGTGGATCAGGCCACCTTGACCCGCAGCCTCAAGCCATTACTGCGGGAAGGCTATATTGAGCGTACACCGGACAGCGCCGACCGCCGGGTGATGCTGTGTTCGCTCACTGCGAGTGGCAAGGCCCTGTTCAAGCGGGCCGAAAAACAATGGCGGTTGGCACAAAAGAGTGTGGAACAACAGTTGGGAGCTGACGCCATCGGACAGCTGTTGGCCGCTTCCAGTGCGTTGATCGAAATGAAAACCTGAGCATTAACCTGCATCCCTCAGCGCGGTAACCCCGCGCTCTATTTGGAACTTATACATGCATATACATCTATATAGGGAGTCATCATGAGAATGTTTATTCTGACCGGGATTCGGTATCCCAAATCCACCGTCCTGATCGGCCTGCTCTGCCTGGGCTTGCTGGCGGCGGGTTTGGGCAAAGTATTCAAGGACACCCGTGCCGACGCGTTTCTGGCACCGGATAACCCGGCACTGGTCTACAAGAACAAGGCGCGGGCGCTGTTCGGCATCAGTGATCCGGTGGTGATCGCCATCGAAAGCCAGGGGGATGATGGCATCTATGATGGGGAGGTGTTGGCCCTGGTGAGCACCCTGACCCGCGCAGTGAACGCACTGCCGAACGTGAATGAAGACCGCACCATGAGCCTGGCCACGGAGAACAATATAGTGGGCAACAGCAGCGGCATGGATGTGTTCCCGTTTATGGAACTGCTGGAGGACGGTGGCCCCCAGGCGATCCGGCAGGCGGTGCAGGATTTTCCACTGTATAACGGATTGCTGGTGGCGGAAGACGGAGCCATGACCCTGATCATCGCCGAGTTGTACGACGATGCCAAGGCAGAACAAACCTATCAGTCCCTGGCGCAGATGATCGAGCAACAGCCTGTGCCGGGTACGGTGGCAATCTACACCGCCGGTGAAGGGGCGGTGCTGGGTTACCTTGGGGCATACATCGATCAGGATGCCAGTCGTCTGAACCCGCTGGCGGGATTGATCATCACCATCATGCTGGTGGTGGCGTTCCGGCGCTTTGCCCCTGCCCTGCTGGGTAATCTGGTGATTGCCGCCGCAGTGCTGATGACCGTGGGGTTGATGGGTTACAGCGGTGTACCGTTCTATGTGATCACCAACGCCATGCCGGTGATTCTGATCGGTATGGCGGTGGCGGATTCCATCCATATTTTCAGCACTTATTACGAACTGTTGGCCAAACATCCGGACTATTCGCCGCGCCGCGCCATTGAGGAAGCGGTGGTGGTTATGGCCTGGCCGGTGACCCTGACCACCCTGACCACCATGGCGGGATTCATCGGGCTGTACGTGTCCGCATATATGCCGCCGTTTGAATATTTTGGTTTGTTCACGGCCTTCGGCGTATTGATAGCCTGGTTCTATTCGTTGTTTGTGCTGCCGGCGGCCATTGTTCTGATCAAACCCAAGGTCAGCAAGCGTTGGATCAAACTGGAGCAGGCCAGCAGCAACGATCTGTTTGCCCGTTTTATGATGGTAATGGGGCGTATTGCCACCCGTTACGCCCACACCACCGTAGCGGTGTTTTTGGTGACGGCTTTGGTGGGCCTGGGGTTAAGCACGCAACTGAGAGTCAACGATGATCGCATTGAAACCTTCCACCCTGACGAAGCCATATTCCAGGCCGACCAGGCCATCAATCGCCATATGCAAGGCACCAATACGTTGGATGTGGTGATCGAAACAAACACCAAGGAAGGCCTGTTTGATCCCCGGGTACTGGCAAAAATAGAGGCATTGCAGGCCTATGGCGAATCCCTGCCCCATATCAACGGGTCCATGTCATTGGTGGATTTTCTGAAACAAATGAACAAATCCCTGAACGAGGATCGTGACGAATTTTATGCGCTGCCGGCCACCAAAGAACTGGCGGCGCAATACCTGCTGTTGTATTCCGCCAGCAGTGATCCCACGGATTTTGATAACGTGGTGGATTACGATTACCGCCTCGCCAACGTGCGCTTTTATCTGGATACCGCCGAGTTTGTGGCAACCGCACCGCTGGTGCAGTCGTTGCAAAGTTACCTGAGCCAGAATCTGGATGGCGGTGATGTTACGGCAACCCTTACCGGTCGGGTGAATCTGAACTACCACTGGTTGAAAGACATTGGCCGCAGTCACTTTGTGAGTGTGGGGATCTCCCTGGCTTTTGTATTGTTGGTGTCCGCGTTGTTGTTTCGCTCGGCTGTAGCCGGTGTGCTGGCGGTGCTGCCGGTGGTGACGTCCATCCTCATGGTGTACACCACCATGGTGGTATTTGGTATCGATCTGGGTATCGGCACCTCCATGTTTGCTTCAGTGGCCATTGGCCTGGGTATCGACTTTGCCATCCATACTCTGGATCGTTTAAAAGCGCTGTTCAAACACCAGGTGCCTGAACGCCAGGAGCTGGTGTCCAAACTATACGCTTCCACCGGCCGTGCGTTGTTATTCAATTACCTGGCGCTGGCCTGTGGTTTTGGTGTGTTGATTCTGTCTAAAGTGGTTCCGTTGAACAACTTCGGCATCATCGTTGTGTTGTCGGTCACCATGAGCTTTGTGGCGTCACTGGTGTTGCTGCCCGCCTTGGTGCTGGTATTGAAACCAGCCTTTCTGTATGGCCAACCGGCACAAGACAAAACATCGGGCGGTAGTGTGGCGCTGGCCAAGATGGTGGCGCTGATGGCCGTCACCGGCCTGCTGTGGAGCGCATTACCACAACCGGTGCAGGCCAGCCCGTTGCCGGACGGGGCCACCATTGTGGCAAACATCAATCAGGTGGCGGAGGGTCAACACGCCATCAGTGATCTGCATATGACCCTGACCGATAAATCCGGCAAAGTGCGGGAACGCAAGGCGCTGAGTTTTCGTAAGTATTTTGGTGAGGAAAAACGTACCCTGTTGATCTATCAACGGCCCACCAACGTGAAAGACACCGGGTTTTTAACCTATGACTATCCGGATCTGGAAACCGAGGATGATCAATGGCTGTATCTGCCCGCTCTGCGCAAAGTGCGCCGCATCTCAGCCTCTGATCGCGGTGATTATTTTCTGGGAACCGACTTCACCTACGAGGATATCAAAAAGTCCGGCAAGATTGAGCAGCAGGATTTCAACTTTGAAACCCTGGGGCGGGAAACCATCGCCCTGGGTGGGCGCCAGATTGAAACCTATAAGGTAGCCGCCACCACCCGCAATCAACAGATTGCAGAAGAGCTGGGGTTCAGTCGCAGCCTGATCTGGGTCAATCCGCAAAACTGGATTATTGTCAAAACCGATTATTGGGATTTGAAAGACCGCCCTCTGAAAACCTATACCGCCACCAACATAGAGCAGGTGGATGGTATTTGGACCAAGCATCAGCTGGAGGTTCACAATCACAAAACCGGCCACCACAGTCGGTTTGAGTTTTCCAACGTGGATTATCAGACGCCGGTGCGGGATGACCTCTTTACCCGGCGAACCCTGGAGCGGGGATTGTGATGACTCTGTTCCCGGCCCGCAATCTGATGCGTTGCGTCTGGCTCGGCGTGGGTGCGGCGGTTATTGCCGCACCGGCGCTCGGCGCACCGCGTGTTACTACGGTACTGGAAACGGAATTGGCGGCGGCACTGACGGATTCCGGTTTACAGAAAAACGATACCCTGATTAAAACGGAGATCAGCGGCCAGCTGAATTCCGCAGTGCAGTATACGGTGATTCCCAAACTGGTGTTGGCGGTGAACAGTGACCTGTACATCGATGATCCCCAGGAGGCCAACTATTCCTCCGTCAATGGCCCGTTGGTGGCCAATGAGAAAGGTGTGCTGGAGTTGGCGGAAGCCTACCTGGATGTTGCCGCGTGGAATGGTTACTGGCGTGTGGGCAAACAGCAGGTGGTGTGGGGCCAGGCCGACGGCCTCAAGGTTTTGGATGTGGTGAATCCCCAGGATTACCGTGAGTTCAACCTGGATACCTTTGAGGATTCCCGCATTGCCCTGTGGACGGTGAATGCCGAATTCAATGTCAGCGATGATGCAACCCTGCAACTGTTGCTGATCCCGGATGCCACCTACAGCAAATTGGCGGATGCCGGTACCCCCTACTATGTGACCAGTTCCAAATACCGGCCGGCCCTGGGTGCGGCACCTGTGCCTGTTGTGGTGCAGGCGGTGCAACGGCCCCACCACGCTGTTGAATTCGGGGCCCGCTACCGACTGTTCTACGGCGGATGGGATCTGACGCTGAACTACCTTAACCATTATCAGGATCTGCCCGTCATCTACCGCCGCCTGGAAGCAGGCGCAATCGAAGTGAGCCCGGAGTATGAACCCACCAGGCTGTACGGAACCACGGCCACCAATGCCTTCGGGGATTGGGTGGTGCGGATGGAGGCAGGCTACAGTACCGCCAGCTACCAATTGCGCGACAGTTTTGACGCTGACGGTATTGCAGAAACGGCGGAGTTCAGCTCGGTGCTGGGGCTGGATTACCGTGGCTTTACCGATTGGTTTTTGAGTTATCAATGGTTCCAGAGCACCCTCAGCAATTATCAACAGGATGTGGTGCGTGACCGGATGCGTCAGCAGCACACATTTCTGCTGCGGCGATCGCTGTTGAATGAAACCCTGGAGCTGGAGGGATTTGTGTTGTACAGCGATGAAGACAAGGACGGCCAGGTACGGTTCAAGGTGGACTATCAGGTCACCGATACGCTGCGGGTGTGGAGCGGGGTCGATGTGTTTTATGGCAACCAGGATGGCCAGTTTGGGCAATTTGATGATACGGATCGTTGGGTGATGGGATTCGAAGCGGGCTTTTGAGCACCGCCGACCACAACCTGTGATAGGGTATGGGCTTACGCTCAGCCATCAACAACAGAATTAATCCCTATGTCAGCACACGAACCATCAAACGCGCGGCCCGCCATACCAGGCGCCACGCCAAGCCCTGCACTCAGCCCTACGCCCGGCCCCACGCCCGGTGTGGTGGGCCGTATCCAACAACTCTGGCATTACCCGGTAAAGTCCATGGTGGGCCAGCAAACCGACTCGGCAATCATCACCAGGGCCGGTATGTTGGGGGACCGAGGCTGGATCGTGCGTGACGAGGAGAATAACGAAAACACCGTGGTGCGCACGTTGCCCAAGCTACTGTTATTTGCCGCGGAGTATGTTGCCCCGGTCAGGGATAACAGGATTCCCGATGTGCGTATTACCTTCCCCGACGGCAGTAGCGCACAGTCCGCTGACCCGGACATCAACCAACGGCTGTCCACCGCACTGGGCAAGCCGGTGTCCCTGTGGTCGCTGCAGCCAAAACGCCATTGGCAACACTATCGATTGCGCTCTGTGATGGGCAGCAAGGACATGAAACGCATGTTCGCCTCGAAAGACCTGCCGGACTTCTCTTCCATATCGTGGAAACTACTCAGCGAGTTGATGTTGTTTTCCACGCCCCTGGGCCGTTATTACGATGTGTATCCGCTGCATCTGATCACCACCGGTGCGTTGCAGCAGATGCAGCAGATTGAACCGGAAGGGGATTTTGGCGCCCATCGGTTCCGGCCCAATATCGTGATTGAAAGTCAGGCTGGTGTGACCGGATTTGATGATGTGGCATGGGTGGGCGGCAAGTTGCACATCGGTGATGAGCTGGTGATTGCCGTGGAATCCCGCACCGTGCGTTGCTCCATGCCGGCCCAGCCACAACAGGGAGCCGGCAAGGACAGCCGGGTGCTGCGGGCCATCGATCGCCACACCAACCGGCATTTCGGAGTGAATGCCACCGTCATCAAAGCCGGCACGGTCAACGTCGGTGATCAGGTGCGCTGGCAACCGGTACCCCGCTCGGCCCTGGCCAGAGGTGTCCAAGCCGTTTCCGGCCGCGCCAAAAACACGGTGAGCCACGGCCTGTTGAATCTGGTGGATCGATTGCTGAAACCCTGATAGCGCGCCGGACCCGGAAAAGATTATTCAGTCCGACAAACGTTGAAAGCGGCTGGATATCATGTCCACCTGACGTGCCATGTCGTCCTCGTTGGGGGTTAACAGGTCCCCTTCCAGGCGCGCATTCAAACCGGGTAGATTGATCTCGAACAACACTCCGGCACAATCCAGTGGTTTGAAAATAAGGTCTGTGGACTTTTTGCGTTTGGACTCCATTTGCATTTGCCAACGGGGCAGGGCTTGCCGGCCGGGATCGTATAGCGTTCCCCGTTGCAGAGCTTCATGCAGCTGGCGGTGGGTTTGCTGATCACTTTGGTGGGTAATCTCTAAAGACACCAGCTTGCCGAAGACCACCCAGTCCAATTGGCGGGCGGCCACATCACTGCCGGATTTTCGGCACAGGGGAGTATCCTCCTCAATTACCAGTTCAATAACCTCGGTGATCACTTCTCCGCTGTCGGTTTCGATGCGCAGGGACAACACATCGCTGCTGTTATGGATGTTGGAAAAGGCAATGTTGCCATCGTACCCTTTGATGATCTCATTGACGAAATACAAACCCAGCCCCTTGCCATGATGTTCCTTAGCCCGGCGCGTGGAATAGCCCAGCTGAAACAGCTGGTGGGCGGCGTTGTCGTTGATGTGCGGGCCGCGATTGTAGATCTGGTAGCGAATATAGCCCTGCTGCTGATCCAGCAACACAGCGATGCGGGCGCGTTTTTCCACTTTGCGGGAATTGACCCTGCCGGTAAAAAACTGGGCATTGCTGATCAGGTTCTCCAGTGCCAGGACAATGTGGTTCTCATTCCCCAACAGGTCGTCAGTGGGTGCAGCCTGAATCCACACCCAATCGTGTTCGGGCATCTGCAATGTCGTATCATCCAACCACTGCGGCGTACTGCCGAAACAGCGCTGCAGAGCCTTCACCAACGCAGCACGGGGTGCAAACACCGGCCGCTCCGGTATGCTTTCCTGATTGTTGTCCAGTTCGGATTGAAAGATGATCTCTTCGCTTTCGCACACCTGATTGGCAATATGCAGAGCAATATTATCGGCGGTGGAGAGATCCAGCAGATCCCATAGATAGCGCAGGCTGTCGCGGGCCTCCTGCAGGCGCTCCACTTCCTCAAGATCAACAACGCCCACCGCATTCAGTTGCTGATCCAACAGCGTGGTGAGCTTATCGTAACTGATCACGCCGTTGTGCCGTACCTCGCTGGCAATGCTTTTGAAGTGCAGAAACTTTTCATCGTATTCTATGTATTCCAATAATTTGTCGCTGATGAACAGTTTCAGTTTCTCGGCATGATTGGCATACACGTGGGCTTTGGCGTGAAGCTGCTTTTTGGTGTCCAGCAGCTCTTCGATCTGCTCCTCCACCCGTTGCATGATGCTCTGTTGGTGTTGCCGCTGGATTTGCACGTTGCGCAGCTCCAGCAACACCACAAGGGCGAACACCGCGCACAACACCTCCGGAACAGGTGCTTGCAGCATGAAGGCCGGAATGGCGTAGAACCGAATCAGGTCCGGCTGTGAAGACAGGTAAAAATAACCCAGTAGCAGAAACGCGGTCAGAATGCTCAACAGGGGATAGGGGGTTTTAACCCGGCGGTGGCTGGCGCTGTGCTTCATTGATCGCTTTTCCAGAAATAGGCGTGGGCATCACCAAAGGTGGCGATGCCCCGGCCCTGTTGACACAGCTCGGCAAATTCACCGCTGTCGCCTTCAGCGGCGGCGAATGCCCTGCGCAGGGTTTTGATGTGCTGTCGGTAATTGGCGTAGGAAAAACGTTCCAGATCCGCATCGAGCAAGTCGGCGATCTGTTCCGTGCTCAGTGGGCGCGGGCTGCATTCCACCAGCAGGCGCAGAATTTTACGTGGGGTGGGTGCCAGCGGGCGCTTTGGATTATGGGGGTTCATTAATTTCACACCCCTCCAGAATACCTCCCAGGTTTCGGTATTCAATGCCAGGCTGCCACTGCGTAGAATTGCCGTACTGCCCTCCTCTCGGGATTGGCGTTTTTTCAGCGCCGCCTTAATGCGCCAACACAGTACGGCTTCAATGTTGCGTTGGTGTTTGGCAATAAAATCCTCGGCATCGGTTTGGGTGATGGCTTGCTCTTCGATCTCGGTGCCACTGTGTTCTGACAGATAAAGGATGGGTAAGTCGGGCCATTTTTTGTGTAAGGCCCGGGACACGCTGAAGCCTGCCTGATCTGAACCGTTCATATGAGCATCCAGCAGAGCCAGATCCGGTTTATGCTCATCGCTCATCAGCGCTATCCGTTGTTTGGCGGCCTCCGGGAACTTAAAGATCTCCAGGTGGTTGGGTGCGCCGTCCAGGTCCGCGTTTTCCAACACAGTGGAAAAACGGTCGATCCAATGGGATTGGTCCTCCACCCAAAACAGCTTAGCCATGCGTACTCCACAGGGAAATTCGCCCGCTTGGAATTGATTGATTAATCCATACTATATTCCCAGCCTAGCTAAAAATCAGGCTTTATGGGTGTCTAAAACCAATCTGTGCGCCACCGTTCACATAAAAACCGTATCGCCTGTAGGCGTCCATTAACGCTGCACCTTTTCCACTCCTAAAATTGGGTTTCGAGGGTTTTCATGCCCAGGGTTAAGATGGATATGCACATCATGGCGGTGGTAAGTACGTCAAACAGTACATCCGATAAGAAGTTGGATAAATAAATGCCCGCGATCAAACCGATCACCGTCGAACCCGTGCAGATGGCCACACCCCAGATGGCGTCCTGTGAAATACCGTTCAAACCGATGGACAGTAAAATGACAAAGCTGTAGGAGCCCACCATCAAGGCGAACACGGTTGCTTTTACATCTTCGGGAATGATGCGTTTCTTGCGCAGGTAGATGAGCGCCATGGGGCCGGGCATAGCCAGAGTCGCGCCCATTAAGCCGGAACCAAAGCCGTAACCAACGCTGCCCTTGAGGGTCAGGTTTTGAGTGGCGCCGGTGGGGTGTTTGCGGTATTTGTCAAAATGGGATCGGGTATAGCTATACAGTGCGTAACCGAGAATCATCAGCGCGGCAATGCGAATGCCGTTGATGGGCGCCAGCTTGAGCAACAGGCTACCGCTGATCAGCCCCACGGCGCTGCCGGCGGACAGGGATTTCAGTTCTTTGAACCGGATTCTCTTTAGATTTATCGGTATCACCGACATTGCAATGAGCAGGGTCAGCACGGCGGTAATCTGGATGGCGTCGATGGGTTGGTAGAGTGTCAGCAGAATGGGCGCCACGATCATGCCGAAGCCCAACCCCGTTGAGGTTTGCACGACAGCGGCCAGAAAAGTCACGACGATCATTAGAACTTCATTGCTCATGGTGTTCCTACAGGCCCCGTATGCTTTCGGGTAGGTGGCTAGCGCAAGGGTGAGACCGCTGCATAGGTAATATCAAAAGCAATTGGCGCCCGGTACAGGTAACGCAGGCAATGGGATGACAGATGCTCTATGCGCGTAATCGTTCATGCCTGACCTATCTTTACCTGTTATAACCCGTTATGACGGTTAGTGCAGAAACAGTGCCAGCTATAAGTTCTTTAATAAATTCAGTGGGTTAGAGATTTCGGTGAATGGTCAGAAGGTGTCTTTTGCACAACCGCAGGGACCCATACGCAGGCTTTTACCGTTTTGGTGCGGAAAAAGCCCTGCCAGCAAGGGCACAGAAAAATGCAAAACTAATACTTGATCACTCAACTAAACAGTCTTATCCTTGACTACTCAAGCATATCTCAAGGACGCTGTTATGAACAAAATATCACCGCAGATTAAGTTTCTGATTGAGCATGCGGCCATCACCACCAAGTTGCACAAACAGATCGATATCTGCCTGTCGTATCAGGGCATCAGTTTCACTGAATTCCTGATCATGCATCATTTGTACGGGTCACCTCAGCACATGATGCGGCGCACTGATCTGGCCGACAGCATCGGTATTACCGCGTCCGGTGTCACACGCCTGTTGGCGCCCATGGAGAAAAACCGGATTGTGGATAAGGAAAGAAATCCCCGGGATGCGCGCCAGAGTCTGGTAAAACTGACGCAAACCGGGCAGCAACTTTACCGGGATTCCATGGTGGGATTCGCCGACTTCTCCAAAAACAAACTCAAGAGCTGGACTGTGAAAGAAATCGAGACCGTAGCGCAGCTGTTTCAGGAAATATAACGGGGGATATACTGGGCTAATGGCCAAGCGCCCAGTAACTTCCGCTAATGTTTTGAATTCGCTGGGGATGACCATCCACA
Source organism: Ketobacter sp. GenoA1 (assembly GCF_003671475.1). Classification (NCBI taxonomy): domain Bacteria; kingdom Pseudomonadati; phylum Pseudomonadota; class Gammaproteobacteria; order Pseudomonadales; family Ketobacteraceae; genus Ketobacter; species Ketobacter sp. GenoA1. The sequence goes on along the minus strand of NZ_RCHM01000047.1, from coordinate 30,529 downwards.
AAGACTTTGCGTTCGGTTAGTGCTGTTTGCAGCGCTATACCGGCACTGGAGAGGCCCTCTTTGCTCTTGGGATCGGTGTATTTTTCCACGTTGACCTCCAGTGTTCCCAAACTCCAGCCCGCATCCACCAGGGATGCAAAGTCCTGATCCGTCGTTGACTTATACTTCCCTCGCATTGCGAGCAGAAAAAAGCTGTTCTCTTCTGCCACGAACGGGTGTTTTCTTTTTAATGTATCCAATGCATCAACCAGCTTCCCGCAACAGCTGCTGCAAGGGCTTCGATTAATGATCAGTGTAACCAGAGCTTGCATACCGGATCCTATGGATGCCTGCATAGCGGAAGGGACGGTTTTCTGCCAGAATTCCTCGTTCAGGAGCTTGGCTTCGGCATGCTCGCCGCTGCTGTAGGCTTTCGGAAAACGATCGATCCAATTACAGGCGATTTTAGCGTGGGTTGTATTCAACGCGGTGGTCAGCTCATGCTTGTGTTCGTTGATATCCCAACCATAGTATTTTGCAATGTCTTCCCATTTGACTTTCATGTCCACTCCCTTGTTCATGAAGATTGATGGTAGAGATGCAGGATCATAGCAGCCAGCGTGGCTCTGCAAACCCCAACTTAAGCACATTCTTAAACGAAAATTTTTCGGTTTTTTTACAACCTGCGGTTTGGCCTGCCGTATCGGGCCTGATGAACGCTTTGTGACCCGCCAAGCAATTTGCACATCTGTGAACTGTTCAATAAAAACTCACCAATTATTCACCAGCGTGGCCAACAATCCTCGTTAAGGGCGCTGCTCACCCGTGAGTGCGTCATTGAAAATACTGATTTGAGGAGTCTGTCATGTTAAACGAACTGTTATTGCTCTGGTCCCAGCGGCCGGCGATTTCACTGGCTGTGTGGCTGGTGCTGCTGGTCACCGTACTTTACCTGGCCCGGGAGCCGGCCCACCAGTTACTGAAAAGCACGGGCCGCGCCATCTACCGCTTTATGCGCAGCGCGGCCCGTGCGGTTGCTCACCTTGAGCAGCGAGCGCTGCAGCGCAACCGGGAGATTGTTCTGGCCCAGGGGCGGGAGGCCACCGAAAAATTCATCGAGCGTGAGTTTGTGCGCATCAACGAGATTGTGGCGCGGGATTTGAGCCATTACCCTGCCCTGCATCGGGAGCTGACCGATGCCATCGAACGCCTGGAAAACGATTATCAGGCCGCCACCGATGCCCCGCCCCTGCCGCCGGAATGGCTCAGCGTGGTGCAGACCATTTCCGAACTGCCCAGGCAAGGGGATCCGGTGGTGTCCTCCATTCTGGAGAACATTCAGGATGAAGTGGTGAGCGCACACGAAGAGACGTTAAAAGCCTATCAGAAGTCCAGTGCGGAACGGCACCGCCTGCTCAGTGCCCTGCAACCCCAGTGGCGGGCCCTGGCCGGCAAGCTGAGTAAAACCAAGGATGTGGTGGCCATCACCCAGGAGCGGGCCGATGCAGTGGACAAACACATGGCCAACTACGAAGCCATTCGCGATAACGAAGACAGTATTGCCCGCGCCTTGATGGCTTCATCCATGACTCAGTTTTTTATTTCCGGACTGGTGCTGTTGGTGGCAGTGATGGGCGGCCTGATCAACTTCCAGCTGATCGCCATGCCCATGGCGGAAATGGTGGGCGGCAACAGCTATACCGGCGGTTTTAAAACCTCCGACATCGCCGCCCTGGTGATCATCATGGTGGAGATCGCCATGGGCTTGTTCCTGCTGGAAAGCCTGCGCATCACCAAACTGTTTCCGGTGATTGCGCACATGGATGACAAGATGCGCAAGCGCATGATGGTGATCACCTTCAGCATTCTGTTTATTCTGGCGGGCATTGAAGCGTCGCTGGCCTATATGCGGGATCTGCTGGCCCTGGATCGTGAAGCGCTCAAGCAATCGCTGGCCGGTGTGTCGGCACTGAATGCGGAGTTCCGCTGGATTCCGTCCATCGGGCAAATGGTCATGGGCTTTATTCTGCCTTTCGCCCTGGCCTTCGTTGCCATTCCCCTGGAGTCGTTCATTCATGCCTCACGCACCGTGCTGGGTGTGATGACGGTGGCCGTGCTGCGCACGCTGATCATCTGCCTGCGCCTGGTGGGGGGTGTGGCCCACCAGCTGAGCAAGATGCTGGTGTTCGGTTACGACATGCTGATTACCGTGCCTTTAAGCCTGGAAAAACTGGTGCGCCAGGGGATCAACGCACGGCACGAGAGCCGCGTTGCAGGTTCCGCTGAACAGCCTGTTGTGTTGTCCGCCGAACCGACTGATTCGGCGCCGGAATCTCAGCTGGTCGACAAACCCAGGGCCAGCCGTCGCCGCACCAAAACAGCAGCGCCAGATACGGATCTGGCAGCCCAGCAGAACTGAGGAGAAACACGATGAAAGCCATATACGTAATAGCATTGACGCTGATGCTGGGCGCCTGTGGGCAGCCCCAACCCGGCAACACAGCGGTGTTCCTGTTGGTGGATACCTCCGGCACCTATACCGAGGAGCTGAACAAGGCGCAGGCCATTCTTAACTATCTGCTGGCGACGCTGGACAGTGGTGATTCCATTGCCGTGGCCCGCATCGACAGTGGCAGTTTCAGTGAGAAGGATGTCATCGCCAAAGCCACCTTCGACCAACGCCCGAGCATGGCGAATAATCAGAAGCGGGTTTTCAAACACCACATGGATCGCTTTGTGGAAACGGTGAACACCGGCAGCGCCCATACCGATATCACCGGCGCCATCCTGCAGGCCACGGAGTTTCTGAATGAAACCGGTGCCGGGCAAAAGTATGTGCTGGTGTTCTCTGATCTGGCGGAAGATCTGCAGCAGGGCCACATACGCAACTTCCCACTGGAGTTGGGCGGTATCCATGTGGTGGCGCTTAACGTTACCAAGTTACGTTCAGACAACATCGATCCCAGGGATTACATCAACCGGTTGGGATTGTGGCAGAAACGGGTGGTGGAAGGCGGTGGTGACTGGCGCGTGGTGAATGACTTTGATCGCCTCGATACCTTGATCGGCCTCAATACCACCGATCCACTGTAACAGATGAACTGTGCGCCGTTGAACGAAGCGGCCGGCCAGTCAGTTGTAACGGGCCGGCCGCTCAATGAAACAAGGTGGATCACCAGGCATAAGCAGAGTGATCAGGCGGCTTTTACGGATTTAACCTGAAAGCTCTTTACCTCTTTAACCAGATCATCGGCCTGGGCCAGATAATGTTTGTTGTCGTGCATCCAGGGATGAAAGCCGGGGCGGAAAAAGTCCAGCCACTCCGGCGCAATGCGGCGCAGCACACCGGGCTTGCCGGCGACAAAATTCACCAGCTTACCCCAACCCTTCAGATTGAACAGGCCGCCGCTTTTCGACAGCATGCGCACGTAAAAGGGCGTGTACAGGCTCCAGAAAATAATATTGGCCATGGCGAAGGCAAACACCCGCAGGGCATAGGCGCTGACCCCTGTACCCACCACTTGCTCATAGGCATCAAAGCACACGGCTTTATGTTCGGTTTCCTCCAGCGCGTGCCAACGCCAGATGGCGGCGAAGTGCGGGTCGCAACCGTTCAACAGATCCTCGTCGCGCAGCAGGGTGTCGCCCAGTACCGCGGTCAGATGTTCCAGCGCCACGGTCACCGACAGCTGCACTGAACGGGGTAATTTTTTCACCGTGTCCAACACGATCACCACCAGCTTGTCCAGCTGCTCTATGGGCATGCCGGCGTGGGCCAGTGCGTCGTTGTATTCCTCGTGCTCACGGGTATGAAACCCCTCTTGGCCGATAAAAGCCGATACCTGGGCCTTCAGCTTTTCATCGGTAATTTCTTCACGGTAGTTGCGCACGCTCTGGATAAAGAAGCGCTCCCCCGCCGGGAAAAAAATGGACAGGGTGTTGTAGAACTGAACCACATGCAGTCCGGAGGGATTCCAGGTCAGAGCTTTGTCTTTGGGCAGGCCAAACTTCAGATTACGGCGAATGGGATCAATCAGGCTGGTCATAGGGTCAGCTCCATTTGGTTGGTTGGGCTTGGATGGTTGCGTACATATTGTTGTTATGACCTTGATTGTGCAGGCTCTATGTAACATTGACAACTGTTACATAGAGCAATGTAGAAAAATGATGACCCAAATCAACCGGACCGATTGGTCAAGGGGGGTGGCTTTTTGTTCTATAAGCGCAATGCCGTCGGATATTCCCCGCTGACCCGACTCTGGCTGACCTCACTCTGATTGTCCGCCTCGCCAGAGCCCCAGATGCGGGTAAAACGGGAATAACTGCTACTCTTTAGAGATATATAACTCTGCTCGAGTTCGCAATCATTCGAATGTTTATCCTCAGATTTTTCAACGCATTAGCTTGTTTATTGCTAATACCCCTGATTTGCAGCGGCAATGCGTTTGCCTTAACGGTCACCGTGGATTCCGGATTCCGCTCGCAATGGCTGGGGCCCGGGATGGACTATATGGAAGATGAATCCACCGGCCTTACCGCGCAGGCGGTGCGCCAGCGTGACAATTGGCAGACCTTTGACGGCCACGAGGTGAATTTCGGATTTTCGGATTCTGTGTTCTGGTTGCGCTTCAGTGTCGACAACCGCAGCGGAGTGGATCAGCAACTGTTGCTGGATAACCAGTTCCCGATGATAGACTCACTGGTTATCTACATCCAGCGCAGTGACGGTTACCAGCAACAGCAACGGTTGGGGGATGCCCAGCCTGCCTACATGCGCCAGATGCTCCATTCCCATCTACTGTTGCCTTTGTCTCTACCTGCCGATACCCGTGCCGACATTCTCATCCGCGTACAATCCGAAACGGGCCTGCAGCTACCCATTGTGGTATGGGAACAAGACGCCTTCCTGCAGCAGGATCACCCGTTCTCCATCATGCAGGGTGTGCTGTACGGTTTGTTGATCGCGCTGGTGATCTACCACCTGATCATATTTTTGAGTGTGCGGGAGCTGGCCTTCCTCCACTACTCTCTGTTCAATCTGTTCCTGTTGGGTACGTTCTGCGGTTTGCAAGGGGTTGCCGCTGCCTATATCTGGACCGAGTCGGTGACCATCAACGACACCCTTGTTCTGGTGTCTATGGCGGGAGCGCAAACGTTCTCGACCCTGTTTATGAATGGCATTCTGGGGATTCCCTCCGCCCGCCCGCGCCTGGGTAAACTGATGTATGGCATCGCCGGCATAGCCTGCGTGTTGATGCTGGCAAGCCTACTCGCACCGCACCGATGGATGGCAAAACCGGTTCTGCTGCTGATCGTCGTGTCCATATCGGTACTCACCTATGCTCAGATTCGCCGTGTGCTGGATGGCTATCCGATTGCAAAATACATTCTGGCGGGTGGAGCCTTCGGGGCGTTTGGTTTCGCCGTGACTACCCTCGCCAATACCGGTGTGATCGCCGGTACACCGGTCACGCAAGGAGCGGCCTATGTTGGAATCGTATTGTTGAGTCTGATGGACGCCTTTGCCCTTTCGTACCGGATGAATCTGGATCGGCAGTTGCGGCTGCAAGCCCAGGGAGAGCTGCTGGAAACCCAGCGGCAATTGAACGCCGATCTGGATCGTCGGGTACAGGAGCGTACAAACGAGTTGCAGGCGGCCAATGAACGCCTGATGGAACTGAGCACCACCGATGGCTTAACCGGGTTGAAGAACCGCCGTCATTTTAATGAGCTGTTTGCCCATGAGTTTAAGCGCGCCTGCCGTGAGCAAAAGCCTCTGTCACTGTTGTTGCTGGATATTGATCATTTCAAGCAACTCAATGATCAGTATGGCCACCCCTTTGGTGATCTCTGTCTTACCCAGGCTGCCCAACTGATTGCCAATACGATCCGGCGGCCGCCGGATAGCGCTGCCCGTTACGGCGGTGAAGAATTCGCCGTACTGTTGCCGAATACTGACAAGGAGGGCGCACTGCATGTTGCGGACAAAATTCGCGAGTCAATTGGTCAACATCAAGTCAGTGATGGACAACAACAGGCGGTGATGACGGTCAGCATCGGCGTGGCCAGTTTCATTCCAAGCCAGAACAACACCACCGAGGCGCTGCTAAAAGCGGCTGATGACCTGCTTTACCGGGCCAAGCACAATGGCCGTAACCGGGTTGAGGGTTAATCTGCGGGCTAATAAACACGGCCAGGCCGGGCCAGGTTCGTGACCGGAGCAGCGAGAAACCATGACGGGTTTTCAAAGCACCCGTGATCTGTGGTAGTTTTTGTGCATGGTTTGCTACGCACTGACGCACATGCCATGACTGCCATGAAGGGTCGTGGCCATTCCTTATTGGCCGCCAGCGTAATAATGTTGTGGGTATTTTACTGCAACAGCGTTGCGGCGGCAGCACCTGCCCGCCTGGCCATTTCCTGTGGCGCCTTGGGTGTGCAGTTGCGGCTGTGTCAGGAGGGGGTGGAAGCCTGGTCCCGTCAAACCGGTACCCCGGTCAAAGTGGTGGCCACCCCCAATTCCTCCACAGAACGTTTTGCCTTGTACCAACAGATTCTGGCCTCCCATTCACCGGATATTGATATCTTTCAGATCGATGTGGTGTGGCCCGGTACCTTTGCGCCCCATCTGGTGGATCTATCCTCCTATATTGATGGCCGCTTCACACAACAGTTTTTCCAGACCATGATCACCAACAACACCATAGACGGCGCACTGGTGGCCATACCCTGGTACACCGATGCCGGTGTGTTGTTTTACCGCAAGGATCTGTTGCAGAAATACGGCCGCTCACCCCCGCAAACCTGGCAGCAGCTCACCGAAAGCGCGCGGATTATTCAAAACGCAGAACGCGCTGCGGGAAATACCCGCATGCAGGGTTTTGTGTTTCAGGCCAAGGGCTATGAGGGCCTCACCTGCGATGCCCTGGAATGGATCGACAGTTTTAACGGCGGCACCCTGGTGAACAGCGCGGGCAAGGTTACCCTGGATAACGCCAGGGCGGCGGCTGCCCTGGATCTGGCGGCCAGCTGGATTGGCGATATTGCCCCCAAGGGCGTACTGAATTATGACGAAGAAGCCAGCCGTGGGGTGTTTCAGTCCGGCAATGCGGTGTTTATGCGCAACTGGCCCTACGCCTGGGCGTTGGGTAATGCCGAAGGCAGCCCCATACGGGGCCGCATCGGTGTGATGGCGTTACCCAGGGGCGGTGACCAGGGGCATCCCAGTGCCACCCTGGGGGGCTGGCAGCTGGCGGTGTCGCGCTATTCACGCCACCCGGCGCTGGCGGCGGATCTGGTGCGTTACCTCACCAGTTATGCAGAGCAAAAACGCCGGGCCATTGCGGCCTCCTATAATCCCACCATCAAGGCCCTTTATCAGGATCAGGAAGTGCTGGCCGCGGTGCCGTTTTTCGGCACCCTGTATGATTCCTTCGAACATGCAGTGGCGCGCCCTTCCCGCGTTACCGGCAGCAAATATGCCCGGGTCAGTGCGGAGTTTTACTACACGGTGCATGACGTGCTCAGTGGCAAATCAGCAGCGGCCCCTGCCCTGGCCGCGTTGCAGAAAAAACTGATCCGCTTGTCACGGGGGGAGCAATGGTGAAACCGGCAACCTCACATTCCCGTTTGACCCGGCGTCGAGTGCGTTGGGCCTGGGTGTTTTTGGCACCTATGTTGCTGGTGTTGGCGTTGGTGGCCGGCTGGCCATTGCTGAAAACCATCGCCTATGGTTTTACCGACGCCAGCCTGATCAATCCCGAGGCGGCACAGTTTGTGGGCGTGGATAATTTCTCCTTTCTGTTGCAGGACCCTTATTGGTGGGCATCGGTGTGGAATACGGTGGTGTTTGCCGTGGTGTCGGTGTTTCTGGAAACCGTGCTGGGATTGATTATTGCCCTGGCTTTGAATGCGCAGTTTCGGGGGCGTGGCGGATTGCGGGCGGCCATATTGATCCCCTGGGCCATCCCCACGGTGGTGTCGGCGCAAATGTGGAACTGGATGTTCAATGATGTGTTTGGTGTGATCAACCACATGCTGATGAGCGTGGGCCTGATGCAGCACCCCATTGCCTGGACTGCATCACCGGATACCGCTTTGTTGTCCATCATTCTGGTGGATGTGTGGAAAACCACGCCGTTCATGGCGCTGCTGTTGTTGGCAGGTTTACAGATGTTACCCAAAGAGTGTTATGAGTCGGCGCGGGTGGATGGTGTGCATCCCCTGACGGTGTTCTTTCGTATTACCTTACCGTTATTGAAACCGGCGTTGATGGTGGCGATTATCTTTCGCCTGCTGGATGCGTTACGGGTGTTTGATCTGGTGTACGTTATGAGTGGCAACAACCGTGACACCATGTCCATGTCGGTGTATGCCCGCCAGCAATTGATTGATTTTGGTGACCTGGGTTTTGGTTCGGCGGCATCGACGCTGATCTTTGCCATCATTGCACTGTTCACCGTGGTGTATCTCACGCTGGCGCGAGTAGGGCGGGAGCAATAAGATGGCAACAGTGGCTCAACTGAGGTGGAAGCGCGCCAAGCGGATCGTGAGTCGGGTTGCCTTTTACGGCCTGCTGCTGGTGATTGCGGTCTATACCATATTTCCGTTCTACTGGGCGATTGTATCGTCGTTGAAATCCGGCTCCGACCTGTTTGAGGTGGAATACTGGATTTCGCAACCCCATTGGGATAATTACGTGGCGGTGTTTCGGGAACAACCCTTCGGCCGCAATATTCTCAACTCCCTGTTTGTATCGGTGTCCACGGTGACGTTGTCGTTGGCGTTGGCATTGGCCGCGGCCTATGCCATTGGCCGGGTGCAGTTTCGTGGCCGCATGCTGTTGATGTTTGTCATTCTCGGCGTATCCATGTTCCCGCAGATTGCGGTGTTGTCGGGGATGTTTGAATTAATCAATACCCTGGGCCTGTACAATAATCTGCTGGCGTTATCGTTCTCGTATCTGATTTTCACGTTGCCGTTTACCGTGTGGGTGTTGACCACCTTTATGCGGGAGCTGCCCAAGGAGCTGGAAGAAGCGGCGATTGTTGATGGCGCATCACCGTTGACCATCGTGACCAAAGTCTTTATGCCGTTGATGGGTCCGGCGCTGGTGACCACCGGATTGTTGGCGTTCATCGCCGCCTGGAATGAATTCCTGTTTGCGCTGACCTTCACCCTGTCCAGTGAAATGCGTACGGTGCCGGTGGCCATTGCCCTCACCTCCGGTGCCAGTGCCCACGAGCTACCCTGGGGCAACATCATGGCCGCATCGGTGATCGTCACTGTACCGCTGATCATTCTGGTGCTGTTTTTTCAACGCCGTATTGTGTCGGGCCTGACCGCAGGCGCAGTCAAAGGTTAACCCGTCAAATTATTAAGAGGGAGAGTATGATTCATGGCAGCCATAACTCTGCAAGCAGTTGATAAAACCTTCGGTAAAACCGACGTCATCAAGCAGGTTGCGATGGAAATACAGGATGGGGAATTCACCGTGTTTGTGGGGCCCTCCGGTTGTGGCAAATCCACCTTGTTGCGTTTGATCGCCGGTCTGGAAGAAGTCACCGCCGGCGAGGTGGTGTTTGACGGCGAAACCGTCACCGAGCTGGAGCCATCCGAGCGGGGTGTGGCCATGGTGTTTCAATCCTATGCGCTGTACCCGCACATGAGCGTTTATGACAACATGGCCTTTGGCCTGAAGCTGAAAAAAACCCAAAAGCAGGCCATCGCCGATCGGGTGCGGGAAGCCGCCCGCATTCTGCAGATTGAACATTTGCTGGAGCGAAAACCACGGGAGTTATCCGGTGGCCAGCGGCAGCGGGTGGCCATTGGCCGCGCCATTGTGCGCAAGCCCAGGGTATTCTTGTTTGATGAGCCCCTGTCCAATCTGGATGCGGCATTGCGCGTGCAGATGCGCCTGGAACTAAAGCGCCTGCACCGTGAGCTGGGCACCACCATGATCTACGTTACCCATGATCAGGTGGAGGCCATGACCCTGGCCGATCGCATTGTGGTATTGAACGCCGGTGCCGTAGAGCAGATCGGGGCGCCTTTGACGCTTTATCAACAACCCTGCAACCTGTTCGTGGCGGGGTTTATTGGCTCCCCCAAAATGAACTTTGTGCCGGCCACGGTCACCGCCTGCTCCACCACACAGGTGAGCGTGGATATTGGTGTGGGTGCAGAACTGATCGTATCGGTGGCGCAAAGCAATGGCCTGCAAAGCGGCGCCCGGGTGACATTGGGGGTGCGGCCTGAACACATTGTGGGTAGCGAAAACGCTCCGGTGGTGGATGAGCCGGCGGGCGAGGCGGCACGGATCGAAGGCAAGGTGGTGGCCATTGAGCATTTGGGCGCGGAGGCCTATGTGCATCTGCAGCTTGCTGCTGGTTCTGCCTGTGAAGAACCGTTAGTATTCAAAGGCAGTGGCGACACCACCTTGCAGGTGGGCCAGCAAGCGGCGATCTTCATAGCGCCCCAAGCCTGTTATCTGTTTGATGAAACGGGCAACGCACTGCCCCGGCCCGCTGCACAACATAAAAACGCGTCATAACCCATTACAACAGGAAGCATGCCATGTACACCCTGACCCATGAAGGCGACAAAATCGGAACCACCAGACTGGAGCGTGGCGATCCTTCCGTACACGCCGTGTCAGGGGAATTTGTGAACGTAGGCGGTGCCGGTGCATTGGCCGGCTGGATCAAAAGCATCGGTGGCCAGGTGGATGACGGGGTGGTGTTTGTGGCCCTGAACGACGATTTTGCATTGCTGGATCAGGAGGACAAGCCCATCCGTTTCACCGAGGCCAGCCTGATTGCCATTCCGGCTGATGATGAAGCCTATCTGGATGTGACCGGCATTTCCGCAGAGGATTACAAAGCGTATTTTGCCGGCCATATTGCGGCCATGGATGACAACAGCTAGGCGATACCACCACAAAAGTGGAGCCTAGCCGGCACGGGGGCGGATAGCTAAAAGATGTCCGCTCTGCAGGTTGCTTCCGCCAGCGCCAACCCCAATACAGTATGTTGCTCTGCATCCAAATGTATGCCGTCCACCGCACTGGCTTGGATGACGGTGTTTGAATCGAAATAGTGAACACCCAGATCCGCCGAGATTTTTTCCAGTTCGGTGGCCAAACCCCTGGATCTTTTCTCGGCCCCTTTAAACTTATCCGCAATAATTCCCTTGGGTTCAGTGATCGCCGGTGGGGCAACCACCAGTACTTTCGGTACCGGCATGCCTGGCTCGATGGGTGCGGCGCGTAGGGTGTGAATTAACTTTGCCGTTCCCTGTGCGGAAAGCCATGCATTATGATCGTGTGTGCATTGAAAGTCGTTAGTACCCAGCATGAGTATGACCAGCTTGAGGGGTGAGTGCATTTCAATGACTTGGGCCAGACCTTCCGATCCATCTCTGCCGTTTTTAAACGGATCAGGCCACACGGTTCTGCGGCCGTTCAAGCAATTTTCAATGGCCCTGATCTGTTTGCCACGGGCATTTAACGCGTTTTCGAACACACCAGGCCAGCGCTTATTGAAAGGCAATCGCTTCCTGGTATTGGGGATGATGCCCCAGGTGAGGCTATCAGAGTAGATGAGCACGTGTTCCATGGATTCTGCGCCTGAATTCTTTTTATCAACGGGTTATTGCGTTAAGCGTTGTAGGTATAAAAATACCACGTACTCCGCTTGGTATTCATCGATTCATACAGTTTTTGAGCCGGCGTATTATCCGGGGCCGTTACCCATTGCAGGCGACCTGCTCCATGATCGGCTGCATAACCGCGACAATGTTCTATGAGCCTGCGCCCCACCCCTTTGCCTCGATGGCCCGGAATGGTGTACAGATCATTCAGAACGGCTACCTTTTCGGTGATGGTTGATGCAAACGAAAAATACACCGTGGCGAACCCAATCGCGTCACCTGATTCGCGATAGATAAACTGGCAACCTGCCGGATTTGATTCACCGAACTGGGAAAAAAACGCCGCATTCTTTTCATCCGAAATACTCGCCACGTTATAAAATTGCTGATATGCCCGTATCAACGGGAGTATTTCGCTGAAATTGTTCTTCGATACAGGCTCAATCATTGGAAACCTTTTGATGCTTAACCTAACAGTGTACCAAGCGCGGCTTTAACAGAGCCTATGGCGACCGAAACCGATAACACTGGCTATGTGAATCGTATAAAGTTTTAAGGAATACAATCTCACATCCACTTAGCCCCCTACTTGGGCGCGCGCCTCTCCAGTATATCCTTACTCATCTCTGTGTTAATGGTGCTGTCCACAAACCGGGTGCGTCGTTGCAGCGCCGCTTTTGCCACCATATAGGCCGATACCGGGGCGGTGATGAATAAAAACAGACTGATTACCAGTTCGTGAATGGCAAAGCCGTCGCCGCGCAAAGCGTGCAATCCCATGGAGGCGATAAGAATGCAGCCGATACCCAGGGTGGTGGCTTTGGTGGGGGCATGCAGGCGGGTGTAAAAATCCGGTAATTTCACCATGCCCAGGGCGCCGATCAGGATGAATACACCGCCCATTAACAATAGAAAGGAGGCGAACACTTCAATGACAAATAACATGGTGGCTCTCCTATTCGATGATGTCGCCGCGCAGCATGTATTTGGCCAGAGCAGCGGTGCTGACGAATCCCAGCATGGCGATCAGCAGCGCTGATTCAAAATACATGTCACTGGCAAAGTACAGCCCCAGCAATACGATCAGGGCAATGCTGTTGATATACAGCGTATCCAGCGCCAGGATGCGATCGGCGGTGGAAGGGCCGATCAGCAATCGGATGGTGTTCAGCACCAACGCCAGCCCCACCATCACCGACACCACCATCAATACCGTATTCAGCATGCGAATATCTCCCGCAGCGGCGCTTCGTAGCGCGTTTTGATTCGATCTATCATGTGCTGTTCGTTGTCTATGTGCAGGGCGTGAATGTAGAGCCACTGCATGTCTTCTGAAAAATCCACACTCACGGTACCGGGGGTGAGTGAGATGGTGCTGGCCAATACCGCCAGGGGGAAGTGATCGCGCAGATCCAGCGGCATGGCAATCAATCCCGGGCGCAGGTGGCGGTTGGAGCGCAGAATGCGGCCGGCCACTTCAAAGTTCGAGACGATGATGTCCCCCAGTACCATCAGCACATAACGTGCTGCCCGCAACGGCTTGCGCACCCGGGCGTGGGGGTCGCTCAACGGCGCGGCAACCCAGGGTATGGCGATGGCCAGAATCAATCCCAATACCAGGTGGCCCATGCTGAAGGAGTTCAACAGCATCCACACCAGCAGCAAGATGCCGGTGTGCAGCGGCATGGGGAAGAGTCGCTTAAGCATCGTCACCTCCAAGTAAGGATAAATCCACGCCCCGGGTCATCTCGCTTGCTGCCAGTTGCGCGTATTCGGTAATCCAGCCGGCAAAAATCACCATGGTGGGCAGGGTGATCACCAGTATTGCCACTGCGGCGATCTGTGTCGGTTGTACCCGTTTGCCATCCGAATGATCACCGCGCGCGCGCCAGAACAGGGTGCCTCCGGAACGGGACAGCATGAGCAACGCCGCCAGGCTGGCCAGCAGGATGGGCGGCCAGATCCAGCCCGCCTGCCCACCGGCCAGGGCGGCCTTCAGCATCAATGCTTTGCCGATAAAGCCGGAAATGGGCGGCATGCCGATCAGCGCCAGGGCCGCCAGAAAGAACAACGCCCCCAGCAATGCCGGTTGTACCACCGGACGGGCCTGTACAAAACGATCTTCGGCCTTGCCCCGCTGGCCGATGATCAGGCCTGCCACCAGAAACATCAGCGCGGTGGCCAGGGTACTGTGCACCAGATAGTACAGGCCGCTGGCGGTGGCCTCCCGTGTGTTCAGTGCCACCATCAGCAACAGGCTGCCCACCGAAATGATCACCAGGTTGGCGGTGAGTTCACGCAACGTTTTACTGGCCAGCGTGGCGATGATACCAATCACCACCGTCAGCCAGGCCAGGGGCCAAAGCCAGGGTTGGGCAATGTTGGCCAGGTCTCCGGCGTTGTCGCCAAAAATGCCGCAATGTACCCGCCACAGGCTGTAGATGCCCACTTTGGTCATGATGGCAAACAGCGCAGCCACCGGCGCCGGTGCGGCGGAGTAGGCTCTGGGCATCCAGAAATGCAGTGGCATCATGGCGGATTTCAGTCCGAACACCACCAGCAGCAGCATGGCACCGGCGTTGGCCAGGCGCACATCATTGGGGTTGATGAGGGCGGCCTTTTGCTGCATGTCGGCCATGTTGAGCGTACCGAACGTGCCGTACATGATGCCCAGGGCAAACAGGAACAGGGCCGAGCCCGCCAGATTGAGGGTAACGTAATGCACATTGGCCAGTGTCTTCTGCGCACCACCGCCATGGATCAACAGGGCGTAGGAGGCAATCAGCAATACTTCAAAAAACACGAACAGGTTAAACAGGTCACCGGTAAGAAACGCCCCCTGGATGCCCAAGGCCTGAAACATCAGCAAAGGATGCAGAAATTTCCCCTGTTGATCCTCGCCGGCGCTGCTGAACAGTTGCACACAAAGAAGAAGAATGGCCGTCAGCACCGAGAGCAGGGTTGCCATACGGTCGGCCACCAGAATGATACCGAACGGCGGTTGCCATCCCCCCATGGCGTACACCAGGGTGCCGTGCTGATCCACGTGCCACAGCAAACTTGCAGCGGCGCCCAATTGCAGTAACGCAAACAGGGTACCCACCCACTGCTGACGGCGCAGGGTGGTGGCGATGGGTGGCATCAGTAACAGGATACCGGCCAGCAGGGGAATCAACAGCGGCAGAACCGGCAAATGCTGCAGCATCAGCTTTGCTTCCTTTTGTGACGGGAGTGTGACTTGTTGTGCTGGGCCTTGTGGGCGGCGGTGTTTTTCTCGATGCGATCGGCCAGGGCCTCCTCGATTGCGCTGCGTTCCGGTGGTAATTCGCGGCCATCCACATGATCGTTACCCAGATCCGCCCGCGCCCGAATGGCCAGAATCAAAATGAACGCGGTCATGGCAAAACCGATCACGATGGCGGTGAGCACCAAAGCCTGGGGCAGCGGGTCTGCCAGCTGCTCGCTGTGGCCCACAATGGCAGCACCGTTCACCGTCAGGCGTCCGCTGGCGAATAGAAACAGATTCACCGCGTAGGATAATAAGGTTAATCCCAGGATCACTGGAAAGGTTTGTGCCCGCAACATTAAATAGATGCCCGCCGTGGTCAGTACACCCACACTGAGTGCAAAGGTAAATTCCATCAGTTATCCCCCGCCTGCAGACGTTCACTGGTGGTGAGTTTGCCCAGGTTGGCCAGGATCAACAGCGTGGCGCCGATCACCGTGAGGTACACGCCAAAATCAAACACCATGGCACTGGCCAGCTCGAATTCCCCCACCAGCGGTAAATGGAAATGATCGAACCAGGTGGTGAGGAAATGGTGGCCAAAGGCCCAGCTGCCCAGTCCGGACAGTGTGGCAATCAATAACCCGCTGGCAATCAGCCCCAGGTAGTTGATGGGCATGCGTTCTTTCATCCACACCACACCGTGGGCCACGTATTGTTGAATCAGGGCAATGGCGGTAATCAGCCCGGCGATAAAGCCGCCACCGGGCATGTTGTGCCCGCGCAGGAAGATATACGCCGACACCAGCAGTGCCAGCGGCAGCAGACTCTGGGACACCACCGCCAGCAGGAAGGGATGACGTTCCTTGGACCAACGGTAACCTTTGCTGTCGGCAGAGGGCATGGACACCAGCATCTGGGCCAGCAGTTTATAAATGCCCAGTGCAGCAATGCCCAGTACGGTGATTTCACCCAGGGTATCAAAGCCGCGGAAATCCACCAGAATCACATTCACCACATTGGTACCGCCACCACCGGGTTTGCTGTTGGCCACAAAGAAATCGGAAATGGTGTCCAGCGGCCGGGTAAGCATGGCGTAACAGATGGTACCCACTACGCTGCCGAACAACGCCGCCACACTGAAATCCCGCACGATGATGGTTAACTTGCTGTCGATGGTGGGGCTTTTCTGCGGCAGGAAAAACAGGGCCAGCAGAAACAGCAGAATGGTAACCACCTCCACTGACAGTTGGGTCAGTGCCAGATCCGGTGCCGAGAAATAGGCAAACGCGATGGACACGATCAGCCCCACCACGGATAACGCGATCAACGCCACCAGGCGCAGATGGCTCCACCACAGGGTGACAAAGGTGGCGGCAATCATCAGCGCGGCGCAGAAGCCCACCACCCAGTTGATGGGTAATTGCGGGTGTCTGCCCACCGTGTTCACCAGTTCGAACAGCGGCGCTGCACTCACCAGCAGTGCCAGCAGAATCAGCAGAAACATGGAACGCTGCAGGGATCCATCGTCCAGCCATTGATGCAGCCGGGTAACACCGGCAATCAGCCGTTGCACCATGCCTTCGAACACATGCTTGGCATCGCGATCGGCAAATTGCACCTGAAAGTCGAACAGGTGGCGACGATTGATGTACAGAGTCAAGCCGCCGACGATGGCCATGGCACTCATCAGCAGCGGGAAATTAAAACCGTGCCACACCGCCAGACTGTATTGGGGCAAGGTGCTTTGCAGCACCGCCATGGAGGCGGTATCCAGTATGTCCCCCACCATAAATTGCGGGAACACGCCCACCAACAGGCACAGCACCACCAGTACTTCCACCGGCACCCGCATATAGCGTGGCGGTTCGTGGGGGGTGCGGGGCAGGTCGATGGGCTCGCCGTTGAAAAACACATCGTGCATAAAACGCAGGGAGTAGGCGACGGCAAAGGCGCCACCGGCGGTGGCCAGTAAGGGAATCCACCAGGACAGGGCCCCCAGTGTGGATTGATGCAGGGTTTCGGAAAACAGCATTTCCTTGGAGAGGAAGCCATTCAGCAGCGGTACCCCCGCCATGGACGATGCCGCCACCATGGCCAGGGTGGCGGTCCAGGGCATGTACTTCCACAGGCCGTTCAACTTGCGCATGTCACGGGTGCCGGATTCATGATCGATGATGCCGGCAGCCATAAACAGAGACGCCTTGAACACCGCGTGATTGATGATGTGGAACACCGCCGCCACCGCCGCCAGATCCGTGCCCAGGCCCAGCAGCAAGGTGATCAGACCCAGATGGCTCACCGTGGAGTAGGCCAAGAGGCCTTTCAGGTCGTGCTTGAACAGGGCGATGTAGGCGCCCACCAGCATGGTGGCCATACCGGTGAGCGAGACCGCCACAAACCAGGCATCGGTCCCCGCCAACACCGGATAAAACCGCGCCAGCAAAAAGACACCGGCTTT
The DNA here is from genome assembly GCF_003671475.1 of Ketobacter sp. GenoA1. Classification (NCBI taxonomy): domain Bacteria; kingdom Pseudomonadati; phylum Pseudomonadota; class Gammaproteobacteria; order Pseudomonadales; family Ketobacteraceae; genus Ketobacter; species Ketobacter sp. GenoA1. Next base: position 13,214 of record NZ_RCHM01000047.1, on the reverse strand, counting down.
CACCATGGTGGCGGAATGCAGATAGGCCGATACAGGGGTGGGCGCCGCCATGGCATGGGGCAGCCAGAACTGGAATGGAAACTGGGCTGATTTGGTGAATGCCCCCAACAGGAACAGGGCCAGAATAGCGGGATAGTACTCGCTGTTGCGCAACACGTGCCCCATGGTCAGTACTTCGCGCAGCTCGTAGGTGCCGGTGACGTGGCCGATCAACAGCAGCGCCCCCAACAAGGCCAGGCCGCCAAACCCGGTCACGGTCAATGCCATGCGGGCGCCTTTGCGGGCTTCGCTTTTATGCCACCAGAAGCTGATCAGCAGAAACGAGCTGATGCTGGTGAGTTCCCAGAACAACCACAGCTGCAACAGGTTACTGGACAGCACCACCCCCAGCATGGCCACCATAAAGAACAGCAGATAGGCGTAGAACAGGCCCATGTTGTCTTCTTCTGACAGGTAGTAGCGGGCGTACAGAATGATGAGCAGGCCGATCCCCAGGATCAGCAGGCAAAACAGAAAGGCCAGGCCATCCAGGTGCAGGGATAACTGCAGGCCCAGCAACGGCACCCAGGGCGCGGAATAAACCGGTACCGTGCCGGCAAACACATCGGGTGCCTGTTGCAGTAACAGCGCCAGCGCCAGCGCCGGCATCAGCGCGGTCAGCCAGGCAGTGACCGTGCGGCCGGCCCGCGCAAACAGCACCGGCAGCAGAATGCCCGCCATGGGCAACAGCAGAATCCATAACACACTCATACCACCGGGGGCCTCACGGAATCGGAATTGTTCTTATTCGACAACCTTAAAAGATAACACGATTGCCGGCCAACGTCAGATCCCGATCAGGCCTTTGTCAGGGCCTGATCAATGTCGGCAAGGATATCATCGATGTGTTCAATGCCGATGGACAGGCGCACCAGATCTTCCGATACCCCGGCGGTGGCCAGCTCGTCAGGGCTTAGTTGCCGGTGGGTGGTGGTGGCCGGATGGCAGGCCAGCGACTTGGCATCACCAATGTTCACCAGGCGTAAAATCATCTGCAGGGCATCAATAAAACGAGCCCCCGCCTCGCGCCCGCCGGTAATGCCGAAACTGAGAATGCCTGACGCCTGCCCCTGGGTGATTTTCTGGCAGGTGGCGTGGAACGGACTGTCCGGTAATGCGGCGTAATTCACCCATTCCACTTTTGGGTGCTGCTGCAGGTGGCGGGCCACCTGCAAAGCGTTTTCACAGTGGCGCTCCATGCGCAGGCCCAGGGTTTCCAATCCCTGCAACAGCAAAAACGCACTGTGGGGCGCCAGCGCCGAGCCGGTGTTGCGCAGGGGCACCACACGGCAACGGCCGATAAAGGCTGCAGGCCCCAATGCCTCGGTGTACACCACTCCGTGGTAGGAAGGATCGGGTTCATTCAGCATGGGAAAGCGATCTTTGTTGGCGACCCAGTCGAATTTGCCGGAATCGATGATGATGCCGCCTACGGTGGTGCCGTGACCACCGATGTACTTGGTCAGGGAGTGCACGATGATATCGGCTCCGTGATCAAACGCGCGGCACAAATAAGGGGTGGCCACGGTGTTGTCCACAATCAGGGGGACGCCGTGTTGATGGGCAATGCTGGCCAGTTTCTGCAGGTCCACAATATTGCCGGCGGGATTGCCGATGGATTCGCAGAACACGGCGCGGGTCTTGTCGTCAATCAGGCTTTCCAGTTTGCTGTAGTCATCGAAGGAGGCCATGCGCACATCAATGCCCTGCCGGGGCAGGGTATGGGCGAACAGGTTGTAGGTGCCGCCATACAATTGGGAGCTGCTGATAATGTTGTCGCCGGCCTGGCAGATGGCCTGGATGGCGTAGGTGATGGCGGCCATGCCGGATGCCACACCCAGGGCACCGACTCCGCCTTCCATTTCTGCCAGACGGGCTTCCAGTACTGCCGTGGTGGGGTTCATGATTCGGGTGTAGATATTACCCGGCACTTTCAAGTCGAACAGATCAGCGCCGTGTTGGGTGTCGTCGAACGTGTAGGATGTGGTTTGGTAAATGGGTACTGCCGCGGCTTTAGTGGTGGCTTCCGATTCATAGCCATGATGTAAGGCCAGCGATTCGAGTTTCATTATTGTTGTCTCCCTGTGTCATGATCCAGTACCGATTAAAGCATGAATAGGGAGAAACATAACAGGCGTGTGTTATGCCTCTTGCTGTTGTGTCTGCGCCAGACGCTGGCACAGGTAGTTCGCCAGTTCCTGGACATTGGGCTCGCGGCAGAAGGTGACGTGATCCCCGGCGGTGTCCTGTACGGTCATGTGGCCACACCACCGGCCCCAGGCAAGGCGGGGATCCTGGTCGGGCTTGAAACGGTAGTAGCCATGCTCGGCCAGGACCATGGTGGTGTCCACTGTCAGGGGTTCCGGAATGAAAGACGCCAGAATGCGCTGGGGAGCCAGCCCCTGGGCGGTTTGACGCAGCTGGCCGATGAGATTGCCGAGGCTGTGCACGATATAGCGGGGTGCGGCCGCCGGGCCCAGCTTGCGTATGCGCTGCCAGTGATAGCGCAGCCGATCCCATGGGTCCTGGGTGGGTGCGCCGATGCCCTGGGGTACCGGTGGGTCCAGCAATGCCAGGAAACGCACGGACTCACCCTGGCGCTGCAGCTCCGCTGCCACCTGAAACGAAACCACCGCACCAAAACAGTGGCCACCCACGCAATAGGGCCCTTTGGGTTGAATTTTACGCATGGCACTGATGCACAGGCGGGCCAGGGCGGGGTAATCCAGTTGCGGTTGCTCCTGCATGATGGACGCCGACAGGGGAATGCCATAGACGGGCTGATCTTTGGCCACATAGCGGCCTATGTCGAAATACTCCGCGATCAGAAAAAACGGCAGCCGGTCACCCTCGGTTTGCAGGGGCAGGATCAGACTGTCGGTGGCGCTATCGTCATCCAGCTGCTGGCGGAAGCGGCGCAGGGTGGGGTATTCGAACACGCTGCGCAGGGAAACCCGGCGTCCGAATTCCCGCTCCACCAGAGTGGTCAGGCGCAGTGCCTGCAGACTGTTGCCGCCGAAGTCGAAGAAGGAGCGCTCCGGGTGATCCGGGCGCCGCCCCAATAATTGTTCCCATAAGCGGGCCAGGCGTTGTTCATCCGGATGCCAGTCCATGGCCTCGGTGGCGGCCGTGGCGTGCAGTGTTGGTGCCGGTAACGCGCTCAGATCCACTTTGCCATTGGCGCTGAGCGGTATGGATTCGATGCGCTGTACGGAGCGCGGAATCATGTAGCCGGGCAGGCGTGAACGCCAGCGGCTCAGCAGTGGCTGCAGGTCGGTGTGATCCTCATCGGTAAGTACCCAGGCCGCCAGATAGGGTTGGCCGGGCACCTCTTCCCGAACGGTGCTGATGCAGCGGTGTACCCAGGGCAGTTCGCAGGCTACGGATTCGATCTCGCCCAGCTCGATGCGGAACCCGTGCAGCTTGACCTGGGTGTCAATGCGGCCGAGAAACTCGATGTTGCCATCGGCCAGGTGGCGGCCCCGGTCACCGGTGCGGTACAGGCGGCCGAACATCGGATGCTGGAAAAAAGCCGCGTCGGTGCGCTCGGTATCGGCCCAGTATCCACAGGCCAACCCGGCGCCTCCGATAAAAAGATCCCCGGCCACCAATGTGGGGCAGGGCCGCAGATGCCGGTCCAGTACATAAAAGGTCTGGTTGGCCATGGGCCTGCCGTAGGGAATCGAATGCAGGCGCTTGTCCACGCTGGTAATGGGATGCAGGATCGACCAGATGGCGGCTTCAGTGGCCCCTCCCAGGCTCATTTGAACGGCATTGGGGGTGGACCCGCGCAAGCGTTCGGGCAAATCCATGGGTATCCAGTCGCCGCTCATCATCACCAACCGTAGGCTCGGGAGTACCACCGGGTCCGAGTGAGTGGGTTCAATCAGCATTTCCACCAGGGCCGGTACCGAATTCCATATGGTGATCTGGTGTTGGGCAATCATGCGCCGCCACACGGTTGGGTCGCGGGTGGCATCCCGCGGGCAGACGACCAGGGCGGCACCCGCGGCAAAGGTGCCGAAGACATCGTAAACCGATAAATCAAAGGCACAGGATGAAATACCGAACACCCGATCCTGCGGGCTCACCGAAAAGCGTTGATTGCAGTCCAGCACGGTGTTGACCGCGGCCCGGTGATTGATCATCACCCCTTTGGGTTGGCCGGTTGAGCCGGAGGTAAAGATGACATAGGCGAGATCATCCGGCTGGCTTGGGCAGTAGGGGGCGTCTGCCGGTAGTGCAGCCAGTTGCTCAGCCTCGGCGCTCAGGTGCACGGTACGGTCCGGCAACAGTGCCCCCTGTGCACAGGGGTCGTCGGTGACCAGGGCCACCGGCGCAATGGTATCGAGGATGATGCTCACCCGCGCCTCGGGCCAGCCAGTTTCCAGGGGAACGTACGCGGCGCCGGTTTTGAGCACGGCCAGCAAGGTGGCGACCTGATCGAAGCTGCGGGGTATCCGAACGGCGACTTTTTCACCGCGCCCTGCTCCCAGTGCCAACAGCCGGTGTGCAATCCGGTTGGCTCGGGCTTCCAGGTCGGCATAGGTATAGTCGCTTTGCTCGGAAATCACCGCCACCCGATCGGGATAACGTGCCACGCTGTGTTGCACCAGCTGCTGCAGACAGGTGTCTGAGGGCAGTGCCTGGGCCGTGTCATTGTACTGCTCAACGGTGTGCATCCACTCCGAGGCAGGTAACAAGTCCAGAGTATTCAAGGCCGTGTCGGGGGCGGCGGCCAGTGTCAGTAAAACGTGCTTGAACTGGTTGGCCAGGCGGTTGGCATAGGCCTGGGAAAAACGGGAACAATCCACCATCACGGTGATGTGCAGCTGTGGCTCCCCCACTATGCTGATGCTGAGCGGACGCAGGGGTTGTTCATACAGCCGGAACTGGTGGCCATCCCCCAACTGTTGTTGGGCAACGGACCACACCTTGCAGTGATCGTACACCAGGATGCTTTCAAACAGAGGTGCTTCGTTGCCGGCCGCCACGCAGTCGGTAATCTGGTGCAGCGGTGCCAGCTCATGGTCGCGCAATTGATGCTGCCGTTGCCGCAGTTGCCGGAACAATTGGCTGAGCGAATCGACCCCTTTCAGGTTCACCCGCAGGGGCAGCATATTCATCAGTACACCGCAGACCTCCCGCGACTCTGCCGGCCCGCCATGGCGACAGGCGCGAATGGTGCCGAAAACCAGATCGTCATCACCGCTGTGGCTGGCCAGTATCAACGACCAGGCCGCCTGGACCATGGTGTTCAGTGTGCCGCCGCACGCGCCGGCCACCTGCTGCAGCCGTTCCGTTTCTGCCCTGCTCAGCAGGGCCTCGGCCTGAATGTTGCGGCGTTCAATGTCGGGCAATGCATCAGGATCATCCGGCAGCGCGTTGGGGTGATCGAAATTCGCCAGATAGCTGCCCCAGAACCCGGGTTCCATGGTCTGCGCGCCACTTCGCCATTGCGCGTAGGGCAGAATGCTGGGGGCGGGTTGCAGCTCCGGCACGCTGCCGTTGCACAGTGCGGTATAGGCCAAGGCCACTTCTTCCAGAATCCGCTTTGCCGAGCGGCCATCCAGCAGCAAATGTAAAAATGACCACACCAGTACATGGTCATGGTCATCAAAGCGTAATAAATTTAACCTTGACAGAGGTGGTTGATCGGGCTGCGGGGCATGCTGGCGATCCTGCGCCAGAAATTGGTGCACAATGCGGTTGCGCTGCCGGGGAGTGCAACCGCGATGGTGGTGGACCTGCAGAGTTGGGATCAATGTGGATATAGATTGTTCAGGTGTGTCTTTACCTGACCAGGACACCGTCAGCCGCAGGGTGTCGTGGCGTGAGTACACCCAATCCCAGGCAGCAGTCAGCGCATCCAGATTCAGGGAATCGGAAATGGTCCATTCAATTTGTTCAAATTCAAAGCCTTGTTCGGGATACCGGAGTGAGGCAATCAGCATCCCCTGCTGAACCGGGGTCAGCAGGGCGGATGTTGGGCGTGTAAACTCGTATGACGTATTCAATTGTAAAGACGTCATAGTGTTAACCCCAAAATTACATCGGTAATCCCAAGTAAAAAATAATTCATAAATCGATATCAAGACTCGTTCGAGCACGCCGTTGGCGGTACCAACGCAGTGCTTTAACAGGGACACACACGGTTCACCTCTGGATTTGATTCCATGCAAAAGGCGGGCCCATCCTTGTATGGCCGATCCTCTAGAGTAGGGGCTAGTGGCAAGCCATGCGGGCACTGGGTGCCTGCCATCAAATTAAGGGTAACTCGGGTGTGGCCCGGGTGTCACTGGCTTGAGTCGGTTCTGTGATCAGGTGCCGCAGAATGTTCGCAACACTTTTTGTTCAGGCTCCGGCGGCAGCTGATAGTGTTCGAACGCGGCTTGCTCGGCATAGGGTTGCTCCAGTGCCGATAATAGAGTTTCAAATACTGAAAAATCGTCATTCTCTGCGGCCTCTATGGCTTCGGCCACCCGATGGTTACGGGGGATGATGGCCGGATTGACCGACTGCATCCGGGCAATGACTTCCGCGCTTTCCGTTTCCCGTTGTGCCAGTTGTTGTTGCCATTCATCCAGCCATTCGTGCAGCGCGCGTTCCAATGCGGCATTGTTCCGGCAATCGGGTAAATTCAGCAGGCTCAAAACCGGGCTGCGATCAGCGTTGGGTTGCGTCACTTGGCCAAGGCGGCGAAAAAACAGGGTGTAGTCCAGCGCGCCCTGCTCCAGCAGCTCCAGTAAACCCGCGATGCGCTGCACGTCACCGGCCACCACCGAGCTGAAACCCAGTTTGCGCACCATGCCCTGCTCCCAGGCCTGGCTGTGAATGTTGTTGTAATCTTTTAATATGGCCGTGGCCTGTTGGATGGCGGCATCTTCATCGCCGGGGAACAAACTCAGCATGGCTTCCGCCAGCCGCGCCAGATTCCATTGGCCGATGGCGGGCTGATTCTGATAGGCATAACGCCCACGTTGATCAATGGAACTGAACACCTGACCGGCTTTGAATGCATCCATGAAAGCGCAGGGGCCGTAGTCGATGGTTTCGCCGCTCAATGTCATGTTATCGGTGTTCATCACGCCGTGAATAAAACCCAGCAAAAGCCATTGTGCGATCAGTTCGGCCTGGCGCCGGCAGATGGCAGCAAACAACTGTACATAGCGATCGTCTGCTGTGCGATCCAGATGGGGATAATGACGTTCCAATACGTGATCGGCCAGAGCGCGTAACGCCTGTTCGTCCTGACGCAAGGCAAACAGCTGCAGGGTGCCCACCCGAATGTGGCTGGCGGCAACCCGGGTAAACACCGCCCCCGGTTCCGGCTGTTCCCGCACCACCTGTTCACCGCTGCTGACCACCGCCAAGGCGCGGGTGGTGGGTACACCCAGCGCATACATGGCCTCACACAGAATGTATTCACGCAACGCCGGGCCCAATGGGGAACGACCATCGCCACCACGGGAGAACGGTGTGCGTCCACTGCCCTTTAGCTGAATATCCCGCTGCCGGCCCTGCTGGTCGATGACATCCCCCAACAGCAGTGCGCGGCCGTCGCCCAGTTGTGGATTCAATTGTCCAAACTGGTGCCCGCAGTACGCCATGGCCAGCGGATCGGCCCCGTCCGGTACGCGATTACCGGCAAAAATGTCAGCAATGTCCTGGTCAGAGGCTGCGCTGCTATCGATCCCAAGCTCCTGTGCCAGCGGGTAATTGAAGCGAATCAGGCGCGGTGCCCGCACCGGTGTGGGCGGCAGCTTTGCAAAGCAGGCATCGGGTAATTGTGCGTAGGCGTTTACAAAAGGAATCTTCATACTGCAGGCCATCTGGTTCAGAGAAGTGAATCTATGGTACGTAAGTGGCGAGGTATACTCCACCGTAATTGGCAGGCGGTCTTAAGGCCAGGGGGGTGGAAGCAACAGCGTTTGCCGGGCACATTGCCGCAGGTGTGAAAAATGAAAACAGGGTATGCCGACGGGATGCATCATCCCACCGGCATGGAGTGGACTACTTCAGATCAAAGCGGTCGGCGTTCATGACCTTGGTCCAGGCGTGAACAAAATCCTCAACAAAGGTCTGTTTCGCGTCGTCGCAGGCGTACACTTCCGCCAGGGCGCGCAGTTGTGAATTGGAACCGAAGATCAAATCAACCCGGGTGGCGGTCCATCGTAACTCACCGGTGTTGCGATCCAGTCCTTCGAAGCAGGTGGCTGCCTCTGAAGTGGGTTTCCATTCGGTGTTGATATCCAGCAGGTTCACAAAGAAGTCGTTGTTCAGAGCCTCCGGTTGATGGGTGAATACACCATGCTGAGATTGACCGGTATTGGCATTCAATACGCGCAGGCCACCTATCAGCACGGTCATTTCCGGCGCCGTTAACGTCAGCAACTGCGCCCGGTCCAACAACAATTCCTCGGCAGAGACAGAAAACTCACATTTCTGATAGTTACGGAATCCATCCGCAACCGGTTCCAGAAACGCCATGGCTTCCACGTCGGTTTGTTCCTGGGTGGCGTCGGTGCGTCCGGGGGCAAAAGGTACGTCCACATTGACACCGGCGTTGCGCGCGGCCCGTTCCACAGCCGCACAACCGCCCAACACAATCAGGTCTGCCAGGGATACTTTCTTACCATCGCTTTGCGCGTTGTTGAACTCGTTTTGCACGCCTTCGAGGATGTCCAGTATGCGGCTTAACTGCTGCGGCTGGTTGGCTTCCCAATCTTTCTGCGGGGCCAGGCGAATGCGGGCGCCGTTGGCACCACCGCGCATGTCGGAGCCACGGAAGGTGGAGGCGGAGGCCCAGGCGGTGCTCACCAGTTCAGCAATGCTGAGGCCGGAACCCAGCAGGGATTCCTTGAGTTCGGCGATGTCCTTGGCGTCTATCAATGGGTGATCCACATCGGGCACCGGATCCTGCCAGATTAACTCTTCGGTGGGCACGTCTTTGCCCAGGTAGCGGGCCACCGGGCCCATATCGCGATGGGTCAGCTTGTACCAGGCACGGGCAAAGGCATCGGCGAATTCTTCCGGGTTGGCGTGGAAGTGCCGGGCGATGGGTTCGTAGATCGGGTCAAAGCGCAGGGACAGATCCGCGGTGGTCATCATGGGTGGGTGTTTCTTGTTGGGATCGTGGGCATCCACGATCATGTGCTCCGGTTTCACGTCTTTGGCCACCCACTGATGGGCACCGGCCGGGCTTTTGGTGAGTTCCCACTCATACCCAAACAGCATATCGAAATAACCGTTATCCCATTGGGTGGGGTTGGGTTTCCAGGCGCCTTCAATGCCGCTGGTGGTGGTGTCACCGCCCTTGCCGCTGCCCAGTTTATTGATCCAGCCCAGGCCCATGGCTTCAATGGGGGCGGCTTCGGGCTCCGGCCCCACCAGGTCCGGATCACCGGCACCGTGCGCCTTACCGAAGGTATGGCCACCGGCCACCAGGGCAACGGTTTCTTCATCGTTCATGGCCATGCGGCCGAAGGTATCGCGCACGTCCAGCCCGGAGGCGACCGGATCAGGATTGCCGTCCGGCCCTTCCGGGTTAACGTAGATCAGACCCATCTGCACGGCGGCCAGGGGATTATCCAGTTCACGCTCACCGGAGTAGCGGCTGTTGGCCTGGTCACTGGTGGCCAGCCACTCGGTTTCCGCACCCCAGTACACGTCTTCCTCCGGCTCCCAGATGTCCTCGCGTCCGCCACCAAAGCCGAAGGTTTTGAAACCCATGGATTCCAGGGCGCAGTTACCCGCCAGAATCATCAGGTCTGCCCAGGACAGCATGCGCCCGTATTTTTGCTTTATGGGCCACAACAGGCGGCGGGCTTTATCCAGGTTACCGTTGTCCGGCCAGCTGTTCAGGGGGGCAAAGCGTTGTGAACCGGAGCCACCGCCGCCGCGCCCATCCTGCATGCGGTAGGTGCCGGCACTGTGCCAGGCCATGCGGATAAACAAGGGGCCATAATGGCCGTAGTCAGCGGGCCACCAGTCCTGTGAGTCGGTCATCAAGGCGTGGAGATCCTGCTTTACTGCGTCCAGGTCCAGCTTCTTGAAGGCTTCGGCGTAGTTGAAAGAATCGCCCATGGGATTGCTGAGTGCGGAATGTTGGTGCAGGATTTTCAAGTTCAGCTGGTTGGGCCACCAGTCACGATTGGAAGTCCCGCCACTTGCAGTATTGGAAAGTGACCCGTGCATGACCGGGCATTTACCCTCTGCCTTGTTGTTGCCGTCCATATTAGCCTCCGAGTGGCTGTAGTGAAGTCTAGCAGTGAAAACAGATCGACCTTTTTTGCCGTTCTGGTAACCGACTATAGACCTGCGCCGGATAAGCCATCAAGTTGCATTAATTTATGGTGTTCATATATTTTTTTAATGACGGCGCCAGGGTAATGAATTTATTGATGCAAGGGCGCGTCGTGCTGTTTGAACTGCAGCGCAGAAAAACGGCGGTACAGTTCGTTGCTGGCCATCAGTTCTGCGTGAGTGCCGATGGCCTCGAGCTTGCCCTGATTGAGCATGGCAATACGATCGGCGTTTTTTATGGTGGCCAGGCGATGGGCAATGACCAGGGTGGTACGCCCTTGCATCAGTGTGTCCAGTGCCTGTTGCACCTGATACTCACTTTGCGCATCCAGCGCACTGGTGGCCTCATCCAGCAGTAAAATAGGTGTGTTGGCCAGCAAGGCCCGGGCGATGGCAATGCGTTGTTTTTGGCCGCCGGACAGCCCGATGCCGCCGTCACCCAAGTGGGTCTCGTAGCCCTGGGGCAACGCCATAATGAACTCGTGCGCATGGGCCGCGCGGGCGACGCGCTCAACCTCGTCCATATGGGCGGTGGGATTTCCATAACGAATGTTGTCCAGAACAGTGCCGTAAAACAGGCAGGGGGATTGGGTGACGATGGCGTAACAGTGCCGTAGATCAGACAAGGCCAAAGACTGGATATCAATACCGTCCAATAAAATGCTGCCCGCTGTGCTGTCGTAAAAGCGCAGCAGCAGATCAAACAGGGTGGACTTGCCGGCGCCGGACGGGCCTACCAGAGCCAGGGTTTCACCGGCGTGTACATCCAGGTTGATATCGTCGATGGCCGCTTCTTCCGGTCGGTTGGGATACACAAAGCGCAACCCCCGAATGGCAATGTTGCCCTGCACCGGGGCCGGCAGCGGCTGACAGGTGTCGGCTTCGGGAATCTCGGAAGTGGCGCGCAGGAGTTCAAAAATTCGCTGGGTGGCACCGGCGGCCCGTTGCAGTTCACCGATGACTTCTGATATGGAGGCGACGGCGGAGCCCACGATCACGCTGTAGAAAACGAACGCCGCCAACTCGCCGCCGGAAATCCTGCCGCCGATGACGTCCAAACCCCCTACCCACAGCATCAGGCCCACGGCACTCAGCACCAGAATAATGACGGACGTGATAAGAAAGCCGCGCTGAATGTTGCGTTGAATCGCGATCTGAAAGGCATTGTCCACAAAGTCCTTGAAATTCAATTTGTCCGTGGCCTGATGATTGTAGGCCTGCACGGTTTTGATGTTGCCCAGGATCTCGCCCACATAGGCCCCCACATCGGCAACCTTATCCTGGCTGCGTTTGGATAACCCTCTGACCCGGCGCCCAAACAGAAGAATGGGGGTAACAACCAAGGGCACGGAAACAATGACAATGGCGGTGAGTTTGGCATTGGTGATAAAAAGCCAGATCAACCCGCCCACGAACATGATCAGGTTGCGCAGGGCCATGGATAACGAAGACCCCACCACCGATTGAATCAGTGTGGTGTCCGTGGTGAGGCGGGATTGGATTTCCAGGGCACGATTTTGATCAAAAAAAGCCGGATGCAGGTCCACCAGATGATTGAACACCCGCTCACGGATATCGGCCACCACCCGCTCTCCCAGCCAGGATACCCAGTAGTAACGGGTGAAGGTGCCGCCCGCCAACACCACCGCCATGGCCACAAACAGCAGTACGTAGAATTTCAGTTGTGCGGTGGAAGCGGTGGCAATGCCCTGGTCGATGAGCAGCCGTATGCCCTGGCCGAGGGAAAGCATGGTGCTGGAGGTAACCAGCAGGGCCAGCAGCGCATAGGCGATCTGACGTTGATAGGGGGCGAGCGTGTGCAGGGTGAAGCGGATTGGGCTCGCGGGTGCGGTTGTCATCAGAATGGGTGTCCTTTGCGTGAGTGACCATCTATCCTATAGCGCCGTCAGTCTGGCCTCCAGCCGCTGTCGCATCCAACGGTGGGCCGGATCCCGCGCCAGGGCGTGGGGCCACATCAGGTAAACCACCACATTGGGCACCGGTACGGGAAACGGCAGTACCTGCAGATCCAGTGTGTGGGCCAATTGCCGGGCCAGGCGCAGTGGCACCGTGGCGATCAGGTCGCTGGCGGCGGCCACCGACAGCAGGCTCGGGTATTGCACCACATGCGCCCCCACCCGGCGGCGCCAGCCGGGGCGTCCCAGTATCTGGTCCAGGGGCAACACCTGACGTTCCCGCAATGGCAGTACCACATGTTCGGCCGCCAGAAAATTCTCCAGCGACAGGGTGCCGGTAATGACCGGGTGACCCCGGCGAGCCACCACGGCCAGGGTTTCCTCCGTCACCGGTATGGCCTGCAGGCGCTCATCGGCCGGTAGCTGGGTGTCCAGGCCGAAATCGGCCGAACCATTCAGCAGTTGTTGCTGCCAGCCATCCTGCTGCGGCAGCATCTGGATGCTGATGGCCTGGCTGGATTGCCGCAGTTGGCTCACCAGGGGCCCCACTGCCAGGAACTCAAAATAGTCCGGTGCCAGCAGGCGAAAACACCGCTCACTGGTGGCGGGATCAAAACAATGGCTTGGGTCCAGGGCCTGGGAAATGTTCTGTAGGTGTGTGCTTACTTCGTTGTAAAGGTCGGTGGCCCTTGGGGTTGGGCTTAAGCCGCTGCGGGAGCGGGTAAAAAGGTCGTCGTCCACGGTCAATCGCAGGCGTTGCAGGGCGGCGCTCACTGCAGGCTGGCTCATGCCCAGGCGCTGGGCGGCCCGGGACAGCTGCCCTTCTTGGGGTTCTAGGGATTTTCCGTCCAAAAACGACAAAGTGCTCTGGAAGCCCCGCCATCTATGGCCTCCAGAGGGGTATTACTTTTCGCTGACGGGCAAATATCCCTCGATTGAGCACATCAGCTCCTC